>JANQNV010000279.1 GCA_028279425.1 Longimicrobiales bacterium | reverse complement strand
ACGGCGCTGCCCCGTTCAGACGCCGTCCGCATCGGTACTCGCGACCCTCGCCGTCGCCGTGTTCGCGGCCGGGTGCGCCCCCGCAGAAGGGCCACCTCCAACGCGCGGCGAGGACTCGAGCCAAGCCCTCACGCCCTCCGCGGCCCTCACCTCCGGCCGAAGTGATCCGGCGCCGGCCGTCCCCGTCCGAGGGACCGACGCCACCTTCGACGTCGCGACGTGGAACGTCAGTTGGTTCGGTGACGAGGGGAACGGGCCGCGCGACGAGGCGCTCCAACTCGCCAATCTCCGCGCGGTGGTCGAGGCCACCCAACTCGATCTCTGGGCCCTTCAGGAAGTGGTCGACGCTGCAGCGTTCCGACGGCTGATCGGTGAGCTGCCCGGCTGGGCCGGCCTTCTGGCCGACGAACCGGCCGTCATCGACGGCGCGGAGTGGTATGAAGGCTTCGGAGATCGCGAGCAGAAGGTCGCGTTGCTGTACCGCACCGATGTGGTCGAGTTGCTCGGTGCCCGAGTGATCCTCGCCGACTACAATCACGCCTTCGCCGGGCGGCCCCCGGTCGAAGTGCGCATCCGTGCCCGCACGGAAACGGGTTCGGCCGAGGGGGTGGTCGTCCTGCTTCATGCCAAGGCCGCACCCGATGACGAGTCCTGGACGCGGCGTCGCGATGCGGCCGAGGCACTCCACGCCTATCTGGAGGACCGCTGGCCGACCGAGCCCGTCTGGGTGCTGGGCGACTTCAACGACGATGTCGATACGTCGATCCGGCTCAGCAGCCCCTCACCGTACGCGCGGCTCGTCGATGACCCCAACTGGCGCTTCATCAGCGAAGCCCTTTCTCAGCGGGGTGTGTCGTCGACCGTCAACTACGAGGAGCTCATCGACCACCATCTCGTCAGCGACGAGGTGGCCGGCGGATACGTCACGGGCTCGGTGGAGGCGCTTCGCGTGGACGAGTGGATCCCCTCGTACGCCGAGACCACGACCGACCACTACCCGGTACTCGCTAGGTACCGACTCCCCGGAGGCTGATCGCGCAGGTGGCTGATCGCGCGGGTGGCTGATCGCGCGGGTGGCTGATCGAAGCGGAGGCTGATCCTGTCGGTGGCTGATCGCGCGGGTGGCTGATCGAAGCGGTGGCTGATCGCGCGGGTGGCTGATCGAAGCGGAGGCTGATCCCGTCGGTGGCTGATCGCGCGGGTGGCTGATCGCGCGGGTGGCTGATCGCGTCGGTGGCTGATCCCGTCGGTGGCTGATCCCGTCGGTGGCTGATCCCGGCGCTGATCTCCTGCGTGGCCGACCTCGCCGGTGGCTCCTCGGCGTGGGGCGAAACGCCACCCGGGCCCTGGATCGCCACCAATCGTGTCTGCAGCGTAGCCGCATCGCCGCCCAGACACGTTTCGTGGCTCCAGGAGCCATCAACCGTGCCTGCAGCTTAGCCGCTCCGCCGCGCGAACACGGTTGTTGGCGTTTTGATCGCGTCGCGACGACGCGGTGGCGAGGTGGCGCGCCGCGACGACGCATCGGCACGGCTCGCCGCCCTCGGCACAGCCCGTCGCCCTCGGCACAGCCCGTCGCCCTCGGCACGCGCGTCGCCATACGGTACGGCTGTCGCCCTCGGCATGGCTCACCGCCCCCGGCGCGTCGACCTACGGCACCACGCGTGGCCCACCCGCATGGCTCGTCGACCCTCACACGCCCCGACAGAGCCTTCCCCCCCCCCGCACCGCCACACCCTCTCCGGCCAGTGGCCCGAGAGGGTGCGGTGGGCGTAGCTGGAGCCGCTCGCGACCCCGGTCAGGGGTCTCCGAGATCAGACGATCTCGAGCAGCTCGATCTCGAAGATCAGCACCGCGTCGGGGCCGATCGTACCCGAACCCTGCGCGCCGTAGGCGATATCGCTCGGGATCACGACACGGTACTTGGCGCCGACCGGCATGAGCTGGAGAGCTTCCGAGAAGCCCGGGATCACACCGCCGACCCCGAACTGTGCCGGGTCACCGCCGATCGAGCTGTCGAACTCCGTGCCGTCGACCAGCGTGCCGCGGTAGTGGAGTCGGACCTGGTCCGACGCGCCGGGGCGTTCACCAGTCCCCTCCTCGAGAACCTCGTACTGGAGACCCGACTCCGTCACCATCACGCCTTCGCGCGCCTCGTTGTCGGCCAGATACGCCGCACCCTCGGTGCGGTTGGTCTCGGCCAACGCCTCGCGCTCGGCGATCATCTCCTCGTTGATCGTCTGGCTGAAGGCGGTCATCGCGGTCTGGAGGGCCTCCTGGTCCACCGCCGGGTCGTTGCCGGCCATGGCGTCTTCGACACCGCGCAGGAAGGCCGCCATATCCATCTTGCCCTCGGCGGGAGCGAGCTGCGCACCCATGTTCATGCCGATCCCGTAGCTCGCCATCTGAACCTCCGTCTCGAGCGAGGCCGACGCCGACCCACCCGATTCCGCGCAGGCAGAGGTGAGGGTAGCGAGGGTAGCGAGCGTGAGGAGGGTGCGAATCTGCATGAGGGGCTTCCTGTAGGGTTCAAAAGGACGGAAGAAGGTAACCCCGGCGCCTTTGTTTGCCATGCCCTCCGGTACCTCGGCAGATTGACCGGCCCGCTGCTCCCCGCGCCCAACCGGAGTCACCCTCGCATGCCGCGTCCCGTCAACTCGACGACCCCGCGTCGCCAGCCTCTCCTCGGGCTCGCCGCCCGCATCCGCGCCCTCAGCATCAGCACCCTCGGGCTCGCCGCCCGCGCCATCGCCCTCGGGGTCAGCGCCGCCCGGCGTCCCGCGGGGCGCACCCGCGCCGGACAGCTCCCGAGCCCGATGGGCGCCGCCGCGATGCTCGCGGCTTTCGCCGCCGCCATGCTCGTCGCACTCGTGATGTCGCCCGACTCGGTCCAGGCTCAGGACTGGAGCGCCGTCCGGCTCGAGGCCGAGCCCGCCTCCCTGCGACTCCAGACGGGCGGCTCCGCGAGCTTCGAGGTGCGCGCCGTCGACGCGGAGGGCAACACGATCGACGCGGCGATCCGCTTCGCCGCGCCCCGAAACGCACTCCGGGTCCGGGGCGGCACCGTCACCGCGTCGCAGGCCGGACAATACGAGATCGTCGCGACGGTCGTGGTGCCCGCGTCCGACGACGCCGCGCCTCCCTCCCTTCGCATCCCCGTGACCGTCGACTGGCCCTCGCTTTCGCGCATCGAGGTCGAGGCCGAGCGGTTCGGGCTACGGGTCGGCACACGCCTCGAGCACCGCGCCCGCGCGCTCCATGGCGACGGGTCGCTCCGGCCCGAGGCCCGGGTCGCCTGGTCGAGCTCCGACGAGAGCGTGGCTCGGGTCGACCGCTGGGGCACGGTGACCGGCATCGCGCCCGGAAGCGTCGAGGTGACGGCGTCGCTGGAGGGGGTCCAAACGACCCTGTCGTACACGGTCGAGCCGTTCGAGGTGGCCGAGATGTCGCTCCAGGCACCCGAACAGGCCCGTACCGGAGACGTCATCCCGCTCGGCCTGCGCGCGGAAGACGCCCAGGGCCGCGCCATCGACGACCTCGCGGTGTCGTGGACGGCCACCTTCGTGCCCGACGACTCGATCAAGGCGCCGGGCGCGGGCGCTCTGATCCGCAACGGCCGGCTGGTCGGTGAGGTCCCCGGCCGCTACGACGTGTTGGCGACGGCCGGCGACCGGGTCGCCCGGGCCACCATCGACATCCGCCCGCGCGAGGCGATTCGCGAGGTCGAGATGGTCGGCCAGGGAAGCGTACGCAACGTGCACACCTCCGACCTGTGGGTCTTCGAGGGCACCGATGGGCGCGACTACGCCATCACCGGCACCTGGGGAGCCGACGGGGTCGCCTACTTCTGGGACGTCACGGATCCGGCCGCTCCGATGGTCTACGACTCCGTCCAGGTCGACGCGCGCACGGTGAACGACGTGAAGGTGTCGCCCGACGGCCGTTGGGGGGCGCTCTCACGCGAGGGAGCCTCGAACCGTCGCAACGGGGTCGTGATCCTCGACCTCGCCGACCCGACGGCCCCGCGCATCGCGGCGAACTACGACGAGGGTCTGACCGGCGGCGTGCACAACATGTTCGCCACCGACACCCACCTGTTCGCGCTGTCGGGGGGCGACAAGTACGTCATCCTCGACATGTCGGACCTGGCCAACCCGACCTTCGTCGGCGAATACAACCACCCGGACAGCCGCATCCACGACGTGTGGGTGCACGACGGCATCGCGTATTCGTCGGAGTGGGGGAACGGCGTGGTCGTGGTCGACGTCGGCAACGGCCGTTGGGGGGGATCGCTCGAAGACCCCGTACTCGTCGCGAGCGTCCCCTACCCCGTCGGGCGCACACACGCCGCATTCCCCTACGTCCAGGAGTCCACCGGGAAGGTTTATCTCTTCCTGGGTGACGAGATCCTGAGTCGCGAGGGCGCGGCGTTCGAGGGGTATGGCAGCGACGCCCCCTACGACCCCGAAACCGGCGAAGGTGGAGTCCAGGCTCCCACCTCGGGGTACATCCACATCATCGACTTCACGGATCCCGAGAATCCCATCGATGTGGCGCGGTACGAGGTGCCCGAGTTCGGCACACACAATCTGTGGGTCGAAGACGACGTACTGTACGTCGCGTACTACGAAGGGGGACTCCGGGTCGTCGATGTGAGCGGCGAACTGATGGGCAACCTCGCCACCCAGGGCCGCGAGATGTCGGTCTTCAAGGCGTTCGACCCGCTCGGCTACATCGCCAACGCGCCCAATGCGTGGGGACCTCAGCCCTACAAGGGCCACGTCTTCCTGAGCGACTTCAACTCCGGCCTCTGGTCGGTGCGGATCGTGCCGAAGACCCGCCCGATCAGTTGAGCGGCTCCACCTTCCAGAAGGTGATGCCTCCGGCCTGCTGGCCGACGTCGACCGCGCCCACCTGCTCGAACGAACGCAGATCGTAGACCTCGACCTTGCCGGGCTCGGCACCTACGCCCTCCACGCTCACGAAGGCGAACCGGGAGTCGGGTGAGATCACGACGCCGTGGGTGACGGTCGTCGCCGAGGGCAACTGGCCGACGCTCTCGCCCGATTCGAGGTCGATGAACTCCACCCCGGCCCCCTGCTTCAGGGTGGCCACGAGCACTCGTCCATCGGGCGTCACGTCGAGGTTGTACGGCCCGCGGCCGGTCTCGAAGACTCGCTGCAGCGCCCACGAGGCGCGGTCGATCTCGAGCACGCGATCCCCCTTGTTGCACGCCACGTAGACCCGCGCACCGTCGGGTGAGGGCTCGGCCCACGTGGGCGAGCACGAGGGATCCATCGCCATGCCACCCATCGACCCCATCGTGTCGTGGTCCATCATCGAGTGGTCCATCCCCGAGTGATCCATCGAGCCATCGACCGGACCCTCTTCGCCCACCGCCACGGAGAAGCGGCGCGCCACCTCGAACGTGCGGGTGTCGATCTCGACCATCTGGTCGTTCATCATGCAGTTCGAGTACGCGAAGAGACCGTCGGGCGACAGGCGCAGCCCGTGCGGCATGACGCAGGTCTCGATCTGATCCACCTCGACCATGTCGGGGGTGTAGACGACCGAGACCGTGCTGGGCACCATCTCCCCGTGAAGGTTGAAGTTGGCGATCAGCGCGTAGAGGCCGTCGGGGGTCAGGTCGATCGTGGCGGGAAACCACCCCAGCAGGATCGGCTCCGACACGAGGGTGTCCGGGCCCGCCTCGAACTTCCACAGCTTGCCGTCCGGCACGCCGTGACCCGTGGTCATGTAGATGAACCGCCCGTCGGGCGAGGTCGCGAAGCCGTGGGGCCCCTCGTTTTCGACCGCCATCTCGCCCACGGGAATACTCCGGTCGACGACCGTGCCGTCCGGGCCGTGCCGGATCCGATGCATCAGGTCGGCCGATTCGGCCCCTACGTACACGTAGTAGTTCGAGGTGACGTCCGACGCGGATCCACCCGAAGGCGTCGGTCCATCCGGAGACGGACCGCCTGCGCAGGACGACAACACGAACGACGAAAGAAGGACGGCGAGGGACGAGCGACGGATCATGTGACGGCCACGAAGCGACGGGATCGATGAGGCTATGCGTTTCAGAGGCACAATGCCTATACTGCGGTCCTCTACTCTAGACCCGAGGGCCGCGCCCCGCTACGGTCGCGCTCCCGACCTGCCGCATCTCGAATATGGACGTTCATATGAAGACCTTCCGGCCCCTCGCATGGGCCCTGGCGCTCTCCATCGCCGGGCCCGCCGTGCTCCACGCGCAGGACCCCAACCTCGACAACGCGCGTCGCGTCGCGTCGTTGCGAGCCGAACCCGCTGAGATCAGTGTCGAGCGGGGCACATCGACCCCCCTGTCGATCGTGGCGCTCGATGCCGACGGCGCGGTGGTCGAGGGCGTGCAGATCCGCGTGTTCGGTCGGGGTGTGTCGGTCGACATGGATGCCGGAACCGTGACCGGCACGGCCGGCGGCACTGGAATGGTGATCGCGTCGGTGGTCGTACCCGACGACTTCGACGGCACACCGGCCCAGCTGCGCGTGCCCGTCGAAGTGACCTGGCCGGCGGTTGATCGCATCGAGATCGCCGCCCGCTCTCCCGAGACCCTGTACGCCGGAACGAGCATCCGCCACCGCGCCCGAGCCCTGCACGCCGACGGGAGTGAGCGCCCCGAGGCGACGTTTTCGTGGTCCTCTTCCGACGAAACGGTCGCCACCGTCGACGCCTTCGGAGTCGTCCACGCCCACGCGCCGGGCTCGGTCACGGTACGGGCCGACGCCGAGGGAGCCCGGGGCGCACTCACCTACGAGATCCCCGCCTTCCCGGCTACCAGCCTCGACATCGAGGGCGGGAGCGAGGAGGCGCTCCAGGGCGACGTGATCGCCTTCGAGGCCCGCGCGGCGGGAACGGCTGGGCCCGTCGACGACATGCCCATCACCTGGGCGACCTACTACGTGCCCGACGACACGATCAACGCCCCGGGCGCAGCGGGCATCATCGAGCGGGGCCGCTTCGTGGGTGAGGCGCCGGGCCAGTACACGATCGTCGCCACCGCCGGCGACCTCGTGGCCCGTCGCACGATCGACATCCGTCCGCGCGATGCGATCCGTGAAGTGGAGGTGATGGGTCAGGGCTCGGTGAGCCACGTGCACACCTCCGACCTGTGGGTCTACGAGGGGCTGGATGGCCGGGACTACGCCGTGACGGGTACGTGGGGCGGCGACGGCTGGGCCTACTTCTGGGATGTGACCGATCCGGCCACGGTGATTCCGGTCGACTCGATCCAGGTGGATGCGCGCACGGTCAACGACGTGAAGGTGTCGCCCGACGGGCGCTACGCCGCCCTGTCGCGAGAGGGTGCGTCGAATCGTCGTAACGGCGTCGTCATCATCGACCTCGCCGACCCCCGGGCCCCGCGCATCGCCTCGACCTTCGACGAGGGGCTCACCGGCGGGGTCCACAACATGTTCGCCACCGACACGCACCTCTTCGCTCTGTCGGGCGGCGACAAGTACGTGATCCTCGACATGTCGGACATCGAGAATCCCACCTTCGTGAGCGAGTACAACCACCCCGACAGCCGAATCCACGACGTGTGGGTCTACGACGGGATCGCGTACAGCTCCGAGTGGGGCAATGGGGTGGTCGTGGTCGACGTCGGGAATGGGCGCTGGGGCGGCACGATCGAAAACCCCGTGTTCGTGACCAACGTGCCGTACCCGGTGGGGCGCACCCACGCCGCATTCCCGTACTACCAGGAGTCGACCGGCAAGGTCTATCTCTTCCTGGGCGACGAGATCCTGAATCGCGGCGGAGCGGCGTGGGCCGGAGCCGGCCTCAGCGGAATCCCGCGCGAGCCTGGCCAGCAGCCCACCGTGACCTCGGGCTACATCCACATCATCGACTTCACGGATCCCGAGAACCCGAAGGACGTCGCCCGGTACGAGGTGCCCGAATACGGCACGCACAACCTCTGGGTCGAAGACGACGTGCTCTACGTGGCCTACTACGAAGGCGGCGTGCGGGCCGTCGACGTCGGGGGCGAGCTGATGGGCAATCTCGCAACACAGGGTCGAGAAGTCGCCGTGTTCAAGGCCTACGACCCCGACGGCTTCGTCTCGAACGGACCGATGGCCTGGGGTCCGCAGCCACACAAGGGGCACCTCTTCTTCAGCGACTTCAACTCGGGACTCTGGTCGATCCGCATCCGACCCAAGACGCGTCCCGCGACCTGACGCCGGCCGACGCCGTAAGGCGGAGCGGCCACCGGCCGTCCCCCTCCACCCCGTGAAGCCGAGGCCGGAGCGCTCACCTGAGGCGCTCCGGCCTCGTCGCCTTCGGCTCCCGCCGCCCTTGTCGGTGCCCCGCCCCGTCCCGATTCTATTCGGGCGCTTCGCACCTCCGCCCGGCTTTCCCCCGCACATCTCGAGATGCTCACCACCCTCATCTGGGTCGTCGCAGCAACGGTAGCTACGTCGTTTCTCTGCTCCGTACTCGAAGCCGTGCTCCTCTCGATCACACACTCCCACGTGGTCATGCTACAGGAGCGCGATGACCCGGCGGGCGACGTACTGGAGTCGATGCGCGGCAAGATCGACGAGCCGATCGCCGCGATCCTGACGCTCAACACCATCGCGAACACCCTCGGCGCCACCACGGCCGGAGCGCTCGCCGCCACCGTGTTCGGGCAGTCCGCCGTCATTGCGTTCAGCGTGTTCCTGACCACGATGATCCTGCTGTTCGCCGAGATCGTTCCGAAGACGATCGGCGCCACCTTCTGGCCGCGACTGTCGCGATTCGCCGCCTGGACCTTGCGCGTCATGGTCTTCGTCATGAAGCCGATCCTCGTGCCGCTGTCGTGGTTCGCGCGCTCGATCGCTGGAGACACCAGCCGCCCGTCGGTGAGTCGCGCCGAGATCGAGGTGCTGGCCGAAATCGGTCGGCGCGAGGGGCAGCTCGATGAGGACGAATGGAAGGTGGTGTCGAACGTCATCCGGCTCGACGAGGTGACGATCGCCGAGGTGATGACGCCCCGGACCGACATGACCGCCGTATCGGTCGACGCCACCATCGAGGAGGCGATGGACGTGATGCTCGACGAGGGGCATCTGCGGCTTCCCGTCTACGAAGGGTCGCTCGACCGGATCGTGGGGATTCTACTCGCGCGTGACCTGTGGCGGGCCGGTCGCGCCGGCGGGGGCGAGCTACGCGACGTCATGCGCCCACCGCTCTTCGCGCCGTCGGGGAAACCCGTGGAAGACCTGATCCCCGAAATGCGCGTCCAGCGCAACAAGATGGCCATCGTGGTCGACGAGTTCGGGGGCACGGCCGGACTGGTCACCCTCGAAGACCTGATCGAAGAGATCATCGGCGAGATCCAGGACGAGCACGAGAGCGACGAACCCGAGAACTTCTACCCCCTCGACGAGGACCGCGTTCGGGTGTGGGGCGGTGTGCCGGTGCGCGACGCCTCCGACGCGCTCTCGATCAACTTGCCCGAGGAACCACACGACACCCTCGGAGGCTACCTCTTCGGCCGACTCGGCCGCCTGGGTCGGGTTGGCGACATCGTACCCTTCGCCGAGGCCGGCTTCTTCCGGATCACGCGCATGCGCGGACGCCGCATCGAATACGCGGTGTGGCAGCCGGCCGGCGCGGGTAGGGAGGCCGACGAGGGATAGCGATGCTCGTGTGGCCGACGGGGGGTGAGGACTACGACGCGTCCGACGGCGAGGCGCTCCCGGCGCCGTCCCCGGCGGATTCGCCGCCCGCGCCCTCCGGTGGCACGATGTGGAGCGTCTGCGTGGGGAACGCGAACTCGATCCCCTGGGCGGCGAACGCCTCGTACAACTCGAAGTTGATCCTCTGCTGGGCATTCATGTAGGTCGCGTAGTCGGGCACCTTCATGTAGTACACCGTCTCGAAGTCGAGCGACGAAGCGCCGAACGACTTGAAGTGGGAGCGATCGAAGCGCGCGTGTTCGCACCCTTCGACCGCAGCCTGGATCATGCCGGGAATTCGGCGGAGCTTCTCCGGGGGAGTGCCGTACACGACCCCGATACCGAAGGCCGCTCGGCGCTCGTTCATTCGCCCGAAGTTGCGGATTCGCGAACCGAGCAGGTCGGAGTTCGAGAAGACCAACTGCTCCCCCGACAGGGATCGCACCCGGGTGGTCTTGAGCCCGACGTATTCGACGCTACCCGCGAGGTCGCCCACCTGGACGAAGTCCCCGATTACGAACGGCTTGTCGAAGACGATCGACATCGAAGCGAAGAGGTCGCCGAGCACGTTCTGGAGCGCGAGGGCGACGGCCACCCCGCCGATCCCGAGCGAGGCGACGAAGGCGCTGACCTCAACCCCCAGAGTGCCGAGAGCGGTCAGCCCGAGGATCGCCCAGAGGCCGAGCCGGGCGATGAAGCCGACCGCGCCCACGGCGGTCGCCATCCCGGGATCGTCTTCGATCTGCTGCCGCTTCCACCGGGCCACGAGGTAGTTGATGACCCCCATGCCCCAGAAGCCGAACTGCAGGTGCAGCCCAACGACCAGAATCCCCTTCAGCACCGTCTCGGCTTCGGGCGGCAGATCGAGCGGGCGTGCCGCGCCCCACAGAACGATGAGACCGATGAACAGCGTGCGGGTCTTGTCGAGAAGCTCGACGAGAAGATCGTCGACGTCGTTGCTGGTGGCCTGGGCCAGCTTGCGCGCACGACCGACCGCGATCCCGAACAGGAGTCGCAGTAGAAGCGTGAGAACGACCGCCGACCCGAGGGCCACCAGGACCTGTGATACTTCCACGCCGCCGATGGTGCGGCTCATGAGTTCCTGCACGTCCATGTCGGTCAACTCACGGGATCGGGCGCGCCATCCGAAGACCCGTCGCCTCCGGCGGTACGGGCGGCTTCACGCTCCCGCCGTTCCTCGGCCCAGAACGACATGGCGAG
Organism: Longimicrobiales bacterium; assembly: GCA_028279425.1. GTDB lineage: Bacteria > Gemmatimonadota > Gemmatimonadetes > Longimicrobiales > Gaopeijiaceae > Gaopeijia. Next base: position 5,355 of record JANQNV010000279.1, on the reverse strand, counting down.
CAGAATCGCGCCACAACTGATCGAGATGTCGGCCACGTTGAAGATCGGAAAATCCCAGAAGCCGAGGTCCACCGGTCCGAAGAAGTCCACCACGCCACGCGACCACCGCACCCGGTCGTAGAGGTTGCCCAGGGCGCCGGCAGCCACCAACGAGATGGCGGCGAGACGCAACGTATCCTTCACCTCGGTTTGCCGGTACAAAACGATCAGCAGACCAAGCGCGACGAAGGTGATCGGGACGAAGAGCCAGCGCGAATCGTCGCCGACCGACAGCCCGAAGGCCGCTCCCTTGTTGAACGCGAGCGTCAACGGCATCAGGCCCCCCAGCGTCTCGAGCGTCCGCCCGTCTGCCAGCGCCTCGAGGGCCCAGCGCTTCGACACGAAGTCGATCACGAGCACGACGGGGAGGATGACCAGCGGAAACAGGAGCTTTCGAATCACGAGCGGTGGGGTCGCTGGGGCGAGGGCAAGCCGTGGTCGGGGCGACGGTGGCCGTCGTTGGGCCGCGAGAGCGTCCGTGTTGAGGACCCCCGCCGCCCGCGACCGTTCCACTCGGGTCTTGAGAAGGCGCAGGGGCCCGCCCCATGTTCACGGCGACCATACGGCCGCACACCATATCGACCGGAGTTCCCACGATGCGTGGTCCTCTCGCCCTCGTTGCCACCGTCCTCATCGGCGGACTGCTCGCCTTCGGCCTGATGCGCTACACGTCGGCGACCCCGAGCGCCGAACGCACGGTGACCGCCGCCGGCGTCGCCTCGACCCCCGCGGCCCTCGCCGCTTCGTCGGCGACCACGGTCGATCCCGACCTGCCCCGCATGAAGGTCTACAAGTCTCCGAGTTGTGGGTGTTGCGGCGACTGGATCGACCACCTGCGCGAGCACGGCTTCGACGTCGAGGTGGTCGACACCAACGACATGGCGACCGTGAAGGTGGCCCTGGGCGTGCCCCCCGAGATGGGGTCGTGCCACACGGCCGAGATCGGAGACCTCGTCGTCGAGGGTCATGTGCCGGCCGACGACATCAAGGCGTTCCTGGCCGACCCGGGAGAGGCGCGCGGCCTGGCAGTACCCGGCATGCCGGTCGGCTCACCCGGAATGGAGGTCGAAGGCATGGCGGCCGACCCGTACGACGTCGTCGCCTTCTCGGCGGACGGCTCGACGTCGGTCTTCCGCTCCTACCGGTGAGCGTCGGGGCGATCGATTCGCTCCCAGCACCAACTCCGACAGCGCGTTACGAACCGTCGGTCGCCGAGGAGTCCGGCTCCAGCCGCCAGAGCGGAGCGCGCCCGGAGTCGACGAGCACGTAGAGGAACCCGTCCGGCCCCTGCCGCACGTCGCGGATGCGCTGCCCCATTTCGGAGAGCAACTCTTCGCGTTCGACGACCTGCGATCCCTCCAGCCCGATCCGGGCGAGGTGCGTGCCGGCCAGTCCTCCCACGAACGCGCTCCCCCTCCAGCGTGGAAACGCCGCCCCGTCGTAGAATGCCAGCCCCGACGTGGCGATCGAGGGTACCCAGTAGTGCACGGGCTGCTCCATGCCCGGTGCCTCACGGCGACCTTCGCCCACGGGCGTCCCGTTGTAGTTGACGCCCCAGGTGATCTCGGGCCACCCGTAGTTCACCCCCGGCCGAATCCGGTTGAGCTCGTCTCCACCCCGCGGACCGTGCTCGGACTCCCAGAGCTCGTCGGTGCCGGGCCGGAACGCCAATCCCTGTGGGCTGCGAATCCCGTAGGCCCAGATCTCCGGGCGTACGCCCGCCTCGTCGACGAAGGGGTTGTCGGCGGGCACACGGCCGTCGTCGTGTATCCGCATGATGGTGCCCTGGTGGTTGGACCGGTCCTGCGCCTCGTCTTGTTGTCCCCGGTCGCCGACGCTGACGAACAGGTGTCCGCCCGGCCCGAAGGCGAGCCGTGAACCGAAGTGCACGCGGTTGCCGTTCCATGCGTCGGCCTCCAGCACCTCTTCGAGGTTGGAGAGCGTCGAGCCCTCGAGGCGACCGCGCACGACCGCCGTCGTCGCCGTTCCGTTCGGGCCGGGCTTCGAATAGGAGAGGTAGACCCAGCGGTTGTCGCCGAAGTCCGGGTGCAGCGCGACGTCCATCAACCCGCCCTGCCCTCTCGCCCACACCTCGGGCACCCCGCCGATGGGAGTCGGATCGAGCACGCCGTCACGAATGACGCGGAGGCGTCCCGGGCGCTCGGTGACCAGAATGCCACCCTCCGGAAGGAAGGCGAAACTCCACGGGTGCTCAAGCCCTTCGGCGACCGTCGTGACCCGGTACGAGTGGTCTTCACTCGCCAGCGTCGTGGGGGTGCTCTGGGCGCACCCGACCATGGGCGCGAGAAGAACGGCGACAGTGCCGAGAGAGGCGAGCCGGCGGCGCGGCGAGGAGACGGTGCGGACCATGGGCGGATCGGGGATGGAAGGAGTGGGTCGCGGCAACCGGAAGCGACTCGACGGTCTACACCGCGGCGAGGGGCCAGGGTTCGCCATCCGACGCCGATCGCCCTACCCTTGGGTGCTGTCAGCCACCCACCTCGCGCCACGACGCGGGCACCGAATGAGCAAAGAGACCGAAGAATTCGTCGAATCGATGGCCCTCCACCTTCAGGGCCAGGGGGTCCCCCGCGCGACGGGCCGGGTGTTCGGGTGCCTGTTGCTTCACTCCGAGCCGGTGTCGCTGGACCAGCTGACGGAGGAGTTGGGCATCAGCAAGGCCAGCGCGAGCATCGGTGCACGCTACCTCGAACGCCTCAGCCTCGTGGAGCGCGTCCCCCGGCCCGGCGCACGCCGAGACTTCTACCGCCTCGTCGACGACCCGGCCCGCACCCTCGCCCTCCACGTCGACCCGCTGCGCGATATGGGTGAACTCCTGCAGCAGGGTCTTCGGGCGGTGCCCGGATCGCGATCGGAGGTGCGCACGCGTCTCAACCGAATGGCTCAGGTGCACCGCGAAGCGACGACGTTTCTCGAACGTCTTCTGCGGCGCAAATACCCGTAAGACGGGCGCGGGCCGGAACCTCGGTCGAAACCGCGGTGTGAAACACGCTTCGTTGCATCGAATTCTCCAATGGAGCCCTCCGTGACCGCCCTCCGCACCGGCCACCGTCGACGGTACGCTTTCGCCTTCACCCTTCCCCTCCTGGCCCTCGTAGTCGCTCCCGCGGCGGCAGCCGCCCAGGACGAAGACCCCGCATTGACGCGCTGGGTCGTCGAGGGCGAGTTCACCTCGGTCCTCAGTCAGGGCAACTCGGAGTCGTTCACGGCGGGATTGGGCGCCGTCCTGCGTCGGCAGTGGGACCGAGACGGGCTTCGCTTCGAGGCCGGCGCAATCCGCACGGAATCCTCGCGCATCACGCGCCAGGCCTTCGGAACGATCGACGATTTCCGCGTCGACGTGACGTCGGACTCCGAAAAGACGGCCGAATCCCTATTCGCGCGGGGGCGCTACGACCGCACCATCACGGATCGCTTCTTCGCGTACGGCGCGCTCGACTGGCTCCGCAACACCTTCGCCGGCATCGACAACCGCTTCCTGATCGCGCTCGGGGGCGGCAACACCTGGCTGGACCGCGAAAACATGCGCTTCAAGACCAACTACGCGGCCACCTACACGATCCAGCGCGATGTCGTCGAGCGGCCCGACGCCGAGACCGAGTTTCCCGGAGCGCGGCTGGGGTGGGAGTACTGGAATCAGGCTACCGAATCCACGGCCTTCGAGAGCACGCTGATCGTCGACCTGAACCTCGGCGACATCGACGATGTGCGCTACGACTTCATCAACTCGTTGACCGTCAACATCAGTGACAAGCTCGCCCTGAAGCCGAGTCTGCAGATGCTGTGGCGCGGGCTGCCTTCGCTCACCCAGGTCCCGCTGTTCGAACTCGACGGCACGGAGACCGGCGAAAGCGTGCAAACCGAGCTCGACAACCTCGACACCTTCTTCCGCCTCGCCCTCGTCCTGACGCTGTAGAGGTGGCCCAAGCCTCCGACCCCGTCGGCATCGTTGGAGCGGGCCCCGCGGGTCTGGCCGTGGGCGCCGCGCTCCGCCGGCGGCGCGTCGCCTTCGAGATCCTCGACGAGGGCCCCTCCCTCGGCGGCATCTGGGACATCGACCGCGCCCGAACGCCGATGTACGAGTCGGCGCACTTCATCTCGTCGCGCACGCTCTCGGCTTTCCCGGGCCACCCCATGCCCGAGGAGTATCCGGACTACCCACGGCACGATCAGATCCTGTCGTACGTGCGCTCGTACGCCGAGCGCTACGACCTGGCCCGCGATGCCACCCTCGGCGTGAGGGTCACGCGGGCCGAGCGCGACCCGGAGGGTGGTTGGACGGTGGCCACCGACGACGGGGCGGAGCGCCGCTATCGGGCCCTCTGCGTGGCAACCGGCGCAAACTGGATCCCCCGCCTCCCGGAGGTGGCCGGTGACTTCGACGGCGAGGCCTATCACGCATTCGAGTACCGCTCCCCCGAGCAGTTCCGAGACCGGAGGGTGCTCATCGTCGGTGCCGGAAACTCGGGGTGCGACATCGCCTGCGACGCGGCCCGGGTGGCCGAACGCGCCTTCCTGAGTGTGCGACGGGGATATCACTTCGTGCCGAAATACGTCTTCGGGCAGCCCGCCGACGTATTCGCCCACTCGGGGCCCTCCCTCCCGGCCTTTCTGGAGCGCCGCGTGTTCGGCTTCCTGATGCGCTGGATTCTGGTGGGCGACGTCTCCCGGTTCGGCCTTCCGCGGCCCGACCACGACATCCTCGAGTCGCATCCGACCATGAACACCCGGGTACTCCACCATCTCGGACACGGCGACCTCGAGGCGCGCGGCGACGTCGAGCGACTGGACGGGTCGACGGTACACTTCGCCGACGGACGCCGCGACGAGGTCGACGTGATCGTCTGGGCCACCGGATACCGTCGCGAGGTCACCTTCCTTCCGGACGATCTCGCCGACCCCTCTCCCGCGGAGCTCTATCTCAACCTCGCGCACCGCCGGGCCGACGACCTCTTCTACATCGGCCGCTTCGAGACCGACGGCGCCGCCTACCCCCTCCTCGGCCGCCAGGGCGACATCGTGGCCTCGGTCGTGTCGGAGGCTTCGCCGGAAAAACGCGCGCGGTGGGACGGGCGCCGACGCACTGCGAACCCCGATCCCCGGGGCGGCCGACACTACCTCGACTCGCCCCGGCACGCCCTCTACGTGCACACCGAGACGTACGAGAAGCTGCTCGACCAGGAGCGCAAGCGACTCGGCTAGTGTAGTGTCGCCAAAGTCTGGTGACCGCCGAGGGTGCGGAGGCGCCGCGGGGGCGAGGCGGAACGACGCGGCGTAGCGATAGCTACGGCAAGG
>JANQNV010000278.1 GCA_028279425.1 Longimicrobiales bacterium | reverse complement strand
AGGTGCTTGTGGCCCGCCGATCCGCCGTACGGACCGTTGGTCTCCCAGTTCGACGAGAAGCGCGCATAGTATTCGAACCAGATCTCGCGAGGCCGGTCCCGGGACGCGTCGGGCAGGTAGAGATCGACCCCGGCCTGCGGTTCTCCACCGCCGTTGGCGATGAACTCCACGCGCAGGGCCCGGGTGAATCCCGGACCACCGGCATTCGTCAGGAGCTCGACACGCCCGCCGTTCCGCGTCGCATCGCTGATGTGCGGGTCGCTGAACATCGCGTCCAGGCTACCGAACGCCCAATTCTGCGTGTACCAGGCCGTTCCCGACGGCGGCGGCGGGGGAGGCGGAGGCGGGCTCGCCGCCACGGTGATCGTCGACACGTCCGACTGGCCGCAGCAGACGGCGGCGGCGGTGATCAGGACGGTCCCGGCTGCGCGCGCCGTCACGAGACCCGATGACGACACGGTCGCGACGGACGGATCCGAAGAGGTCCAGCTGACCGGCGTGGCAATGGTGTTCCCCGATGCATCGTAGGCTACTGCGAAGAGTTCCCGCGTCTGCCCCACGGCGTCGAACGACACCGAGCCCGGGACCACTTCGATCGAGGCCACCTGGGGCAACTGAGGAGTCGACGTCGCTTCCGTCGTACCCGTGGCGATGTTGGACAGAGGAGAGAAAATATTGTTCCCCCCATCGACCCGCCACGCGACCATCTGGAAATCGTACGACGTACCCGGCTGCAGGCCGTCGATCACGCAGCGACGAGTACTGCCGACCGCCGTGCCCACCATGGGCGAGTCACACGGACCCCACTCGACGACGGTGGCCTGCCCCCAACCCCACCCCATCGGCGACAGGGCGTAGCGGACTTCGGAGATCGCCGGCGATCCCGTACCGTCGTCGACCTCGGTGAACTCGATGGTCACGGTGTTTTCGGTCGTACCGACGACCCGCACGTCCGTGATCTGGACCGGGTCGGAGGTCGGTGCAGCAGGCGCACCTCGCACCTCCACCTCGGCGGTCGCCTCGGCGCCCGAGAGCTGCGCGCGGATGGTCGTGGTACCGGCTCCGACTGCTCCGACTCCACCGAACGCGTTCACCGTTGCGACCGACGGATCATCGCTGCTCCACGACACATCGGCCGTCGAGGTGGGATTCCCGTACGCGTCGGAAGCCTGGATCGACAGCGACCGGGACTGACCCTCGTCGATCGACAGCGAGGTCGGCGACATGGTCAGTGTGGCCGTCTCGCCTGCGTTGGCGGTGGCCTGGATCGGAAGGGGCTGCGCGGCGGCCTGCGCGACGAACGCGCCGGCTCCGGGTGCACCGGAGGGTCCTGCGATCGACGTCAGCAGCGACTGCACCCCCGCCTTGGCGCCCAACGTCCACGAAACCTGGGCTCGTCCCGTCTCGTTGGTGACGGCGATCGACGACGAGACGGTACCTCCATCGGTCGGCACGAACGAAACCTGCGTCCCCGACACCGGCTCACCCTGGGCGTCGAGTACTCGCACCACGATCGGGTTGGGGAGCGGAGCCCCGACCTCTCCGACCTGGTTTTCACCACCCTCTGCGGCCAGACCCGCCGGCACCTGCGGCTCGTCCAGCGTTCGCCCGCTGGCCGACGCGGTCTGCTTCGCGAAGACCTGCCGGCTCCCACGGGTGCGTACCGGCCGCACGAACAAGACGTAGTCGGTGTCGGCTTCCAGTCCGTCGACGGTGCAGCTGCGCTGTGCCCCTACGGCCGACCCCTTGATCGGCGACGCGCACTGCCCCTCGGTGAGTGTGGTGGCGTCGGCCCAACTCGTACCCGGTGAGCCGATGCGGGCGATGTAGTCTGCCGGACGGTTGGTGCCGTCCTCCACTTCCGTGAACCGAAGGTTCAGCCAGTCGTTCCCTGCACCGGAGACGGTCAGGTCGGTCAAGTTGGCGGGGTCGGCCTGCACGACCACCGTGGTGGAATCCGACTTCTTGCGCTTGCGCAGCCGATCGCGGATCCAGGCGCGGATCCAGCCCCAGCCTCGGCCGTGGACCTGCAGTACGCCGCCCTCGGCGACCGTCACCACGGACTGGTTGGAGGTCTCCCATTCGAGGTCGAGCGACTCGATCGGATTGCCGTACTCGTCCCACCCGCGCACGACGGGCCGGTACTCCTCGCCGACCTCGAGTTCGAGCGTGTCGACCGAGAACTGGAGGTGATCCACCGGACCCGGCTCGGCGTCGGCGACGACCACGAGCTCGTCGATCCCGGGAACGCGTACCCCCAGCGTCTGGGGTCCGGCCTGCGGCCCGAGGGTCCACACCGTGCGAGCGAAGCCGTCTTCGTCACTCACCGACACGGGGGCCGCGGTCGTACCGCCCCCCATGCCCGACGCCCACATGACGAAGACGTTGGGCATCGGTTCGCCGATCGAGTCCCTGAGCAGCACGCGCATCTCGGTCTGGAGCGCTTGACCGACGGTTCCCGTCAGCGACAGGCCCGAGACAACCTCTACGTGCGCGGGAATCGCAATCAGCGGCTCGTCCTGCGTCGTAGCCATGGCGGATGTCGAGGGCGGACCCTCGACGGTGCCGGTGAGATCCGGGCGCTCGGCCCCGACGAGCAACGAGTACGTCTGACTCGCGCCGAGGCCGCTCACGATGCACGACACTCTGAGTCCAACACGAATGCCGCGAACAGGATAGCCGCAGCTGCCCTCGCGCACGACCGTTGCCTCGTTCCAGCTCTCCGAACTTTCCGCCAGCCGTACCTGGTACTGCGCCGGGGCGCCCTTCCCGTCATCAACCTCGGTCCACTCGAGTTCGACCGCCCGGTGATTGAGGACCCGGACCGACAGATCATCGACACGACCCGGGTAGACCTCGGCGAAACGATCTCCTGGATTCAGGGATGTCGGCTCGGGGTTCGTCGCGGCATCCCCACAGGCGGATGCGGCCACGATCGTCAGAATCAGGGTGGTCAAGCTGCTTCGGACTGAACTTGGCATAGCTGGCTCGCTGGGTTTGGATCCCAAGCGAATCAGCGCAACCCCGTGTCGGGCACCGGACGCCGCTCGGATCGAGATCCGTGGTGTTGCTGGCGGCCCGGCGGACTGGCCGTCTTCGACGGCGGAAGTCCCGTAGCTCTGCGTCACCGACTTTCGTCGGCTTTGCTCTTTTCAGCGACCTGTGTCGTTCGTTGCCACACGAAGGGGCATGAAGCATGCCTCCTTGTCCCGAACCTTCACAAACGCGCTATGCCATATACGACAACGACTTATGTCGCCGCCACATGTTCAAGAATCCTTCATCCAGAGACGCACCCGATGGCAAACTTTACCCCGATCGGCACCGATTTCCGCAGGCGCGAGCCTTCGCTCTCGGGGAGACCTATCGAAGGAGACCGACCGGATCCGGCGGCGAAAGGAAGCTCACATCGCCCGGTCCGCGCGGGACGATCTGCCAGTCGGACGACCCGGCGACCGGGACGAGCACGCCCGCGACCGCTTCGACCTCGGAACCGACCTCGGGAGGGACGCCGAATCCGTTCTGGGAGAGCAGGGTGACCGTCACCTCATCGGCTCCGTCCGTCACCGTGACCTGCGTGCCCACGAACGGGATGTCGATCGCGTCCGACACCGTGCCGGAGCTGATCACGAGCAGCAGGGCGTCGAGCGCGCCCCCGCCGGCGGTGCGCGCCTCGTCGACCGTGACGGACCGCGGTACGACGGCTCGCACATCCGAAGCGACGATCGACACGAACCCCTCGGCGAGGAACCGACGAGCTCCCGTACCCGCCGTGACGCCGAGCACCCGGACGCTGTCGCCGGCCGCGCCGGGTCCAGCTGCCGGAAGAACCACTCGCATGGCGCTGCCCGTCGACTCGAGCACGTGCAAGGCGCCATCGATCGACGAAAAGCGCCGGTTGAGGGCGAGCCCCTCGAGCCAGACCCGGCGGCCGGCGCCGAGATCACGTGCCTGAGCGACGCTGACCGTCGGCGAAGTGACTCCGACCTCGACGGACACCACGTCGCCCGGCTGGAGGGTGAGGCGAGCCGTGTCGATCTGGGCCACGACCAGCGTATCGCCCAGGTACGTGGGGTCGATCCGAAGCTGGTAGGTGCCGACCGGGATATCGACGAGGGCAATCTGGCCCTCGCCGTCGGCGGTGCCGGAGGCGACCGCGGTCTCCGAACCCGGCAGCACGACCTGCAGGCGGAGTCCCGGTGCCGGCGTGTCTCCACCTCCTCGGCCCGGGTTGCCGTCGAGGTCGTAGTACGCAGTGACCGTGACCTGGGCGAGCCCGGGCGGGAGCGGACCGAACGGCTCGTCGTTCGAACACCCCCACACGCCCAGTGCCGCAAGCGCGAGACCGATACCGAGGGTCCGGCGACCCCGAAGTACACGGCCCCTCATCGGCCGACCCTCAGACCGACCCGAAGGAGTCGCCCCGGCGAGAGATCCCGCAGGGGCGTCCCGAACGAAGGGTTGGCGACGAAGGGCAATCGTGTCTGCTCCCCGGACCCCTGAATCGTGCCCGTGGGGTCCACGCGGAGCAGGGCGGTGTCGAGGATCGATCTCTCCTGATCGAGCAGGTTCAACCCGTCGACGAACACGGCGACTCCAACAGAAGGAAAGCCCACCTGCAGTCGAATGTCGACTGTGTGCAGATCCGGGCCGCGGCAGCTGTTTCGGGTCGCGAAACGGCCCGCGTCGCTTCGCAGGCACGCCCAGTCGCCACCGAGCTCCGAGTCGGCGGCCGCGGTCACGAACGCTGGATCGTTGCCGAGCACCCCATCCATGTTGGCGTCGACCCCGGGCCGGTACCCGGGCGTAAACGGCACACCGGACTCGAAGCGGTACACGCCGCTGATCCGGCTCCCCTCCCCCACGGGGAGCGGGAGTGACAAGGTCGCGACGGCCCGGTGGGGACGGTCGAGGTCGGACCGGCCGGTCGTCGCATCTTCGCCCGAGACCGCCTCGAGCGGGACCCCGTAGACGAGGCCCTGCCCCGCCAACCCCGGCACGTTGTCTTCGGTGCGCGACCAGGTGTATTCGGCCGAAAACGACGTCCCTCCGACCACCTGGTGCGTCATGCGCGCAGTGACGCCGACGTACTCCGACCATCCGCCCTGATCCAGCTCCCACACGGGGCCGAAGTTGTCGAAACGGCTCAGCGTACCCGGGGTGCCGCCCACCCACCGCCCGATCTGGATGGGCGCCCCCCAGAGATCGCGCCCGCCCGCGTCTCGCCCACGGGGCGCCGCGGGGCGGTTGAGGTCTCTACGGCGGAGAAGACCGTTCGTATTGCGCAACATCGCGCCGAGGTCGAGGCTCGTCCCCGGGGCCACGTTCGTGCTGAGGGCGGCCGAAAGTCGCAGGCTGACCGGCGCTTCGGGATCCGAAACCATATACGCAGCCCCTGTTCGCAGCCCCGACAGCCCCGGGTCGGCGGGCCAAGCGCCGAAGGACCCCGTGCCACGAATCACATCGTAATCGGGCGAGATCTGGACCTCGGTGAGGAGGAGCGGATCGAAGTCGTCGGGCAGGAGCGATCCGTGAAGACGGAACGCGGTTCCTCCTGCCCCCTGCCAACGAAGCCCCACGAACCCACCGGGTTGAGTGTACTGTTCGGCCAGCTCCGGAGTCTCCAGACCGTTCTGCTCGAACCACAGTGAGTTGGGGCGCACATCGGCGATCGGCACCCACTCGCTGTCGAAACGCACGCCACCCTCGAGAACGAGGCCGTCGCCGGCCTCCCAGGTGTCCTCGACGTAGGCGCCGACGCGCCGGACGGTGCCCGTCACCTCGCCCCGATATCGTCGCGTATCGACGGCCCCGTCCCACATCGACGTCGCAGGCCCGGCGCCGACCAGCAGCGTCGATCTCAGCTCGGTCGGAAGCGTCTGCACATGCGAGGTCAGCCCTCCGTCGAGCCCCACGTTGAGCGTGTGGTTTCCTCGTTCGAGACTCACACGGACGCCTGCATCGACGTCGAGACGCGAGGCCGACTCCGCGAAGATCGCCCCCGGCCCTCCTTGCAACCCGGAGGATGCGTCGAGCACGAGGGGGGCCGAAGCATCGAACGGGAGATCGACACCCGCCCCCGTCGCGGCGGTCCAGGCGGAACGGGACACGCCGAGCCGCGCCTCGAGCACACGCCGATCGCCGAAGGGGGTCACGAGCCCGAGCCCGGCCAGCGCATCCACGCGCTCGCCGGAATCGCCCAGCCCATAGCCCAGGCCCGTCAGATCGGTGGTCGCCGGCTGCACACCCACCCGGCCGGAGCCCCAGAACGCGCCTCCGTTGGACAACACGCGATCCAGACGCGCGAACCCGGTGACGCCACGCCGCTGCTCCACATAGGGCAGGGCGATGCCCTCCACCTCGCCCCCCGCATCCGTGAAGAGGCCTGCCCGGGGACGCTCGATCTGCCACGCATCCGCGCCCAGCACCAACGTGGACGTATCCGGAGAGAGGACCAACGAGGCCGAACCGCCGCCCCAGATCGACGTCGCTCCCGGGGCGTCGTCCGGGTCGGTCGCAGCCGAGCGGAGGCCCCCCGCCGAACCCGCCCCCTCGAGCACGGTGGACGCCGCCCCGCCTCTGGGCGAATACATCGCGACGTGGCCCCCCGCGCCCGCTCGCACACCCAGCGTCGTGGGCGCCGCCGACACCTGGAGCGTCGAAAGCGTATGCGTGCTGAACATGTCCGCAGCCCGATCGAGCCCACGTTGGCCCAGCGGCCGGACGGGCCGGAAGGGAACGCCGTCGATCGAGAGGCGGGTAAACTGGCCGGGCAACCCCGTCAAGCCGAGGTCGTCGCCGACCAGAGTGGAGAGTCCCGCCCAGGAGCCGAGTCCGGGGGCTTCGCGCGGAAGTGCGTCCAACGCCGGGGCATCGACCCAGCGACCGACGGCAGGCTCCTGGCCGACCCCGGCGGCCGCGACGATCTCCACGGGGCCCCCTGCGGCGGACAAGACGACCGGCAGGCGCACGACTCCCCCCGGGCGAAGCTGCAGACCCTCGTACTCCTTGGCGGAAAACCCGAGCGCCTCGACGCGCAACCTGTATATGCCCGGCCCGAGCCCTCGCACGACGAATGAGCCGTTCAAGCCGCCGTCCAACGAGCGGAGTTGCGCCCCCGAGTCGTCGAACAGGGTGATCAAGGCCCTTGGAACGACCTCGCCCAGGACCGTGCGAACGGTGCCGCTCACCTCGGCTTCGGAGAGACTTTGGGCCTCGACACGCCCCACGACGGCCCCGGGGACGGCGAGGCACAGGAACACGACGACCGATCGGAGGCGGCGGAGCGAGGAGCGCAGCATGCCAGGTGTGGGCGGGAGAGCCAGGAAGGATGCTATCCTCGAAAGTTAAACCGCCCCCAGACCAGCCGCCAGCGTCGTCTCAGCTCCCTGATCCACCCTCCGGAGCCCCGAGCGTAGCGGTCGAACGCCTCAGCCCCGCCACGGTCCACGCTCCCGCCATCGCCACGGCCACGCCCCCCGCGACGCCTCCCCATGTGGCGTGCCCCAGCGCCGATACCCACGGCAAGACACCCACCGTGAGGAGGACCGCGGCGAAGCCGATCGCGCGGGCTCGAAACGAGCCCGGTGCGAGGAGCACGGCACCGAGCCCGGCGCCCAACCACAAGACCGACAGCGTCGCCTGGAGGGTGCGCGACCACGACGGCCCGCCGATGAGGAAGCGCCAACCGTCCGTCGGGTCCACACCGGACCCACACTCCGCACGCTCGTCGACGGCGAGACATACGCTCGTCGCGCGGTAGGTCGCGCGCAGCTCGACGGGCTCTCCAGGCCGACCACCGACCAGCGCGCCGCGAAAGACGGCGGCCGGACTCTGGAACCGTAGATCGGTCGATCGCATGCGTCGGCGCACCATCACGTCGTCGCCGCGGGCCGCGGTCATCGTGCCGAGCGCGCGATCGGCCGAGAAGACCGCGAACACCGGCGCCCAGCGGGCCGCCCGCTCCCCCTCCCCAGGCACGAAACGCACCGACAGGGGCTCCTGGCTTCTCAACGCGCGGCGAAGCGGCTCCGGGTCGTCGAGACGGCCGGGCCCGACCGCGACCTCCCCGACCGCGGCAGACACGACCGAGCCACGGTACCGATCGAAGCCGCCCAGGTCGGGGGTGTACTGCCCGTAGAGGTCGCCGGCCGGCGCCGTGGGCCCCGCCAGCCACGCCGTCGCGACGAGGCCCCCGAGCACGGCCGAGGAGACCCCGACCGTGGTGAAGGTCCGACGCCACAGCCCCATCCAGAGCAACGCTCCGCCCACCGCGCCGAGGGTATTGAAGAGCACGTCGGCGGCCGTCGGGAACCGGCCCGGTAGCGCGGTCTGCGCAACCTCGATGCCCGTCGACGTGAGGGCGGCGACCACAGCCACCCCGCCCACGCCGACGCCGAGCGACGCCAGCGCCACGCCCGGAGGGGCGAAGAGGACCATGTTCAACAGGGCGTCGGCTGATCCGCGCTCGCCGCACGGCAAGCACAGAAACGGCACGGTGCGTTCGACCTCGCCGCCGGGCGAGAGGGTGAGTGCGGCGGTGGCCAGCGCCCATGCGCCGAGCAGAAGTCGCGATCTCGCCCGACCGAGCCGAGACAGGCGTAGCGTGGTGTTCAGTGGGGCCTCACGTCGCTGGGGATCTTCGTCGAGACTCACAGCAGGTACAGATTGCGTCCACCCCTTCACTCACACGGAGAGCCAAGCCTTGCCGAGCGTTCTTCACGTATTCGCCCCAGCCAGCGTGGGCGGCATGGAGTCGGTGGTGCGCATGCTCGCTCGCGGGTTGGTCGAATCCGGCACGGACGTTCACGCGAATCTTCTCGTCGACGTAGGCACGGAGCCGGCCCTCGCTCGGCAACTCCGCGACGTCGGCGTCGACGTCCACGTAACCGAGATTCCACCCAAGGACTACCGGTTCGAGAGGTCGGCGACCCGAGCCCTGTGTCGCCGCACGGGCTGCGACGTGATGCACTGCCACGGATACCGCGCCGACGTGGTGGACGCACCGGTCGGAAGGAACCTCGGGATCCCCGTCGTCTCGACCGTACATGGGTTCACGGGTGGGGGATGGAAGAACGCGGTGTACGAGTGGCTCCAGTTTCGAGCGCTCCGCAAGATGGACCAGGTCATCGCCGTCTCCACCCCGCTCGTAGAACGCCTGACGTCTCGCGGCGTTCACCCGGATCGCATCGCGCTTCTCCGCAACGCCTACCGAGCGCCGGACCCGCCGCTGGACCGCGCCGAGGCTCGAGCCCGTTTGGGTGTGCCCGACGACGTGCCCCTGGTCGGGTGGATCGGTCGCATGAGTCCCGAAAAGGGAGCCGACATCTTCATCGAAGCCGCCCTCGCGTCGGCGACTCCTGGTTCGCGCTGGCTCATGATCGGCGACGGGCCCTCCCGGAGCGACGCCGAAGCGCGCGTCGCAGCATCGAAGACAGCCGACCGGTTCGTCTTCAAAGGGCTGATCCCCGAGGCGGGACGACTCGTGCGCGCCTTCGACACACTCGTCTTGAGTTCCAGAACCGAGGGCACACCCATCGTGGCGCTCGAGGCCATGTCGGCCGGCGTCCCCGTCGTCGCGACCGCCGTGGGGGGTGTTCCCGACCTCCTCGAGGGGGGCGCCGGACGTCTGGTGGACTCCGAGCACCCCGGCCAGCTGGCAGCTGCGATCGATCAGGTATTGAAACAGCCGAGCCACGCCGCGGATCTCGCCGAACGGGCCCTCGCGCGCCTCGCGGAGCGGTATGCGATGGACCCCTGGATCGACGGGCACAACGAGATCTACACGCGGGTCCGCCGGAAGGCGTAGGCAGGCCCTGGTGTCCCGTTTGAGCAGTCCGGTGCGTACCGAGAGGGGGTGTGGGCTTGGGTGGCGAGGCGGAGCGGCGCGGCGTAGCCAAAGCTACGGCAAGCAGTTCCAACGACGCATCCCGTGGATGCCCCCGCGCACGAACGGCATCAGGACTTTGGCGACACTACACTAGGGTAGCCACCGCTCCAACGCCGACGACGACACAGCCCACAGCCACTCCCCGAGGTCGTCGTCGAGGGCGGCCCCGGAGGGAGCGGCCACCTCACCATCCTGCCAGTAGCTTCCGTTTTCGCCGGCGTCGAGGGTGCGGGTGCACACCTCGGTCACGCGCGCGATGCACTCGGCGAGGCCCCACGGTTCAACGCCCTTCACGGCCCGAATCGCGCGATTGAGCCAACGGTCGACCTGCCGCGTGCCCTGCAGGTCGTAGAGGAGGCCGGTCCCAGCGGCTCCCGGATGCAGACACACGGACAGCGCCGGACCGGCGGCAGGCTCCCGACCCTCTCCCCGCGCCGACGAAGCGGACGCAAGCTTCGTGAAGCGTCGCCCGAGTGCGCGCGCGAAGAGCACGTTGGCAAGCTTGGTGTCGCGGTACCGCCCCTCTCGATCGTAGCCTGCGGTCGCCCCGAAGAGATCCGGATCCCGATCGATCGACCCGCCGCGGTGAAGCTGCGAGGCGACCGTGACGACGCGCCCGGCGGTCTCGACCCCCGCGGGCGTGACCCAACTCGACAGAAGGAAGGGTGCGAGGTGGTTGACCGCCCATTGGCGCTCGAACCCGTCGGTCGTGCGCTCGGCGCCCTCGGGGACGACCGCCGCGCAATGAAGCACGAGCGACGGCGGCTCCTCGCCACGAAGCCGCCTACCCAGCACCTCCACCTGCGCCATCACCGACAGATCGCAGGGCACGAAGTCGATCGCGGCCCCCGTCACGGCGGCTGATCGGATCCTTCGCACGGTGGCCCGGGCCCGCCCGGAGTCCCTCGACACGAGGGTGAGGTCGTAGCCGGCGCGGCCGAGTTCGCGCGCCACCCCCGCCCCGATGCCCCGGGAGGCCCCGGTGACGACGGCTCGTGGACGCATCAGAAGATCAGCGTATGGGTGTACTTGAGCGTCAGGGTTCGCACGTCCGTCAGGGGGAGACGCGGCGCGTCGAGCACGTCGCGCTCGAGGTTCAGACCCTCGTTCCACACCAGCCAGAGATCCTGCCCCTCACGGAACTGATATCGGAACCGGGCGTTGGTGGTCAGCTGGTCGGTGAGCGAGTTGTACTGCCCGAACACGTCGAGCGACGCATGCACGTTGGCGGCGACACGCGTCGTCAAACGGACGAGGTTGGCGTCGAAGCTCTGATCCCGAGCGTCGAATCGGATCCGGTTGAGCTCGACACCCCCGATCAGTTCGAGGTGTTTGCTGACCGGCCAGTTGAAGTCGGAGTTCACCTGGATCCGACGACCGTCGAAGAACTGACCGGCGCGGAGTGTGAGGTTGGGGCGGAAGTCCCATCCCCGAGGCGAGCGGAACTGCACGGAGCCCTCCGTGGCGACGTACCGGTCGGCCGGCACGCTTGCTTCTTCGCCGAGGCCGAACGCCTCCACGACGTCTTCGAGCGTGGCGGAGACTTCGGCGCGAAGCGTCAGACCCTGCTGCGTCTCGAGCTGGAAGAACGGCTCGAACTCGGCCGTTTCGACGACGCCGTCGGCATTGCGCATCCAGGCGTTGGACTCCACCCCGAGCCACACCCGCCGCCAGCGCGAGCCCGCCTCGGGAAACCACTGGTAGTTCCAGTCGCTCTGGGCTCGCGTGAAGTCACGTCGTGCCTCGAAGCCGATCCCGGGCTCATAGCCGGCGCCCGACCAGACGAAGACGTTCGTGTAGCTGAGGCCCTGGGTCCGACGCCGGGTCCACTCCGTCACGAGGCGCCCCGCATCGAACCCCGACGGGGCGGCCGACCGTAGCTCGTCTCCGCCCTGGATCGTCTGGAGCACCTTGAGGGTCACGAACTCGTCGCCGAAGGGGCGAAGGAGCGCGTCGAGTCCCCACGTCACGTTGTAGGCCCCGTCGTTGCCCACCCGGGACGTACTCATCGCTCCCACGAAGGAGTTCGGGTTGAGCACCTGCCGACGAAGCCGCAGGACACCGAAGTTCTCGCCCGGCGCGTCCCCGAGACCTTCGGTCTGCATGTTGATCGCGCCCAGATCCCAGGCGCCCACCCGCCCCACGAGTCTCGCCCCGCCCACGATGGGTACCGGTGTGCCCGTGTCCTGCAGTCCGATGCGCCTCGAATAGAAGAGCGTGCCGCGATCCGCACCCGTCCCGAACGAGAAGATCCCCGCGCGCTCCTGGAAGAAGGCCCGCCGTTCGTCGAAGAACAGCGAAAACCTCGTCAGGTTCACCTGCTGCTGGTCGGCCTCCACCGCCGCGAAGTCGGTGTTGTAGCTGAGGTCGAGGGTCAGGTTGGCCGTGGGATTGAACTTCACGTCGAGGCCGGCCTCGACCGCCTCATCGGTCTGGGTCGACCACCCCGGCGCGCCAACGGGGAGGACGGCCGACTGGGCCGAACCCGTGAGCGCGTAGGGCGTCACGTAGGTCGGATTGCGAGGCTCCACGTCGCGGATGCGCACGTCCTGCCAGGCGTCGACTTGCGTATATGCCGCGGAGCGCGGGATCGCCGGGTAGGTCCAGCGGGACTCCGTTCCGGGCTCGTACGCGTAGGCCATGAGCCCCATCACCGCCGAGCCGTCGGAGCCGGTCTCGAACCGCAACTCCGAAAACGGAATCCGCATCTCACCGGTCCAACCGTCATCGAAGAAGTGGGTGCGATAGTCCCAGAAGGCGTTCCACGACGAGCCCCGCGGACCGCCGGAGCCGCGCTCCTCGACGCCCCCACCCGAGATACTCATGTCGATCCGGGTGCTCAACGGGAGGCCCACGAAGCGAACGGCGTTTTCGTTGTCGTTGAAGGTATCGAGCAGCAGCCCGAACCCGTCGTCGCCACTCCAGCGGTCGCGCGTCAGCGAGAAGGCCCGGATGGCCTCCGGATCATCGTGATGGAAGCGGGCCGCCAGGTAGATCGCCTCGTCGTCGTATCCGAGACGAAGCTCGATGCGCCGGCCCGATTCACCTCGATAGGTGGGCTCGTACATGGTGAGCGCCAGGGGGGGCACCGACTGCCACGCCGCCTCGTCGAGCCGACCATCGAGGATCACGGCACCCGTCAGTCGAGGTAGATCGACGATGCCCCCGGCCTCGGGAGCGCTGCGGGCCACGTCGATGACGCCGACGTCGGAAAGGGACTCCTGCGCCGAAGCCCTCTGCACTCCCCCGCCCGCCGCGATCTGCGCCGCAGTGACGATCAGAGGTACGATAGATTTGGCCACGCGAGCGCCGAGGTTCATCGAGCCAAGAGAACCTGCCGCCCCCGGAACCGCCAGGAGCCTGTCCGAGCTACGGGGCGAGCCGCGTTGGGGGCACCACGGGTTGGGCTCCAAGCGTCAGCGGCGCGCGACCTCGAGTTGCACGAGCTGCGCGCGGTTCGCCCGAATGACGTCGGCCAATGAACGGCGGTTCAGCGCGTCGATGAAGGCCCGCTCCGCGTCGCTCAGCGCCCCGGCGAGGCCACATGACGGCGTCAGCGGGCAGGTCGAGTGCGCCTGGAAGCACTCCGCCAGCGCCATGCTCGGTTCGAGGTCGCGGATCAGGTCTCCCAGCCGCACGTCACTGGGATCGCACGACAGCCGGAAGCCCCCGCCCCGCCCCGGCGTCGACTCCACGAGCCCGAGACCGGCGAGCGCCTGGAGGCTCTTGATCACGTGATCCTTGGACACGTCGTAGGCTTCGGCCACCTGGCGCGCCGACGTCCGATCACCGCGTGCACCCAGATACATGAGGGCGCGCAGTCCGATGTCGGTGAAGCGAGAGAGACGCATGCGGCAGGGTCGTTGCGAGAGGGGACTCCAATATGGTATGCTACATACCATATTATGAACACCTCGTCATGGACTCGTCTTCGACCCGGCCCTCGAGCCCAACCCCGGCGGCGCGCGGCGTCGACCTTCCCCGTCGCGTCCACCCTCCCCGCCGCAGGGGCTCGCACTGCAGCGTTCGCCCTCCTCGCGGTCACAGCGACCTCTGCCGGCCCGCTCTCCGCCCAGGCCGACGGTTCTCAGGACCCCGTCGCGCTTCTCCAGGCGCGCCTCGATTCCGGCGAAGTCACGCTGCCCTTCGACACGGTGACCGGCTGGCTTCCCGGCATCCTCGATGCCCTCGACATTCCCGTGTCGTCGCAGGGGCTCGTCTTCTCGCGCACCAGCCTCCAGACCGATCGCATCGCCCCCTGGGCACCGCGGGCGCTATATTTCAACGACGACGTCTACATCGGCTACGTGCTGGACGGGCCCATCATGGAGGTCACGGCGATGCGCCCGGACGGAGGCGCCGAATTCTATTCGGTGAACCAGACGCCCGACGCCGGACTCCGCTTTCAGCGCGAGACCACGACGTGCCTGATGTGCCATGAGTCGCGCTCTCTGACCGGCGGCGTGCCCGGGCTCATCGTGCGATCCGTATTGGCCGACCGCCTGGGCTACCCGATGGGCGAGGTGCACGACGGCCAGGTGACCGCAGCCACGCCCGCCGACCGTCGCTGGGGAGGGTGGTACATCACGGGCCAGGGAGCCGCCGCGGTTCACGCCGCCAACGTGGTGGCTCCCGACCTGCGGCACGAAGTCGCCGACGTACGGCAGTACGTCCGCGAGTTCGACGTCGACGGGCACCGCCCCGACCCGACCACACCTCCCCGCTTCGATCCCGAAGGGTACCTCAGTCCGCACAGCGACATCGTCGCCCTCACGGTGCTGTTGCATCAGGCCGAGGTGCACAACCTCATCTCGATGGCCCACGAGTCCGCCCGCGAGGCGCTGCGCGAGATGGGGTTGCTCGCCCTCGTCGACATCGACGAAGTCGTGTACGAAGACCTTCGCCCCGCCGGCCAGACACGGGTCGACGGTGCGGTGGCGGCGCTCGTCGACGGGCTGCTCTTCGCACGAGAGCAACCCCTCCCCGAGCCGCTGCGAGGCGAGTCGGGCTTCGCCGAGGAGTTCATGAGGCTGGGGCCGTTCGACGCTCAGGGGCGCTCCCTGCGCGATCTCGACATGGAGACGCGCACCTTTCGGTATCCCCTCAGCTTCCTGATCTACACGGACGCCTTCGAGCGACTGCCCCCGCTCGTGAAAGACCGCGTCTACGCCCGGCTCGCAGACGTCCTCGCGGAAGACGGGCTCGATGACGCGTATCCCCACCTCACCGAAGCCGACCGACGCGCGATCGTGGAGATCCTCGCCGACACGAAGCCCGACTTCCCGGCCCTGCCGGCGAGGCCGTCGCCGGCAGGGTGATGCGGCGGGCTGGACACGCCGAGCCCGAACCCGAATATTTACCGAAGACGCCGTCTCTCGGCAGCGATCCGTCCGACCGTCTTCGAGCATGATCGATCCCTCCAACCCCCGCGTCCGCGACCTGCCATCGGTCGCACGGCGACACGCCGGTGCGTCCAGCTGCCGACCGGCCGGTCGAGGCACCTCGCTGAACCCCACGTCACGGTTCGAACGATTCCACGTCGAGGCCGACCCGGACCCAGACACGGATGGGCCCTCGCGGGTTACCACCTTGTACCGGGATTCTGCGAAATCGATACTCGTGCCGATCGACTCGACCGACGTGGGGTTCGACTGGGGACTCAACCCCTATCGCGGCTGCGAACACGGCTGCGTGTACTGCTACGCTCGCCCAATGCACGAGTATCTCGGATTCTCGGCCGGGCTCGATTTCGAGACCCGCATCGTGGTGAAGCACGACGCCCCGCGCCTTCTTCGGGCCCGACTGCGGAGTCGCTCCTGGACCCCGCGCCCCATTCTGATCTCCGGTGCAACCGACCCGTACCAGCCGATCGAACATCGGCTGCGCCTGACGCGCGGCTGCCTCGAGGTGCTCTCCGACGCGCGTCATCCGGTCGCTGTCATCACGAAAAACGAGCGGGTGGCGCGCGACGCCGACCTGCTCGCTCCCCTCGCGGCCCACGGCGCCGCAGGGGTCACGATCTCCGTGACGTCGTTGCGACGCGACCTCCAGGCGCGCATGGAGCCGCGCACCTCGACGCCCCGCCGGCGGCTGGACGCGATCCGTGCCCTCGCCGCCGAGGGAATCCCGGTGGGCGTCAACCTCGCACCGGTGATCCCGGGGCTGACCGACACCGAGATACCCGACATCCTCACCGCCGCCCGCGAGGCCGGCGCGATGTGGGCGGGCTACATCCTTCTGCGTCTACCGCACGGGGTGAAGGAGCTGTTCAGCGACTGGCTCGAGCGCTACTTCCCGAATCGCCGCGAGCGTGTGTTGAATCGGCTGCGGGAGATGCACGGGGGGCAGCTGTACGACGCGACGATCGGGGTGCGAGGGCGCGGCAGCGGTCCATACGCCGACCAGATCAAGGCACTCTTCCGCACGACCGCTCGGCGTCTGGGCTACGGACCTCCCCCCGCCCTGAACTCGGCGGCCTTCCGGACCCCGCCCCCGGAAGGCCAGCTCACGCTGCCACTCAACGATGCTGGTCGATGAGGATCGCGTTGCCGTCGGGATCGGTGAGGGTGATGTGGGCCGGGCCCTCCGAATTCGGATCGGCTTTCTGCTCCAGCGTGATCCCCTGCGCTTCGAGCCGCGCCTGAATCTCTCGAACGTCGACGAACGGATCTGCATTCTTGGCGTCGCTGTCCCACCCCGGGTTGAAGGTGAGGATGTTGTTCTCGAACATGCCCTGAAAGAGGCCGATCAGCGTCGTCCCATTCTTCATGATGAGATAGCCGTGCTCCGGGTTCCCCCCCATGTCGGAGAACCCTAGCTTGGCGTAGAACTCTCGTGACACCGCCAGATCGGCAACCGCGAGGCTGACGGAGAAGGCTCCGAGATCCACTGTGTGACTCCTGGGCGAGGGTGTGAGGTGATGCGACGGGCGCGGGGCAAAGGTACGATGCCGGCCCCACACGAGGCGACCGGGTGACCGAGGCGAGCGCGCAGGGCGCCCATGCGCTGCGGTTGACGGACCTCGACGACGCCGAGGCGTCGAACCGAGCCGCGGTGCGCCGCCACGGCCGGCGCGCCATCACCGCTGTCGTTCTTGGGGGGATCTTCGGCACCTTCGCCGGAGAGGTCGGACCGCAGGCCTACTCCATCGCGGCCGCCTTCGTGGCCTGGGGAGCGCTCTCGGGGACCCGCGTCGTGAAGGCGATGCGTCTGATCCGGGCAGCGCGGGAAGAACGAAACACGCTGCTCGGTCGGCCCGACCCGCCACCCAAGGAGATTGGCACTCCCCACGGGACCGGTCGCCCCTAGCGGAACAGGCCGCCCGTCGGCGGACCGGCCACCCGTCGCGGACCGACATCCCAGACGGCACGCTCTGCCCGCGAGCATCCAACCGGTGCCCACGGTTCGCGCCCGCGGCGGATCGTACCTATTCTGAACGGCCATTCGACCTCCACCCCCGGCGAGACGACCCTTGGCGATCATCGACTACGACACCTGGATGAAGGACACCGCGCGGTTCGCGCTCCGGCGCAGCCCCGAACTCGTGGCGGTCGATCAAGCGTTCCTCACCTATGAGAAGCTCGGGACGCCGAGCGCGAAGCAAGCCCTCCAGTCGGCCTTCGAGCAGTGGAAGACCAAGGTCGGACCAGGAGAGGCGTGGCGCCGGTCGAATCGGAACGACAAGCGCGCGGCCGACAAGCTCGACACACTCCTGAAGGGCGGAGGCGACGACGATACGGCCTTCCACATGGGGCGCGTTCCGAACTTCATGCACGAGGATCTGGCCAACGCCCGACTCGGGGTGCTGTACCTCTTCAGCCGTCTGAGCGTGACGCCCGGCCTCTTCAGCCTCACCCTGAACTCGGGGCTGAGCATCGCGAAGAACGCCATGAAGGTCGGGGGTTCGTCGAAGGACGATCAGAAGATGTTCAAGAAGTACAGCAGCAAGGCCGCGCCGGTCGCGGGCCCGATCGGAAGCGCGATCGAAAACAAGATCACCGACAAGATGTTCAAGAAGCAGGCGGCCCCGAACATGTCGCTCCCCGCCGGAGCGATGCCGAGTGTAGCCGCGGGTCAGGGCGCCACACTCGTGCTCTCCGAGCAGATCAAGCGGGAGGCCGAGGCCGCCGCAGCCCTGGCCGCCCGCCCCGCCCTCCGGAAGATCGCCGACCAGATCAAGGAGTGGTTCGACATGCTCGTCGAGAAGGTCGTGAGCATGTTGGAGAAGAAGTTCGGCACGCTCTCCGGACTGGCCGGCACCGTGAAGTCACTGGTGCTCGCCCTCGTGGGGATCGTCGCGAAGGAGGCCGCCCCCTTCGTGAAGTCCGGCCTCGATCTGGCGCGCTCGGTCGGTGAGACGCTCAAAGCCGCCGTCGCGCGCTTCCGCACGTGGTCGGAGGGCAAGAAGGTCGAGATCGCCCAGGGCCATCCGGCCACCGTGGTCGACTCGATCACGCGCGCCATGACCGCGAGCATCTTCAAGGGGCTCTGGGGCGTCCTGAAGGGTGCCGGGGGAATCGCAATGCAGGCCACGACGTTCGGAGGCGCCGCGATCGTCAACATGGTGGTCGCAGCCAGCGAGCTCCTCATCAAGTTCATCTGGAAGCTGGCCGAGACCGTCCACTTCAATCGGTTCTGCAACGAAGCCCGCGGCCACTGGCAGGGCCAGGGCGGAGACAACGGACTACACCGTCGCCCCTTCGCCTTCAGCGAGTGGTATCGGGCCAACGCCCTCAATCACCCCCTCATCTCGGTGTTGACGCTGAACACCGGGATCTGCGGCGACAAGATGCGCTACCTCGCCATGTTCAGCTCGGGCGGACGACAGATCAGTTCCGACGACTTCCAGGCCGGTGTCCGCTTCCTCGACAATCTCAAGGCGTGGGGGGCGAACTACATCGCCGGCTCCGGCTTCCGGATCCGCACCGCCAACGACATCCTGGTCGAGCGGCTCGTCAGCGGCTTCGCGACGTCACACTCCCGCAAGCAGAACGGTCTCGACATGGTCCTCGACGTGATCACCGCCTGATTCGACGGCAGTCCGCCGACCACCTCCGGCCCCCACGCGCGGCCATGCCCACACGCGTCTTGCTCGTCGAACTCGGCGACTCGCACAACGAGTTGCTGCTGACCCAGGTGTCGGCGCTGCAGGGCGCCGACATCCCCTTCTCGGTCGTCCTGAACGACCGTTTGCGGCCGCGGCTCCACCCGGACTTCGTGCGCCGAGCCGGCGGCCTCTCGCGCCTGCGCTTCGTCGGTTGCGCGACTCCACTGCAGCGGGCCGCGGCGGCGGCGACGGTGCGCCGGCGGATCGGAGCCGAGGGCATCAGCCACGTGGTGGTCAACACGGCCTCGGGCAACGCCGTGCAGCTTCTCTCGCTCGCGCTACCGCGCGCCGTCGAGGTCACGGGTATTCTGCACGACGTGTCGCGCCTCGAAACCAGCTCCCGCCAGAAGGTGATCAGTCGTCGCATCCGCCACTACCTCGTGCTCGCCGACCACCTGCTGCCTCGCACTCCGCCCGAGGGGCTGCGTTTCGGCGCCTTCTCTCCGATCGAGTACCCGGACGCGACACCGGCACCCCCGCGGGCCGACCTCCACCTCGTGGTACCCGGCACCGTGAACCGGCGACGGCGGAACTACGATCGACTCGTCGCCCTCGCGAAACAGCGCACCGGCGCGGGCGGAGGTCGGGTCGTGTTCGAGATCCTCGGCGACATCACCCGCCACGACGGCCCCGACTTCGAGCGCATGGTGCGAAGCGAGGGCCTGGTGGACCGCTTCGTCTTCCATCGCGACTTCGTCCCGGCACCGGCCTTCTACTCGGCAGTCGCCGGGTGCCACGGCGTCCTGCCTCTCCTGCCCCTCGAGGGCCCCAGCGCCCGGGCCTATCGGCACCTTCGTATCTCGGGGACGACCGTGCTCGCCTACGGCTTTCGACGTCCGCTCGTGCTCCACCGGCAGTGGGCCGACATGGAGGACTTCGCGCTGACGGGCATCTTCTACGACGAGGGGGGATTGCCTTCGCTCGAGCAGATCCGTGCGGCCGAAACGCGCATCGCGGCCGCCTATCGCGCAGAGCCGCGCTTCGATCCTGCGACGCAGTCGCGGCGATGGCTCGACTTCGTGTTGCGGCGCTGCTGACGCGCCGGAGCGTGCGCGGCTCGGCAGACGGTTCAGCCCGGCAACCACCCCACCGACACGTCGAGCCAACGCAGTCGTTCGAGCGAGATTCCGTTCCCGTCGCGGTCGGTGAAGACGACGTCGTCGAGGATCAGGTCGCCGCGGGCGTACGCCGCCTGCTCCCCCGGACGAATCGTCACCGTTGCGGTACCCGCGGTAGCCCGCCAGGTACGGTCGACGCGCGGGCCGGGGTGGGTGAGCACATCGTCGCACGTCGCATCCGATACGCGTGAACCTTGTTCGACGATCAGGGTCACCGTGGAGTCGGGCAGTGTGAAGACGGTCGTCGTGGTGTCGCCGCTCGCCTGCGCCGACGCCACGGGTCCGGGCGACTCGAAGGTCAGCATGACCTCGTCGGCGCCGTCGACGGCGTAGAAGACGACGTCGCCGCAGGCGGAGAGGTGGTCGAAGTCGTCTTCGAAATCGGGGCCGAGCAGCGACGGGCCGCAGGAGAGGAGCGTCGCGAGCGCGAGGGTGAGTGGCAGCGAGACGGCGAGTGGGGCGCGGTATAGGCGTCGCATGGTAGGAGAGCGCAGCGGGAATCTGGCGACCGGCGGCAGGGCGGTCCGGATCGCGGTCCTGCTCGAGGAACGAATGGCAACCCCGCCACGAGACGTTACCTTGCGTCGTAAGGCTTAATCTGCAATCGTTTCTGCTCGACCGGTGTGGATGCATCGGCGATGCGGGATGAGCGCGGTACCAGGATCCCGGAGCCCGGGATGGAGGGGGAGCACCATGGCGGAGTGGGTCAGGGATCTGAAGAGCGCACTGCGCGTGTTCCGGCGCGCCCGGGGCTACGCCGCCGTCGTGGTCTTGACGCTCGGACTGGGAATCGGCGCCAACAGCGCGATCTTCTCGGCAATCAACGGGGTGCTGCTTCAGCCTCTCCCCTACGAACACGGAGATCGCCTGGTACGCATCCAGGCGGGCCCGATCGGGGCCGGTGGGGTCCCCGCCGGGCTCTCGCCACTCGACATGGCCGACATGCGCGACCGCTCCAACGTGGTCGACGACATGCTCGAGTACCACACGATGTTCTTCAACCTCATCGAAGACGGTGTGGACCCCGAGCGCACGCAGGTCGGGGTCGTGTCGTGGGACTTCTTTCAGGTGATGGGCGTCCCCCCGCTCCATGGACGGCTCTTCACACCCGATGAAGACCGGATCGATGCTGAGCCCGTTCTGCTGCTCGGATACGACTACTGGGTGCGCCGGTACGGGGCCGACCCGTCGGTGGTCGGGCGCATGGTCGAGATGAACAACCGGCCGCACAGGATCGTCGGAGTGCTTCCGCAGGTACCGACGTACCCGAACCAAAACGACGTCTGGATGCCGTGGTACGCCTGCCCGTTCCGGGTCGCCGACAGCTGGCATCTCAACCGGTCGGCTCGAAACCTGCTCACCGTCGGCCGGCTGCGGGCCGGAGCCGATGAGCATGCGGCCCACGCCGAAATGGACCAGTTGGCCCACGAACTGCACGGGGAGTTTCCCGAGACCTACGCGGCCGACGCCCGGATCGGCGCCCGCGTCGTTCCCCTGAAAGAGGAGCTCACTTCGGGGGCGCGCCCCACCTTCGTCATTCTGATGGCCATGGCGGCTCTGGTGTTGGCGATCGCCTGCGCGAACGTGGCCAACCTCACCTTGGCGCGGGTCAATCGACGCCGGCACGAGATCGCCGTGCGAGCGGCGCTGGGCGCGGGCCGGATGCGACTGGCCCGCCAGTTCGTCACCGAGAGCGTGGTCCTCGCCCTGGCCGGCGCCGCGCTCGCAGTGGTCGTCGCCTACGGCACCGTAGGCCTGCTGTCGAACTTCGCCTCCAACCTCACCCCGCGTTTCGCCGAGGTGCAGGTCGACGCATGGGTACTGTTCTTCACGGGCCTCGTCGCGCTGGCCACCGGTGTCGTGATCGGCACCGTTCCCCTGGCCCTCGACCGCCGGCCCGGACTCGCTCTGCGCGATGGGAAGGGCTCGGCGGGGGTGGCGGGGTCGCGCGCCCGCGGCGTTCTGGTGGCCGCGCAGGTGTCGCTGGCTACCGTACTCCTCGTCGGCGCGGGGCTGATGGTGCGTTCGTTTTCGACCCTGGTGTCGGTGGACCCCGGGTTCGACCCCGACAACGTGCTGACGGTCACACTCGACCTCGACTGGGCCCGCTACACCACCGCCGAAGACCGGCGGCAGTTCTTCACCCTCCTGACGGAGAGGGTCGAACAGCGGTCATCGGTCACCTCGGTCGCCGTGGGCAACGACTTTCCGATGAGCGGCGCTACCTTCCAGAACACCGCGGCGCTGACCCTCGAGGGGGAGGAAACGAACCCGGAGTCGCAGGTGAGCCTACGCCAGGTGTCGGAGGCCTACTTCGAGACCCTCGGCATCGAGATGGTCGCCGGTCGGGCCTTCGACGCAAACGATCAGCCGGGAGCCGAACCCGTCGCGATCGTGAGCCGGGCGTTGGTCGAGCGCTACCTGACCGATCGCGAGCCTCTCGGCGCGAGACTGTCGATCGACGGCGGCCAGACGTGGCTCGTGGTGGTCGGGGTCGCAGGCGACGTGCGCCAATCGGGCTTCGACGCCGACCCCGGGTTCGACCTGTATCGCCCGCTCCTTCAGGCGGGTGGAGGTCGACGCCTACTGATTCGGTCGGCGGCCGACCCGTCTTCGCTCGTGCGTCCCGTGACCGAAGACGTGCTCGCGATCGATCCGCGGCAGCCGGTATCGTTCGTCCAGACTCTCGAGGAAGCCCAGGCCGATCGCGTGGCCTCCCCCCGAACGGTGGCGGGCCTCCTGGGTATCTTCAGTCTCGTGGCGCTGATCACGGCAGCGGCCGGCTTGTTCAGCGTGATCGCGCTCGCCGTCGGCCAGCAACAGCGGGAGATCGGGATCCGCATGGCTCTCGGCGAGTCACGCTCGTCGGTGGTCACGCGGATTCTACGCCGCGGTATGCTGCTGGTCGTCGGAGGATTGACGGTCGGCGTCGGCGCCGCGGTCTGGGCATCGGGCATGCTCGAGCGGCTCCTCTTCGGTGTGACCGCCGTCGATCCGACCACCTACGCGAGCGTGGTCGCACTGCTCTTGGCCGTGGCCGTCGTGGCGATCGCCGGCCCCGCACTGCGCGGAAGCCGTGTCTCACCGATGGTGACCCTGCGTTCAGAGTAGCGGAGGCGCCCTGCACGGAGGTGGGCCGGGCTCGCGCTCCAGCCGCGCCACTCCCAGGCTAGTGTAGTGTCGCCAAAGTCTGGTGACCGCCGAGGGTGCGGAGGCGCCGCGGGGGCGAGGCGGAACGACGCGGCGTAGCGATAGCTACGGCAAGG
>JANQNV010000277.1 GCA_028279425.1 Longimicrobiales bacterium | reverse complement strand
CCTTGCCGTAGCTATCGCTACGCCGCGTCGTTCCGCCTCGCCCCCGCGGCGCCTCCGCACCCTCGGCGGTCACCAGACTTTGGCGACACTACACTAGCTGCAGCACCCGGGTGTGTTCAGCCGAGTGCCCACCCCCAGACCGCAACCGCGTGGCAGGTGCTCCCTCCGAGCACGAAGAGGTGCCAGACCGCGTGTCCGTGCCGTAGGCGTCGACTTACGTAGAAGGGGACTCCAGCCGAGTAAGCCACTCCCCCGGCGACCAGCCAGGCGAGACCTGCAGGGGGCAGCGCCCTCACCAACGGCCCCAACGCGACCAGCACGGTCCACCCGAGGATCAGGTAGAGGGCCGTCGACAGGCGGGGCCATCGGACCCCGGCCCAGAGCTTCGTGACGATTCCCGCGCTCGCGCCGCCCCACACCACCCCGAAGATCGACCAGCCCCACCCCCCTCCCAGCACGCCGAGGGTGAACGGCGTATACGTCCCCGCGATGAGAACGAAGATTGCGGCGTGGTCGAGGCGTCGCAGCTTCTCCTTGAGGTGGCCTGTCGGAGCGGCGTGGTAGCAGGTCGATGCGAGGTAGAGCAGCACCAGTGCAGCCCCGAAGATGGACGCGGCGACGATTTCGGGGGCGCCCCCACGCCGCACGGCCTCGACCACGAGGAGCGGGGTGAGCGCGATCGACGCCACGAGCCCGAGCCCGTGTGTCAGCGTGTTGGCGAGTTCGGGCTTCCGCTGCGCGATGGTCGTCATGTCCGACAAACTCACATGGTGGCCGGCGTCTCGCCAGCGTTCCAGATGCAGACACCGTGGGGTGTGAGTCCCCCGACGGCGACTCGATGCCGGGCTGCGACGTTTCAGTTGCGAAACCCTATGGATCGGGGCCGTATATTGGCTGCAACGACTCTCCTGCCAAGTGAGGATGCGATGGATGCGATGGCTGTAGGCGAGCGACTCGTGTCGCTCTGCAGGGAAGGAAAGAACATGGACGCCATCAACGAGCTCTACGCCGACGACGTCGTGAGCGTCGAGGCGATGGAGCCGCCCGCGGGAGGCGACCGGACGTCCCAGGGGATCGATGCGATTCGTGGCAAGAACCAATGGTGGAACGAGAACCACGAAGTGCACGATGCTTCGGTTCGCGGTCCGTATCCGCACGGGGACGATCGCTTCTGCGCCCTCTACGAATACGAGGTGACCTTCAAGCCGGCCGGGCAGCGCTTCAAGATGGAGGAGGTGGCGCACTACACGGTGAAGGACGGCAAGGTCGTCCGAGAGGAGTTCTTCTACACGATGTAGCCGGAGAGGCACCCTCGTACTGCGATGGTCGAGGTCGGGCCGGGGTCCATGCCCCGGCCCGACGTGCGTTCAGATCCCGGTGTCGCCGTCGACGGTGCCGGTTCACCCTGCTTCGACGGCTCGAATGACCACACGACGGTTCTGCCGGCGGCCGGCCTCGGTGGCGTTGTCGGCCACCGGTTGGGCCTCACCGATCCCGACGGCGTCGAGTCGATCCGGTGCGATCCCGCGCGCGACGAGGTGGTCGACGACCGCCCGAGCGCGGCGGTTCGACAGTTCGCGGTTGTAGTCGTCGTCGCCCGAGGCGTCGGTATGCCCCTCGATGACCACGTTCAATTCGGGGTGGGTATCGAGCGTCGTGAACAGCTCGTCGAGGGTTGGCGTGGACTCGCCCCGGAGGCGGTCCGAATCGAAGTCGAATAGAATGCCGCGCGTCGAAAACTCCCGGTCACCCGTGCTGAGCGCCTCGTAAAGCGGATCACCGTGGACCGCCACGACGAGCGAGGTGAGATACGCGGGGAAGCGCGCGTTGGCTCGAATGTGGATCTCGAGTTCGTCGCCTCGCTTGAACGAGGCGTTGGGCAGTTGGGCGACCCGCTCGGTACCCGCGTAGAGAATCGTGTAGTCGGAGGGTGGATCTCCCTGCTCGGCGTCTCCGTCCACCTGGAGAGCGAAGGGCACGACCTCGGTCGAGATCTGGGTCAGGCCAGGCGTGGCCGACACGTCGTTCCCGCGTCGATACACACCGGGCCGAGACGACAGTTGGACGTAGTCGCGGTCGGAGCGGTTTCCTCCCGGCGTAACGTCTTCGGGGGGATCGACGAACAGGCGCAGCGGGAGATTCACGGTGCCCGCCTTGAAGCCGAGTTCAATCGTGAAGTCGTCGGGGAGTGAGTCGGGGAGCGCGACTCGGAATTCGCTTCGTTCCGTGAACTCGACGGCGCGAGCCCCGTTGTATTCGACGACCTGGCCGTTGCCCCGTCCGAACACCATCTGGCTGGCCGGCCAGCGGCCGATGGGCTCCGACGCGAGGTCGAGCGCGTACAAGACGGTCTGGCCCGGCACGAAGTCGTAGTTGCGCCACACCTCCGAGCCGGGCTCCGACATCGCGGCGCGCGCGTCTTCGGGGTCGGTGATGGGGTCGCCGTTGGCGTCGGTGATCACGTTGCCCTCCTCGTCGACGAAGACCGGTCGCTCCCCCTCGGAGCGCGCATCGTCGGCGCAGGCGGTGTCGTCGACCCGGCAGGTCACCGCGCCGGCGATTTTCTCTTCGAGCCGCTCGGTAGCTGCGTTCTGGACGGACTCGACGGCGCGACGGCCGGCTCTGCGCAGGCGATCGAGTTGGCCCTCCACCGGGACGGGCATCGTGGCCAGGGCGGTACCACAGGTCAGGGCGAGGAGCGCCAGGCGCTGCATGGTCATGGGTCCTCCGAACACAGGGGATCACAGGGGTCTGTCTTCGGATGTGCGTTTTTCGTCTGGATCGGCCCACACCGGTTCGAGCGTGGCAACGGTGCGTTCGCGGGGCACGGTGACGATCCCACGCGAGCCACGAGGGGGATGGCCCGTTCCGCGGGTCGTTGGCACATGCAGGGGCAAGGCGGCACCGCCGGGTGCCCGCGTCTCCCAACCGAAGGATGCCACCCGTGGACCATGCCCGGACCTTCACCCTGGCCGCTCTTCTGATCCTCGCCAGCTGCGGCGGCGACGGCGATTTCGCCGACCGCTTCTCGGCTGCCTGCGCCGCCGAGAGCGACATGCCGGAGGCGGTGTGCGCCTGCCTCGCCGACAGGGCTGAACGCGACCTCTCCGACGACGCCCGCTCCCTGCTTCTCGCGTTGGTCGAGAAGGACGAAGCCGCAGCCGAACGGATCCGGTCGAGTATCGCCGTGACCGAAGCGATGCAGGCGGGTCTACTGCTCACCGAGGCGGGGAGCTGTGCGGCGGCCCCGGAGGTGCCGGCGGGGCCGTAGGGCTCCCTGCGCGCGCTACCCCCCTCCGCTCGTACGCAGCCGAGCCCACTCGGCCGCCACCGTATCGGGGTGGATCTCCCAGGCGGCGTCTTCGCCGAGATCGCCGACGAGCGCATAGGTTTCTACGCTGCGTTCGTAGTGCTGTACGGCCGCATCCAGATGCAGGCGCCGAGCGTCGGGGTTCGGCGCTCGGTCGGAGAGGGCACGGTGGGCACGGGCCGCCTGCCCGAGGGCGAAGGCGAGGGTGACGTTGGTGATCACGCCCGGACCCATGCGAGCCGCTTCGTCGTGCCCTTCGACCGCCGCTTTGCATGCGGGAAGGGCGTCGTCGGGAGCGGCGTTGGCCAGAAGCGCTCGGCAGAGTTCGCGCTGCACCGTGGCGAGATGGAAGATCCAGCGACCGTTGGAGGGATTCTGCGCCTTCAGCGACTCGGTGATCGTGATGGTGCGCCCGAGAGCCGCCCGCCCCTCGTCGGCTCGGCCCATGCGAAAGAGGAGTCGTCCGAGCGCGAGATGACCTCCGCCGACGGCCTCGTGAGCCGTTTCGTTCGAACTCTCGAGCGCCAACAGTTCCTCGGCGAGCTCGATGCTCCGCCGGTGACTCGCCTCGGCCTCGTCGAGGCGTCCGAGCTGCTCGAACATCTGACCCCGGTAGTCGTGGCACTGGTGGAGGGTGTACACCGCCGACGCACGCTTCGGACGCGCGTCCAGTAGAGAGCGCAGCATCGGACACGCCTTGTCTTCGAGAAGGCGCAGCCCGTCTTCGGCCCGCTGGGTGTACCACAAGAAGGTGGCCTGTCCGTTGTAGGCGTCCCACAGGTCGGTCACGAGGCGTACGTCGTCGGGCGCCTGTGCCACGGCAGCCTCGAGCAACACGACGGCGGTATCGAGCAGGGCCGGCCCGACGTCCCAGGCGCCGTCGTTCACCAGATTCTCTCCGACCACGGTGCGAAGGCGGCCTCCGGCGATCGGGACCGGGTCGCCAGGTCGCCGGCTCGCCTCCAGAGGGGACAGCACCTCCAGGCCGCGTTGCCCGAGCCGCGTCGACTCCTGCAGGTCGCCCTCGAACGCCGTCACGATCGCCAGCTTGTGGTAGCTCTCCGCCAGGGAGCGGCGCGTGCGCATGTCGGTGCTGTCGACGGCCCATAGAGCTTCCCGGATCCGCCGGCCCTCTTCGTAGCTCGTACGCGCGGCGGCGAGGTCACCGAGGTTGGTGTTGGTCGGATCGCCCTGGATCTCGCCGATTTGATCGTAGGCATCGGCCACGTCGAGCAGGTGGTCCCGATCGGCGCGGGGGTCGCTGCTGAGGTCGTCGAGATAGCTCAGCGCCTCCGACACCAGCATCGCGCGGACGCCGGTCGCCCCCGGTACGTCTTCGAGGGCCTGGTTGAGCTCCGTCAACATCGAGCCGGCGAGTTGCCGGGTCTCCTCGAACCGCGTGTCGGCCCGCCGCGCCTGGAGGAGTGTCGCTCCGGCACCCACCACGGCAGCCGTCAACACGAGTCCGGCGGCCGCGACGCCTCCTCGATTTCGTCGGGCGAAGGTCGACAGGCGATAGGCGAGAGTATCGGGCCGCGCGCGTACCGGGAGACGATCGAGGTGGCGGCGCAGATCTTCGGCGAGGGCGGCCGCCGACGCATATCGGCGCGCGGGGTCCCTGTGCATCGCCTTGTGGACAATGGTGTCGAGGTCTCCGCGCAGCGCCCGGCGAAGGCGGTCGGGTCGCTCCGATCGGGCGGCGCCGACGTCGTCCGGAGTCGCCGGTCGACCGGTTCCCGCGGCCACCCCGACGCGGCCGACGGCGTCGCTCGGTCGGGTCGGGGAGGTCTCGAGGACTCGGCGCTCCACCTCGGCGGGAGAGAGGTCGCGCAGATCGTATGGGCGGTGTCCGGAGAGCAGCTCGAACAGCATCACACCGAGCGAGTAGAGATCCGAGGCGGTCGAGACGGTGCTGCCACGCAGCTGCTCCGGGCTCGCATATTCCGGGGTCATCATCCGGAAACCGGTGCGGGTGATCGGCTGCCTGCCTCCCGCACCGCCGTCGAGCAGGGCCGCGATTCCGAAGTCCAGCAGCTTGACGCGTCCGTCGGCCGTGACGAGCACGTTGGACGGCTTGAGGTCGCGGTGAACGATGAGCTGTTGGTGGGCGGTATGAACCGCGTCGCACATCGTGATGAACAGTTCCACCCGCTCTCGGATCGTGAGCCGGCGAGCATCGCAGTGTTCGAGGAGGGTCGACGCGTCCTCGACCAGCTCCATGGCGAGGTAGGGGCCCAGCGCCGACACGCCCCCATCCATGAGGTGCGCGATGTTCGGATGATTCAGCGAGGCCAGGATCGACCGCTCCCGTTCGAAGCGGCGCAGGAGGGACGGCGTTGCGTAGACGCTCCCGATCAGCTTCACGGCGACCCGTTGTTCGAAGCCACCGTCGGCCCGTTCGCCCACGAACACCTGACCCATGCCCCCCTCGCCCAGGCGTTCCGTGAGCCGGAAGGGGCCCACGCGCATGCCCAGGGGGTCGGGCAGCGCTTCGTGGAGGGCGACCGCGGCCTGATCGGCCACGTCGCTGTCGAGGAAGTCGTCGTCGACGACGCCGGCGAGCAGGGCCTCGACCTCTGCCCGCATCTCCGCGTCGGAGGCGCATCGCGCCGCGAGGAAGGCCTCGCGCTCATCGGGGGCGAGCTCGAGAGCCTCTTCGAAGAGCGCGCGTATTTCGGCCCAGCGGGGATCGGAAGCCATGGCGTCGCCTCAGACGGCGGTGGAACGGCTCGCCCGGCGAAGCTCGTCGGCCGTCACGACCGCTCCCCGGGACTCGAGTTCGAGGGGTTCGGGGTGTGCGATCGTTGGCGGGACGCGGCTCACCAGTCGGTGCCACGCGGCTTCGTCGAGCGATTCGACGAACTGGATGAAGGGTTCGGCCTCGGCGCTCGACACGTCGTGGTGACGGGCGATGGCGGCCACGCTGCGAAGCATGGCCAGATAGGGCTGTAGATCGGAGGTGGTCGAGGCGGCCTCGCTGTCGATCCACGCCACCGGCACCCGCGCGATTCCCCCCGGCCGTGTGCGATCGCCCTGGAGGAGCAACTCGATGTCGAAGGCGAAGCCGTGCTCGATCGAGGCCTCCACCCACGAACGCACGTGAGACGCGTCGAAGGCCTTGAAGCCACACTGCGTGTCGGCCACTCCGTCGAGCGCGCCCAGCATTCGCTTCCACAGGTAGATGAAGAGCTTGCCGCGGTCGTTGCGTGCCCCGCCCTTCAGGACGACCGACAACGGGCGCCGGCGAGATCCGATCGACAGCAGGGCATTGCCGTTCACGATCGGAGCGACGAGCCGCCCGCACTGGCCGAGGTGGGTCGACAGATCGGCGTCGGTGAAGACGATCACGTGGCCCGCCCGGGGTCGCGACGCGGCGCTCCACATGCCGAAGTGTATGGAGCCCCCCTTTCGGCTTTCGGTCGTGTTCTCGAGGCCACGCACCGCGGGGTTGCCGTCGTCGATCGCGTCCTGCAGGAAGAGCACTTCGGCTTGATCCTGCCTCCCCAGATCGCGGATGATCCGCTCGGCCACCTTCCCGCTCTCGTTGGGACACCCGTCATCGACCACGGTGAGGTCCCACGACCACGACGAGCGATCGGCCACGAGGGCGTCGAGTTGCTCGATCTTGCGCGCCAGCGCGTCTTCACCGTGGGGGTGAGCGCTCGCTGGCCCCAGGCGATGGTGTTCGTTGTAGACGGCAAACACGACCGACAGGTGCACGGGCTCGTCGTGATCCAACACGAAGCGCCGGGACACCGCGAGCTTGATGGCCAGCTCCACCGCGACGGGTACACCCTCGAGCGAACGGGCCTCGGCTTCGATGCGACGGAGCGCCGCGGCGTCGGGCACGTCGTCGAGAATCGTGTGCGTCAGTCGGTCGACGAACGCCTGCTGTTCGCGCGCTCCGAGCACCAGTTCGGCGGGAGCGTCTCGGGCCCAGCTGGCCAACCGGTCGCGCGCGGAGGTCGCAGAGGCGGGCGAATCGGGCATGTCGGGTTCCTCCAGCATCGGCACGGGGAGCCCGGACACGATGCGCCCACCCCGATCGAGGGGCAACGGGCAGGCTCGCCGTCGGCTCTCGCTCTACCGCTCCACCACACGCACCGCGTCGCCCACGTGAACCACGCCCTCGACCAGAACGGCCGCGTAGACCCCCGCGCAGCCGTCGCGCGCCTGCGCGACGGCGCGGAGTACTCCCGGATGGTGGGCCCCGGTGTCCGGGTCGAGCGAGATCATGCGGCAGCGCGGGTCTCGCTCCAGGATCGCGATCCGCGTGGTCGGCCCGATCTCGAGCTCGCGTCCCACGAGGGCGTCTTCCGCAAATGGGGCCTCGTCGTCCAGATCGAGGTAGATGTTCGCACGAAACCGCCGCGGATCCAGCTCCTGGCCATCCCCGTCGTCGAGCTCGTGCTGGATCCCCCTCACGGTCTGCATGGAGATCAGCGACAGGGGGCGACAGTCGGTGAGGGAGCGATCCGACTTCAGCAGCGAGAGGGTATGGTCCGGCACTCCCGCGAGTCGTTCGAGGAGTTCCGGAGAATCGATCGGTAGGAGATCACCCTCCGGGGTCCGCACGTCGAGATCGAGGTCGCCCGCCCGCGCGTTGGAGGGAGTCGCGCCCGGCGCGACCGCCGTCGCCTCGGTCAGATTCGGCGGGTGCGCTGCCCGCGCGGGCGACCGAAACCGAGGCTGGAGCTGCAGCATGGCCGCTCGTCGCGAAGCCGTCAGATAGGGAAAGCCGGGCCTCGCGGTCGAGTCGTGGATGGCGTAGCAGCGATCGCCGTACACCCCCGAGAACCCGATGAAGGCCTCGTCGAGGGCCTCGCCCCGCATGCTCTTCACGGGGAACCGCCACAGGGCCTCGACCTTCACGCCTCTTCCCGAAGCACCTTGGATGGATCCATGCGACCGATGCGGGTGGCGGGCACGAAGCTCGCGACCGCGGCCAGCGCTCCGAGCACGCCGATCATGCCCACCAGCGTGACCGGATCCAGGGTGCCGATTCCCCAGATGATGTTCTCGAGGAGTCCGCCCGCGTAGTATGCGGCGGCCATGCCGACCAGCAGGCCGACACCCGCCATCGCCAGCCCTCCCATCGCCGTGCGCACCACTGCCCGCTGCGGGCTTGCACCCATCGCCATCCGAATGCCCATTTCGCCCCGGCGTTCGAGGACCTCCTGCGAGACGAGGCCGTACAGACCGATCCCGGCGAGCACCACGGCCAGTCCCGCCATCACCACGAGGAAGTTGGCCTCGAAGCGTTGCTGGCGAAACGCCCGGTCCATGATGTCCGAAAGGGTCGCGGCCCGCGCGACCGGGAGATCGGGGGCGACCTGCTGGAAGGCGGTTTCGACCGGCCCGGCCGGCGAGCCCGCGGCGTCTGCGGTCCGCACGACCCAGCTCGGCGAGAACCAGATGTGGACCCCTCTGAAGAAGGCCGAGGGCATCTGGTCCGCGCGCAGATACATCGTAGGCGTTTCCCAGACGGGTCGAGTCGTGTCGCCCCACCCCGCAGACTGCTGGACGTTGCCGACAACACCGACGACCGGCACGTCGCCGAAGCCGTTCGCCATATGGAGTCGAGCGCCCAGCGGATCGCGGTTCTCGAGATACCGATCGACGAACGCTTGGTTCACGACGGCTGCGACCTGGCCTTCGGGGGCGTCGCGATCGTCGAACGTGCGGCCCCGTAGCAGGGGAATGTCGAGGGTCTCGAAGAACGCGTCGGTGACGTACGAGACGTTGGTCGTGCGGCCCTGCTCTTCGCCCGGGTGGCGGAACGGCATGTTCAGGGGACGCTCGTAGGGCAGCGTGAGCGAGACGGCGGCCGATGCGATCGTCGGTGCACGCTCGAGGGCGGCGAGGCTCTCGCGGAACAGCTCCTGAACGGGAGCCGCTTCTGCGAATCGCGCGTCATCGAGCGAGTACTGTACCGAGTAGAGTCCGTCGGCTCGGAATCCCGGGTCGAGGCTGTTGAGATGGCCGTAGCTTCGGGCGAGCAGGCCGGCGGCGAAGAGGAGCACGGTGACCATGGCCATTTGGCCGACGAGCAGGACCTTGCGACCGACGTGGCGCTCCCGACCCACCACCCGACTGCCGGCGACGACCAGGCGTTCGACCCCGGGGCGGGCCGCGCGTACCAACGGGACGGCGGCGAATACCACGAAGGCGACGAGGGTGAGAAGGGTGGCGGCCACCGTCAACGACACTGCGCCGGGCATCGGTTGCCACGTGCCGAGCTGGGAACGAATGAGCGCCTCGAGTCTTGGCGACGCCACGACGGCCAGGACCAGACCGACCGCTCCACCGAGAGCGGCCAGTACCAGATTCTCGACGGTCATCTGCCGCACGAGCACTGCCGTCCCGCCCCCGAGCGCCCGCCGGGTCGCGAGTTCGGGGCGCCGGCTGAGGGTGCGAGCGATCTGGAGCCCGGCCAGGTTCGCCCAGCCGACCAGAAGCATCAGGGCGATGCTGCCGAGGAGCACCAACACGGGCGTGCGCGCTCCGGCGGTTTGCGACTCCTGGAATGACGTCATGCCGAAGCGGAAGCCGGCGTCGCGGTCGAGCCAGTTCTGGGGGGCGGCCACACCCGCCACTCGACGGTTGGCCTCCTCGAGCGACATTCCCGCGGGCATTCGCGCCAGGATGCCGTAGTTGGTGCCGCTACCTTCGCCGCGGCGCGACGGGCGGAGCGGCGTCCAGACATCGGCGCGGGCCGGCGAACGGAACCCCTCGGGCATGATGCCCACCACCGTGTGCGGCTCTCCCTTGAGGCGAACCGTCCCGCCGAGCACGTCGGGGTCGCCGTCGAAGGTGCTCATCCAGAGGTCGTGGCTCAGGATCGCTACGGCCGGTCCCTCGGGTGTGTCTTCGCTCGGCGTGAACTCCCGTCCGCGCGTGGGAAGCACACCCAGCGTCTCGAAGTAGCCCGTACCTACGCGCTGCTGGGTCACGAAGGCCGCGGCGGCGTCGGTGCTGAGATTCACGCCGGCGCCCCAACCGGAGTAGACCGCGCGCTGGAACGGCTCGCCGCGATCGCGGAATTGCTCCCAGGTGGAACCGTCCACGGCGAGCAGAGAGGGATTGATCCCTTGATCTGCACGATACAGGGCGACCTGGGCGAGACGGTCGGGCGCAGGATACGGAAGCGGGCTCCAGAGTGCGGCGCTGCCGACTCCGTAGGCCACGGTGCCGAGCCCGACGGTGAGCGCGAGCGTGACGACGAAGGTGATCGAAAACACGGGGTCGCGCAGGAGGCCCCGCACGGCGAAGCGCGCGTTGCGCCCCAGCTCGTCGAAGGGGGCGAGTCCGTAGACGCGCCGGGTGTTTTCCTTGATGCGTTCGGGGTTGCCGAACCGCCGCATGGCCTCCCGCCGTGCGGCGCGGGGCTCCCACCCCTCGCGAATCAGATCATCGGTTTGGGCTTGCAGGTGGAACTCCACCTCGCGGTCCAGGGCTCGGTGGTCATCCCCTCCCGAGCGCAGCCGCCGAATTCTCTCCCATAGTCCTGGCATCGTCGATCTCCTCGTCGTCCCGTCGTTCCCGTCGCCCCCGGTGTCCTACGTCCCCGCTTCGGCATCCAACACGTTGAAGACCGCCTCTACCATCTCGGCCCAGCGATCCGTCTCACCGGCGAGCTGCCCCGTCCCCGCATCGGTCAGCCGGTAGAACTTCGCCCGCCGGTTGTTGTCGGAGCGTCCCCACTCCGATCGGATCGCGCCCCTCGTTTCGAGACGCGCGAGCGCCGGGTAGAGGGACCCCTGTTCCAGGCTCAGCAGGCCCTTCGAGGTCTCCTCGATTCGGAGCAGCACGCCGTAGCCGTGGGCCGGTCCCAGCGAAAGCGCCTTGAGGATCAGCATGTCCAACGTGCCCGGAAGCAGTTCTCGTGTACCCAGCATCGCGTTCCCTATGTTTTTCTAGGAGAGACTCTCCTAGTTTTGCAAGGAGAGGGGCGGCGGTCAAGGAACGGCCGACCGATGTCACTTTCCGGCTCGATCCCGCGCATGGACGAGAGAGGGGCGCGGGAACCCGAATCACCCCTCACTGATTGGGAGGTCGAATCGCCGTTCTGCGCGTAGGTATGATCTACGCTTCACGTGTACAACCAAACGAAACTCTTTGGCTGTACAGGAGTAGTCTCGCAGACTCAACGACGGGCCTCCCCGAGGCTCTTTGAACCCATAGATCGAGGTAGTGCCATGAACCGCATGATCACGGGCGCCTTCGCGCTCGCTCTCGCGACCGCCGTCGCTGCTCCGGCTCCCGCCGCCGGCAGCAACCCCGAGAACGATGAGATCGAGGTGTACGTCGTGAACTCGCACACGGTACCCGTGCGCGTGTTCGCCGAGGATGCCGAGGGTCGTATTCACAGCCTCGGACTGGTCCAGCGCGGTGCGGTGACCTCCGTCGAGGTGCCGGCCAAGCTCGCCTCGACCGAGTACCGCCTGAAGTTCGTCCCGACCCCGGTCGACGCCTTTTCGTCGGTGTCGGCGGAGGACGCGCTCAAGACGGCGTTGCTGAGCAGCGATCGCGTACGTCAGGTCACGGTGTGGATCGAGCCCACGCTCGACCTCTCCGACATCGAGATCAACGAGGTCGTCCAGAACTGATTTCGACCTCCGGCCCTCGGGGTCGGGCGCAAGACCAAGCGTGTAGATGAAGGGCCGCGGGAGCCGATGCTCCCGCGGCCCTCGTTTCATTGTGAGACGGTTGGCTTGGAGACCCTCGATCGAGCCCTCAGGCCGTGCCGAAGGGGTCGAACCCCTTGAAGCCGCTGCTCGAATCCTCGTGCGGGGCGCGGCGATAGCTGCCCGACGACGTCCGGCTCACCCGACGTTCCGCAACCAGCGCCTCGAGCACGAGCTCGCAGGCGGCGGCGCGCGCGCCGTTCGACGACTGATCCGAGGCCAGCCCGACGGTGTGCACGAGATCCATGAGGCCGGGCACCGTCGAGAAGCCTTCGATACAGGCCTCCGCTGAAGATTCTTCGCCCACCTGGAGTGCGCTGCCACGCTCGAAGTAGTCCACGATGTCGTCGACGTCGGCCCCACCGGCGCGCGCGCTGTACACACCGTGGGCTGCCGCGCTCACGAGTTCGCGACCGATCTTCTCGTGACCGTGGAGCTCTCCCTCGTACTCCAACTCCATCTTCCCGGTGATCGCGGGAAGGGCGGCGTAGATGTCGACGATCCTGGGTACGGCCTGCTCCTCGCCCAGGAGCAGAGCTCGGCGTTCCGCATTCGACACCACCATTTCGAGGGTGGTGATGGGCATGCGCTGGCTCACACCCGACCGCTGATCGATCCGCTTGTCGTCGCGGGCGAGGAAGGCGATCCGCTCGACGACCTCGGCGACGATCTCGGGGATCTCCACGCCGAGTTCCCCGCGGTCGGTCCAGGCCTCCTGACGTGTCACGTCCACACCGATGTCGAGGTCGGTCGGGTAGTGGGTGCGGATCTCCGAGCCGATCCGGTCCTTGAGCGGAGTGATGATCTTGCCGCGGGCCGTGTAGTCTTCGGGGTTGGCCGTGAACACCATCAGCACGTCGAGCGGTAGCCGGATCGGGTACCCCTTGATCTGGACGTCGCCCTCCTGGAGGACGTTGAACAAACCCACCTGGATCTTGCCCGAGAGATCCGGGAGCTCATTGATCGCGAAGATGCCTCGGTTGGCGCGGGGGAGCAGTCCGAAGTGGATCGTCAGCTCGTCGGCGAGGATGTGTCCGCCCCGCGCGGCCTTGATCGGATCCACGTCGCCGATCACGTCGGCGATGGTCACATCGGGCGTGGCGAGCTTTTCGACGTAGCGCTGGCTGCGCGGAATCCAAGCAACAGGAGCGTCGTCACCCTCTTCGCGGAGCAGTTCCTTCGCGTACTTCGAGATGGGCGCCAGCGGATCGTCGTTGACCTCACTCCCGCGAAGCACGGGCACCTCGTCGTCGAGCAGTCCGGCCAACTCCCGAAGAATCCGGCTCTTCGCCTGGCCCCGGAGGCCGAGGAGGATGAAGTCGTGCTTCGAGAGCAGTGCATTGACGATCTGCGGCACCACCGTGTCGTCGT
Source organism: Longimicrobiales bacterium (assembly GCA_028279425.1). Taxonomy (GTDB): domain Bacteria; phylum Gemmatimonadota; class Gemmatimonadetes; order Longimicrobiales; family Gaopeijiaceae; genus Gaopeijia. The sequence continues at coordinate 49,666 of JANQNV010000277.1, read as the reverse complement.
AGCCGAGCACGCCCGGGAAGAGATCCACCCCGGCCCGAAGCTTCGTCAGCAGGTTCCCACGAATCTCCTCCTTGACCGATCGCGGTCGGTAGCCGGACGCGCGAAGGTCTCCAACGGTGGCGGGACGATTCAGGGACATGCGCGGCTGCTCCTCGCGGGGGACCTGTCTCAGCCCCCCAGTTGGGGTATCTTGAAGGGCTGGAAGCTACACCCGGGTCCGAGGCAGGGTCCCGACGCCCGTCGGCCCGGAGATTCGTCGTATTTCCCCCGGAAGGATCGCATGGCTCAGGACGCTCTGAAGGGAACCGTTCGCCCGCTCGACCATCAGCCCCGGCTGCCTCTCGACCGACTCGTGCTGGACGAGACGCCCGATGAAGAAGCGGTGCCCATGGACGTGGTGTTCGTGGGTGGAGGTCCCGCGGGGCTGGCCGGTGCTCTGGAACTCGAGCGGCTGGTACGGCAGGACAACGAGGCCGGCGGGGAGCTGGGCGACATCGAGATCGGCGTCCTCGAGAAGGCGGCTTCGCTCGGAGAGCACTCTCTCTCCGGTGCCGTCGTCAATCCGCGGGCGTTCCGCGAGTTGTTTCCCGACCTATCCGACTCTGACTTCCCCTTCCGACAGGCCGTCTCGCGGGAGTCGGTCTACATGCTGCGTGAGAAGTCGTCGATCAAGCTGCCCACGCCTCCGACGATGAAGAACCACGGCAACTACGTGGCGTCGCTTTCGGAGATGGTGCGGTGGTTGGGCGAAAAGGCCGAAGAGGCCGGGATCAACGTGTTTCCGGGGTTTCCCGCCGATTCGCTCCTCGTCGACGGTCGCACCGTCCGGGGAGTGCGGACCACCCCGTCGGGGCTCGACCGCGACGGTCAGCCGACGGGAAGCGACGCGATGCCCGCAATGGACATCACCGCGCGGGTCACTGTACTGAGCGAAGGCTCGCGCGGCACACTGTCGCAGGCGTGGTACGAGTGGGATGGCGTGCAGAGCCAGAATCCCCAGATCTACGCCCTCGGCGTCAAGGAGATGTGGGAGACCAAGAAGCCGCTCGACCGGATCATCCACACGCTGGGTTGGCCGCTGCCGGGTGACGCCTTCGGCGGTTCCTGGATGTATCCGCTCGAAGACAACCTCGTCTCGCTCGGCCTCGTGGTCGGGCTCGACTACGAGGACGCCCGCCTCGACGTGCACGAGCTCCTGCAGCGCCTGAAGCTCCACCCGCTCTTCCGTCCCTATCTCGAGGGCGGCGAGATGGTCGAATGGGGGGCCAAGACGATCCCCGAGGGCGGCTTCTATTCGCTCCCGGAGCGACGCCACGGCAATGGGTTGATCGTCGTGGGCGACTCCGCGGGCTACGTGGACGTGCCCTCGCTCAAGGGGATCCACTACGCGATGCACTCCGGAATGCTCGCTGCGCGAGCCATCTTCGCAGGACTGAAGGCGGACGACGTGTCGTCCGAGGGGCTGAAGAGCTACACCGAAAGCGTAGATGCGAGCTACATCGCGACGGACATGAAGAAGACGCGCAACATGCGACTGGCCTTCAAGAAGGGATTCGTCGGGGGCGGGGTGCGCGCCGGCCTGATGACGCTCACCGGGGGCGCCTTCCCGGGCGGAAAGATCAGCGTCGAAGAAGATGCGGCCGAGCGGAAGACGCTGGATGGTGAGACGCCGTTCGTGCCCGACGGGAAGCTGACCTTCAGCAAGGTCGACGCGGTCTTCAAGTCCGGGAATCAGACGCGGGACGACATCCCGAGCCACCTGATCGTGGGAGACGACATCACCCCGGAGGCCGCCGAGATGTACGTGCATCTCTGTCCCGCCGGCGTCTACGAGCGCGAGGGGGACAAGCTGATCGTCAACGCCCCGAACTGCGTGGACTGCAAGGCGACCGATGTGCTCGGCCCGCGCTGGACGCCGCGGGAGGGCGGCGCGGGGCCGGGCTACCGCCGGATGTAGGCGGCGTCCTCGGCGACGTGAGCGAGGTCAGGGTCAGCCTATTCGTCGCTCGCAGTCTGCAGAACACCCATCCACACCACTACGTGGATCTCGTCCTCGGTGATTGGGTCGAGCGGTTCGGGTGCTTTCCACGGTTGCAAGCCCAGTTCGCGGACGGCTTCCGCGATCCTCCTCGTGCTGTCGGCGCCACGGGCCGTCTCGGGGGTGAACGCCTCGCGAAGCCGCTTCTCGATCCGGATTCCCCACGGTGCCTCGAGCGCCTCGGCAAGGCGGTCGCGGTCCTGTAGGGTCAGGCCTTCCGCAGGGTTGTGGCGCACGTGCTCCGCCGCGGCTCGGAACAGCGGGCGCACCTCGGGCTGCAGGTTGGCCGGATCGGTGGCGGCCTGCCACTCGTCGTAGATGTCCCTTCTCGCCCGATCCCAGGCACCGTAGGCTTCTTCCGCGAGGGCGTCATCCAGCTCGCGGGGCGTACCTTCGTCGCAGGCCATGAGCCCCAGACAGGTAAGGGTGTCGCGCTCGAGTTCCCCCTCGGGATCTCGGGGCACGAACCGCATGAAGACCCGATCGAAGACCCGGGCGCAGAAGACATGCCCCGTACGAGTACCACGAACGATGCCAGAGCCCACCCCCCACGGGAGGGTTCGGATGCGGTCACCCCAGCGCTCGACCCCCTTTCGCAGTTCCTGGCGATACTCCTCGCCGGAATGTGCATGCACGTGCTCGCCCCCGCGTTCAAAAAGCGAGGGACTCTCCCTGCGTAGCGCGTCGATCTCCGCACGGTCGTCCGCGAACGTGTGCTCCGTCTTCTCGGCGCCCGGGATGACGACCTGGTCGAGGCCGATGGAAGCGGCTGCCTGCGCGAGCTTCACGCGGATCCTCTCCTCCAGAGCGAGCAGCGCGTCGAGTTGCCGGTCGGGGAAGATGCAGGTGAGGTACACCTTCTCATGCGGACTTCCGATGCGGTCGATCCGACCGTGGCGCTGAACCAGGCGCATGGGATTCCACGGCAGATCGTAGTTGATGATCCGGCCGGCCTGCTGAAGGTTCATTCCCTCCGCGAGGATGTCGGTCGTGACCAGGATGTCGAAACGGTCTTCGGCGCGTCCGGGAGGCGCATCCGACGACTCCGGCGCGAATCCGAAGACCGCCTCGGTTCGCGTTACGCCCTCATACGACTCGGTACCCCGGACCACCGCCATGCGGCCACGGTAGGCCGCCAGCCGGCGGTCGCTCTGGAGCACCGACTCCAAATGCTCTGCGATCCAGTCCACGGTGTCGGCGAAGTAGGAGAAGATCAGAACCTTTCGCCGATTCCTCTCGTCCTTCTCCGAAACAGCTTGCTGCTCGGCGTGTGCCGCGATGCGCGCGAGCTCTTCGACGAGCAGGTCCAGCTTGGGATCGCTCTGCGGGCTGACCCTGGCCGCCTGAACCCGCAGGCCTTCGAGCAGCTCCCGGTCGCGCCGAACGTCTCCGAGCAAGCGCTCCACATCGATCTGGTCGGGGTCGATGGCTTCCCCTTCGGCAAGCAACTCCTCCCACGCCTCGTCCGAGTCGGAATCCTGAAGTTGGGTCAGGGTGTCGGGCGCGGGAATGACGCCGTCCTCGATCGCCCGGACGAAGTGGTCGTGTGCGTGGACCATGCGGGTGACCGTCTCCACGAAGGCCAGAGCGGACGACTCGAATCGCTTGAGCAGACCGGAACGGATCAGGCCGACGAGTGCAGCCTCGCGCGCATCCGGCGCTCCGGCCCTCCGGTACCGCGAGGGCCAGTAGCGAGCGAGCGACAGGAGCGGGTCGCCTTGCTCGGGGGCAAGAATCGACGCGAACTCCTCGAAAAAGCCCGGAAGCACGTCGTCCATGTCGTAGTTTCGCGCCTGGACCTCCGGCTCCGGAAAGCGGATGGTCACCTCGGTGCCGTCGGGCAGCACGAAGTGGTCGTTTGGGTAGTAGCGCTGGACGAAGTGGCGAGTACGGCGAACGGTCGTGGCGTCGAGAACGTCGAACAGAACATCCGGGCGGAGTGTGAATGGATCCTCCGAAGCCGCCGCCTGGAATCGCCTGCGGAGCGAGGGAATGCCTCGATCCGCGAACACCGCGTCGTGCCCGATGAAGTAGGTCAGGAGATCGTAAAGATCCCAAAGTGAGTTGTTGACCGGTGTAGCGGTGAGCATCACCACCTTGCGTGGTGGGTCGGCACGCAGAAGCCGACGCAGGGCCCGGGCACGCCGGGTATCGGGATTGCGGAAGGCGTGGGCCTCGTCGATCACAATCAACGAGTAGTCGTCGATCTCCGACGACAGGGCTCCTCCCTCCCCCTCTCCGAGCTGCGCGTCGTCGGCCATCTGCTCGTACGACACAACCTCCACGCCCGACTGATACCGCTTCTTGAACTGCGACCACATCCCGTCCCGGAGCTGCGCTGGGGCGATGAGTAGCGCGCGCTGCCGGTTCCGTTCGATCACCTCCGTGAAGAGCTTGGCAGCGATGAAGCTCTTTCCGAGGCCGACGCTGTCGGCAATCAGCACGCCGTTGTAGCGATCCAGAATCCTCCGGGCACGGAAGACCCCGTCGGTCTGGAATCGGGTAAGTTGGATGCGGCCGGTTTCCTGTGCTTCTTCCTCGAGCTCCTCTCCGTACCGCTCCCAGAGCGCCTTGAGGTAGACGATGTAGGGCGGATACTCGGCGAACCGCTCCCGGTAGATGGCTGCGATGTCATACGGTTCGGCTGCGTCCCAGAGCCGCTCGAACCAGTGCTCCACCTGCTGCACAACACCCGGCTGATACTGACCCAGGTTGAGCTCGAGATTCGACGTCAGGCCGGCGAGGGTGAAGTTGGAGGAGCCCGCAAGAACTCCCTGACCCTGCGAGAACAGAAACGCCTTGCCGTGCAAGAACCGGCGCCGATACCTGCGCACCTCGATGGCGCCGGAATCGAGAAAGGCCAGCAGATCCTGTACGGCGTCTCTGGCCGCCCGGGAGAAGGGCAGATGATCACGATCTCGCCGCAGCTTCTGCTCCGCTTCGCCGAGAGCTTCTTCCGTCAGACGGGCCTCGAAGCGCGCCCCTCTCGGTTCACCCAGGCGGCGTTCCGGCATGCGCGCGGCCGGCAGCGGCTCGGCCCCAAGCAGCAGGCGGACCCGGCGCAGCTTCCGGAGTTGGGCCACGATACGCCCGAAGCCCTCCGGGTTGAAGTAACCCGTCGCGATCGACAGAACCGGGGGTTCCTGCAGAATGCTCAGCAAAAACTCGATGCGCCCGGTGAGAGCACGGTCGAGAGTATTCCCGTCGAGATTGTCGACGTACTCCGGGCGAATGGGGGGGCCGTCGTTCACGAGTCTTTGGCGAGCTGGAATTGAACCCCGAGCTCCTTGAGCATGGAGAACGGGTTCTCGTGGCCGACGTCGAACTGATCACAGACGTCGGGCAACTTGATCTCCCGCTTCGAGTGCGGCGCGGGCTGCTCGAGGGTGACCACGGTGCCCCCGTGGATCCGAGCGTGGGCAACCAGCCATCCGTCTGCTCCCGTTGCGAATTTGGCCTTGGCGTAGTCGAAATACTGCGGGTGACGCTGCGCCCACAACATGATCTCGGTGTACGCTTCGGTTACTTCATCTGAATCGACGTCCAGAAAGAACTCCTTCGGGACTTCATTCCGCACCCATTCGACGAGGTTTTCGGTCTTTGGTCCAACTAGAAGTTCACTGCGAACCCGGTCGACACTGAAGATGCGCCCCTCGTGGTGGTGCTTGATTAGGCCGGCCCAGAAGCCCGGACACAGGTCGAAGCCGTAGTAGAGGTTCTTTGCCGTGATGAAGACATCGGCGTCGAGGAGGTAGATCCGAGGCTCGGTCACGGCAGCCTAACGCCCATCCGGTCGGCATACTTTCGGAACGTGGCACCATTCAAGCCGGTCAGGTGATACGCATCCTGAAAGCCGATCCGCCCCTCAAGCGCCGCCCGGGCCACCTTTGTCCCGAAGAGCTCGCCCACGCGGGTGGTTTGGTTGTTGTAGAAGTCGCCCCCTCCGGTCCCCTTCTCCTCTCGTCGGCGCTCCTGACTGATGTAGTCGTCGTAGAACTCGAAAAATGCGGTGCGGTCGATCAGCCCCAGGTCGAGTACGCGCCGGGCGGCGACCACGGGGCTCACCTTGAACGAACGGGCGAGGCTGGCAAAGGGGCGGTCGGCGCGTCGTAACTCGTGCCAGCGACCCCCGAGTTCACGCTCCGGCACGAGCATCTCGGCCGCTGCCCGATTGCACCATTCCTCCACCTCCGTCCCACCAGGGAACAGAGCCTCGAATCCTGAGAGCCCCTCGCTCCCGAGCCAGATGTGCGCCAACTCGTGAGCCAGGCTGAACATCTGGGCCGACTTCGAATCAGCGCCGTTTACGAAGACGAGCGGCGCCCACGGATCCGTGAGGGCAAACCCGCGGAACTCCTCCACGTCCAGCGTCCTGTGGGTGTTGTTTCCGACCACGCCGTTGATGATGGCCATCACGCCGAGATCCTCTATGGCCCGTCGCAGCTGACCGACCGCCGCTTGCCAACTTCGAACACCGGAGCCCCATCCATCCGCGAGGCCCAGGGTACGGCGCATTTCTCGCCCTACGTTCTCCGGGTCGTCGGTGAGCCGAGCGCTTCCGGCGAAGCCGAGCGGATCGGTCTCCGCCTCGATCAACGATTCCCGCAGCCACGCCTGACGTCGCTGCATGAGGTACAGCGTATCCAGAAGGTCGGGGCTGGGGGTACCACGCACCCCAGAGCCGACGGTGCGGAAGTCGGTGATGGGTAGGGGCTCTTCCGGCGGAGAGGGTAGGAACAGGTAGCCGAGCGGAGTGTGGGTGGCCCTCGCCAGCTTCTCAAGCTGCTTGAGCGTGGGTCGTTTCTTGCCGCTCAGCCATTCGGGTAGCTGCGGAATCCGATTCGCGAGTTTGGACCTCGGTACCCCGGAGCGCGCGCAGGCCCAGACCAGCATCGTCGGCTCGACGTCGATACGGTTCATGACCGAAGAGTGCGTCGGTTGCGAGGGCTCGGCCATGCCGCCGCGCGACACGAGATCGACCGGCCGATCACGCCGACTGCCCTTTCCAGGCTTCGAAGTGTTCTAGCGTCACCCGCAGCCGGTCCTCGTAGTCCCACCCCTCGTGGAAGGTCTCGAAGATGTGGATGAGTTGCGCCTCTGTGAGCCCGTACAGGTGGGCAACTACGGCGTCGAGCTCATGGATGTGATCGTCTTTCTCGTCAGGCGCCAGCGGGCCGCAAGCGACGCCCACGGCCTCGGCCCAGACGGCGAACCGCTCGTCGGGAGCAGCGAGGCGGCCGGCAAGGGCGATGACCCTCTGGCGGAGGGGGTGTCCACGCTCGGGGCGAGGGATTGGGAACGGGTTGAGAACGAAGAAGTTCACGTGCGTTTCTACGAAGCGCCTTGCATACCAATCAAGAGGGATCGAGGCGAGGATGCCAAGAAGATACGCTTCATCAGGGGCGCCCCCCCGCGGGAACAGTAGATACGGAGCCGCGTTCGTGATCACGACCCGCGCCGGAAGCAGGGCGGCCCGGATCGTCCTCGTATCGGTCGCCCGAGAGATATCTCGGAATGCGATCCGCGGCTGCCAGCAGGGCAAGGTGTCGGGGTCGTTACGCCAGGCGGCAGTGAACTCCGAAAAGGCCGACCGGCTTGTGGAGCGCTCCCGCTTTCCTTGTAGAGCGGGAAGCACAACGTCCGGGTCCGCCCACCCATAGTAGATTCCGGTGTCCGGCATCCATAGGTCGAACGACTCACCTTTGTAGACTGGCCAGAAGCCCTCCGGCCGCACCTCGGACTCTACGTCCATGAATTTCTTGTCGTTCGTGGCGTGCAGGTCAGTCTGAGGACGCGTTCGCCAACCGATCCCATCGTCCAGGTCTAGTCGGGGACTCCTCCGGAGCTGCGCGAACACTTCCGCCGACTCGTCCGATGGAAGGAGCGGCAGCGAGGCAGTATCATTCCAAGCTTCGACTTCCCTCCCGTAGAACGAGACGGGCTCCCTCACCGCGCCGCTCTCGAAGCGCTCGAGGCTCGCATAGGGCCCGCTGAGCTTGAGGCGAGACTCGTCCGGCCCGTCGTCGCGCCGGCAGATCCCTGTCAGACCGATGGTGTACTGCGGATGGACCTCGTCGAAGACCCACGTTCGATTGTTCACGAGCATCGTGAGATCGACGACCTCGGCCGCGTTCAGCATGGCCTTGCGGAAATCACCGGATCCCTTCGCCGCCAGCGCCGACCTCGGGAGTACGACACCGACCCGACCGCCATCGCTGGACACCAAGAACCAGAAACGCCAGACGAACGCTTTGTAGAGGTCTGGGTCGCCAGTACCCATGCCAGGATAAGCGCCGGCCGTTAGCAGGCGGCGCAACGTCGCGGCCGATTCGAGCTCTTCCTCGAATCGCACCATGAGGTCCGGTCGGTCCTGACGGTACCCCGCCTTCAATGCCTCCTGCTCCCATTGCGATTTCGAGCGGAGCCCGGGAAAGTGCCGTGCCCAGAAGGCATCCTCCTCCAACGTCGCCTCTTCCCACGGCGGATTCCCCAGGATCACGTCGAAGCCCCGTCGATCCCCCAGGAACACATGCGGAAACGTCAGTGGGAAATGCAGCACGTCGAGGCCGGCCAGCTCCTCCGCGGCGATCCGGACAAGCCCTTCCTGCAGTGCATCCCCCTGCGCCTCGGGGGTGGTAGCCACCTGACCCTGCGCGAGGGCCGCCTGAAGCTCACGGTTCGTGCGTGACGCGGTGAGGATGGTGAACAGGTCCACCTCGGCCCGTGTGGCCTCCCGCATCCGGGTATACAGCTCCCTCGCCTCCGCGATCTCCGCGTCGCTGGCGTCGGTCAGCCGACCAAGCTTCTCGAGCGGCTCACGCACCTTTGCCAGACGCTCCGAGGCTACAAAGGCGAACAGGCTGCCGCTCTCGGCCTGCATCAGCTCCGACGCTTCGTCGAAGGTGGCGATCCCCACGAGGGAGTTCCCCTGCACCAGATTCTGATCCAGTAACCCGAGCGGCAGCCCCGGCACGAAGGTATGGATCCAGATGGACAGGCGGGCCAGCTCGACGGCCATCGGATTCATATCCACGCCGAAGATGCAACGGCGCGCCACCTGACGTCGGAGGAGCTTGGCGTCCTCGATGGGTTCGCCGGCCCAGTCCTCACCCAGATTGTCTAGCGCCGTACGGCGGAGTCTCGCCAGTTCTTCCTTCACGTCCGGGAGTGGACGCCGCGTGAGGTAGCCCACGAGCCCCCGCTCGATTCGATCGACGGCGGCAACGAGAAAGTGTCCGGAGCCCATGGCGATATCGGCCACCCGGAACTCGAAGAAGCGGCGGCCCGCCTCGCGATCGGACATTCCGTCCAGCCGTTCGAGATGCTCGGCCAGCGCAGGCTCCAGTGCCCGGTCCAGGAGGTGCTCCACCGCGAAGGACTTGGTGTAGTACGAACCTGTAGACTTCCGAGCGCCGGATCTGTTGTGCAGGTAGACCTGCCCTTCCTCCACCTCGACCGCCTGACCGTCGGACGCGGGGAGATAAGAACCGGTCTTCGCGTTCACCGTCATATCCGTCTCGGCCAGCGACAGCTCGCTCTCGAGCAGTCCTTCGTAGATGGTCCCGAACTCCCGAACCCCCAGGGAGCGAAAGTCCACCGGGCCTTCGGTACCCTCCCTCGTCTCGTCTAGCAGTAGCGCCGAGAGCGCCACGGCGAAGTCACGGTCGGGGAGTGTCATCCCATCGATGAGCGCACCCGCGGGTGAGATCGCGGGGTCGGCGGAGAATTGCGTCCCGTTGTAGCGAGGCACACTCCATTCGGGGTTGCCACGGCTGACCGCGAGCCAGAGCGACGACACCTCGGACCAGTAGAAGGGCTCGGCTCCGAACTCGATGCCCCGCTGCCTCGCCTCTGCGAGCCGCAGTGCAATCCGCTTGAGCGAGTGCTCGCGGTACACCCTCGACTCGTGCAGCGGGAGCAAGTCACGATCCTCTGCGTAGGCCACGAAGAGAAGCCGGAAGAGAATGCGCAGGGCGACTTCGTAGGTCTGGTCGAACTCCTCGCGGGAGGGCTCGGCCCCCGTGAGCTCCCCGGCCACTGCCCGGGCCAATCGGGGAATCACTTCCCGGTATACACGTTCCCGCAGGCGCTCGCCCAGCCCCGCCGCGTAGTCCTCGCTCCGCTGCAGGATCTCTGCGAAGGAGCCGCCCTCCACAAGAGCGTCGGCCGAGAGGAGAAGCCAGACGTAACCGGCGCGCTCGTCGGGCAACAGATCGAGGTTCAGCTCAACGAAGGTCTCCGATCGCCCTCGACGCCCAGCACCCACTCCGGGTGCGACAGGGTAGAGGCGCACCGTGCCGCCGGCCACGGCGATCACGTAGTCCAGATTCTCTCGGTCGGCTCGGGCTAACGCGAAGGACACCGGTGACACGCCGTCGTACCGGTCACTGGCCGCGTCGATCTCCTCGGGGTGGTCGAGGAGCACGGCCACCGCCGTCTTTCGCTCCCCGGCCAGAAGGACGACGGCCGGACCCGCGGTGTCTTCGATCGCGAAGCCGAGCGCATGGATCAGTGTACGCCCCCGTCGACCGAGGACACCACGGCCTCGCTCCATGGCTGCCGGCCAGTCCGCTCGACCGGGAACGCCGTGCTCGAGTTCCTGCATGGCGAGTAGGCCACCGTTGCGGAGCCCCGGCACCGACGCCTCCAGCTGCGGAAGATCCTGGTGCAGGATCCGAATCGCGCGGTGCCGATCGTCCGCAGCCAAGGCGCGGACGCAGACACCTTCGACCTGGGCCGTGGGCAGATCGAGCTGCTCGATGGCGTTGTGCTCGGTAGGACCGCACACCCCCGCCTTTTCCGCCCCCCACTGCGCAACGATCAGTACGGGGGCGGCGCGGCGTCCGGCCCTCTCCTGACGAAGCTCGCGCAGAGCGGTGATCGTGGGGCGCTTCTCGAAGTCGGCGACCACCACTTCGAGGGCAAGTGGGCCTCTGCCGAGGTACAGCCGGGCATGGTGGCCGCCCAGGCTGATTCTTCGGGGGTCGAGTTGATCGAACACGCTACCCTTGTCGCTAGTGGGCGGGCACTGCAGGTCGAACGAGTCGCAGGTCAAGCGCTAAGGGTAAACGCCAGGTGCGGGAGGTGCGACTCCGGAACACCGCGTCCCTCAGTCGATCTCCAGCCCCACTCCCCCCTGCATCCGTACCAGCCTCGGCAGGATCGGCGGCACGGGTCGACGGCGGAACGACTCGAGGATCGCCGTGGCCGAGGTGTAGCCGGCGAGGGATTCGAGGGTGTGGATCGTGGGGAAGACCATCGGCAGGCGCCCGTCGCGATGCCGGTCGAGCGCCGCCTCGGGCGTCAGCCATACGGCATCCGACATCTCCGCAGGGTTCACGGATACCTCGGCCGGCCCCTCGATCGCCGCGGCGAAGAAGCGCGTGTCGTAGCGCCGCGGCTCCACCACGGGGGTGATCCAGTGGGCCACGTACTCCACGGCCTCGCCATCGAGCTGTACGCCGAGGTCGTCCAGGATCGCCGCGAAGGCTCCCTCGTCGGCGAGCAGTCGATCGCGCGCCTCGGACACTCGAGTGTCGGTGGCGGCCGACGGGAGGGGGCGACCCTGGTCGTCGCGGGCCAGGAGCAGGCCGGTCTCTTCGAAGGCCTCCCGAATCGAGGCCAGCACGTAGGCCAGCGCGGGGGGCACCGCGTCGGCGACGAGGCCCAGGCGTGCCGCGGCGGTCGGAGCGTCGAGCCCGGTGAGCCGCGCCTCGAGTTCGGGCGACGAATCGTCGGCGTCGACGCGGCCTCCGGGAAACACGTAGGCGCCGGGCACGAATCCCGACGACCGCACGCGTCGCAACAGCAGCACCTCGGGTCCGGACGCGGTATCTCGCAACAAGACGACCGTCGCGGCCGGGCGAGGCACGACCGGAGTGTCGGGCGGCGAGTCGAGCGTCTCGGCGAATCCAGGCGGGAGCCGCTCGAAGGGAATGACCGAGTCGGGATCGGCCATCAGTAGCCCACCGCCATACCGTCTTTGCGCGCGTCCGAGGCGCCGCCCCATCCGCCTCCGTCGAGTCGAACCACCACCTGGGCACCGCCGAAGGCCGTCCGGGTCCAGTCTTCCGTGATCGTGTGCCCCATCGCCTCGAGTTCGGCTCGCAGCGCGGGGGTCACGTTTTCCATGGCGACACGCAGTCCCCCGAGATGCCGGAAGCGGGCCGCGTCGACGGCCTCCTGCGGGTCCATCCCGAAGTCGAACATGTTGAGTAGCAGCTGCACGTGGCCTTGTGGCTGCATGGAACCGCCCATGACGCCGAAGGCCATGTAGGGCTCGCCGTTACGGGTCACGAAGCCCGGGATCAGGGTGTGGAAGGGTCGCTTTCCGGGTGCCACCTGATTGGGGTGCCCGTCGTCGAGGGTGAAGCCGGCTCCGCGATTCTGGAGCACGAAGCCCGTGCCCGGTACCACGACCCCCGAACCGAAGTACTCGAAGATCGAGTGGATGAAGGCGATCTGATTGCCCTCGTCATCGGCGACGACCAGAAACACGGTCTCACTCTGTTGCACGGCATCGCCGGGTTCGACCTGTTCCTGGGCCCGCGTGGGGTCGATCAGTGCCCGCCGGCGTTCGATGTACTCGGGGTCGAGAAGCGCTTCTGGCGTGACCTCGAGATGGTCGGTGTCGGACACGTAGCGGGCCAGATCGGCGAAGGCGAGTTTCTTGGCCTCGATCAGGTGATGGAGGTATTCGGCCGAGTTGTGACCCATGCCAGCGATGTCGAGGGGCTCCAGCATCTCCAGCATCTGCAGCGCCGCGATGCCCTGGCCGGCGGGCGGCAGTTCCCAGACGGTCCAGTCGCGATAGTCCACACTGAGGGGCTCGACCCAGCTGACCTCCATGCCGGCCATGTCGTCGTTGGTGAGGTACCCGCCGACTTCGTCGAGGTGGGCCACGATGCGCCGGCCCAGCTCACCGCCGTACATCGCCGACGGCCCCTGCTCCGCGATCACGCGCAGCGAGGCGGCGAAGTCGGGGTTCCGGAACCATTCCCCAGCCCGCGGAGCCCGCTCTCCGTCGACCAGGTAGGTGGCCGTGGCCCCCTCGTCGTCCTGGAGCAGGTCGAGCTGGTTCTGCCATTGGCGGGCAATGATCGGCGATACGGGGAAGCCGTCCTCCGCCAGGTCGATCGCGGGTCGCACGACGTCGGCGAGCGACATGGATCCATAGCGGTCGAGGAGGGCGGCCCAGCCCGCGATCGCTCCGGGAACGGTGACGGATCCGGGTCCCTGGTAGGGCACCCGCTCGAAGCCGTCGGCCCGGATCTGGTCGGGGCTCATGCGCGCGCCCGCGCGACCGGAGGCGTCGAGGCCCACGACCCGCTCTTCGTCGGTCGACCAGAAGATCGCGAACAGGTCACCCCCCAGCCCCGTCATGTGCGGCTCGACCAGAGAGAGCACCGCCGAGGCCGCGACGGCTGCGTCGAATGCGTTTCCGCCCTCCTCGAGAATCCTGAGGGCCGCCGTCGAGGCGAGTGGTTGACTCGTCGCGACGAGCCCGTGCGGAGCGTAGACGGTCGAGCGGCCCGCGACCGGAAGCGGGGTAGCGTCGGCGCCGGAGGTGTCGGTCGCTGCCGAGCCGGTGGCATCCATGGGTGAACAGGCGAGGGAGGAGAGGGCGGGGAGCGCGACGAGCGCGACGACGAGGGGAGAGGCCGAGGTACGACGAGTCATGCGGTTCGCTCCAGAAGTTCAACGTTGAGGCCCTCAGTGTCGGCGAGGCGCTCGGCCTCGCGCGCCGTAGGCCCGTCGCTCCAACGAATCGGGACGACGGTCTGTGCGCCGCATCGTTCGGCGGCCCGGACGGCTGCATCGGCATCCATGGTGTAGTGTCCGTCGACCGGAAGGAAGGCCACGTCGCATCGGACCGACATCATGGCGTCGATCAGGTCGGTGTCGCCGGCGTGGTAGAACGTCACCCCGTCGAGGGTGAACACATAGCCGAGCCACCCCGCCTCGGGCGGGTGGTAGCGCTTGTCGACGTTGTAGGCGGGCATGGCGATGAGGTCCAGGTCCTGCAGCTGGAGCATGTCGCCCGGACGCAGAAAGTGATCGGCGTCGCTCAACTGCTTCTTCATCGTGGCCGGCGCGATCAGGACCGTGTCGGCTCCGCGGAGCCGGTCGATCTCCTCTTCGGAAAAGTTGTCGTAGTGGGGGTGGGTCAGGAGGATGAAGTCCGCACCGCCGTCGGGCGTGTCGGCGTCATGGCCATATGGATCGACGTGGAGTTCGAGGCCGGCGCGCCGAATTCGTATCGACGAACCCCGGAACCAGGTGACCCCGTCGAGGAGTTGCGAGTGCATGGTTGCCTCCGGTTGCGTGCGGCGAGTCGTATGATACGCCGCCTGGGCAGGTTCTGCTCGCGCATGCCGCCACTCCGCGCCACATTGGCAGCGGAGTCTGCCATCCGCGCGGGCCGGACCGCGAAATCCCGTGGCCCGCATCCTGCACACTCCTCGGAATTCAAGCGCGGGCGGTCGGAGGGCCGCAGGCGATACATCCGACATACAACGGAACGGGCGTTCTCGTCGAGCGAGACCGGGTGTTCCGAAGAGGGGTCAACATGGGTGAGCGATTCACACTTCCAGTCCTCCCGCTCCGAGACACGGTCGTCTATCCCGGGGTGGCGGTTCCGATCAGTGCGGGCCGCCCGGGCACGGTGGAGGCTGTCCAGGCGGCGCTCGATGGAGATCGACGGCTTTTCGCCGTAGCCCAGCGCGAAAACGTCGACGAGCCCGAGCCGAGCGTGCTCTTCAACGTGGGCACCGTCGTGCGGATCATCCAGACGCACCGCGTGCGCGGGGGCGTCCAACTGTTGGTTCAGGGTGAGAGCCGCGCGCAGGCGATCAGCTACCAGGAAGACGGCGAGGAGATGCTTCGCGCCGTCTTGCTGGGCATGGACCGACACGAGCCCCGCGACGTGGCAGACCCGGCCTTCCAGGCTCTCGACCGGGAATTGCGCGATCGCGCGGCCGAGTTGGGCACCCGGCGCGGCGTGCCGGCCGAAGCCCTCAACCAGCTGATCCAGGGCGTCGACGAGCCTGGCCCCTTCGCAGATCTCGTCGCCTTCTACCTCGAATTGCCCACCCCCGAGAAGCAGAAGCTGCTCGAGGTGCTCGACGACGAGGAGCGGATGCGGCAGGCCCTCGTGGCCGTCGAGCGGGAGTTGGCCCGGATCGATGCGCAGGAGGAGATCCAGGCGCGCGTGCAGTCGGAGTTGGGTGAGCGTCAGCGGGAGATGTTGCTTCGCGAGCAGCTCAAGCAGATCCAGAAGGAGCTGGGAGAAGAGGAGGAGCAGGGCGACCTCGACGAGCTCAAGGAGCGCCTGGAGGCGCTGGACCTCGAGGAAGAGGCCCGCTCCGAGGTCGACCGGGAGCTGCGTCGGTTGGAGCGCACCTCACCCCAGTCGGCCGAATACCAGGTGATCCGTACCTTCCTCGAGTGGATCATCGAGCTGCCCTGGAACGAGCGGACCGAAGACAAGATCGACCTCGCGATCTCGCAGGAGATTCTCGACGACGACCACTATGGGCTCGAAGACGTCAAGGACCGCGTGCTCGAGTTCCTCGCCGTGCGGAAGCTTCAGACGGAGAGGGCCGAGGCCGTCGAGGGACCACAGGGTGGGGCCGCTGACGAGGCCGAGGGTGAGGCCGCGGCGGCGGAAGACGGAGACGCCGACGACGGCGAAGAGTCCGATGCCGAGGAGTCGTCTCCCCGCGGCCCGATTCTCTTGTTCGTGGGTCCTCCCGGCGTAGGGAAGACCTCGATCGCGAAGTCGATCGCCAAGGCGCTGGGCCGGAAGTACGTCCGCATTTCGCTCGGAGGCGCCCGCGACGAGGCCGACATCCGCGGTCATCGGCGCACCTATGTGGGAGCCATGCCGGGCAGGATCGTTCAGGGCATGCGCCAGGCCAAGAGCAAGAACCCGGTCTTCCTGCTCGATGAGGTCGACAAGCTCGGCGTCTCGTTCCAGGGCGATCCGAGTTCGGCCCTGCTCGAGGTGCTCGACCCCGCGCAGAACTCTTCGTTCGTGGACCACTACCTGGGGATCCCCTTCGATCTTTCGGAGGTGTTGTTCATCGCGACCGCGAACTACATCGACCGGATTCCGGCACCGCTGCTCGACCGCATGGAGCGCGTCGAGTTCTCCGGCTATACCGAGGCCGAGAAGCTCGAGATCGCCAAGCGGTATCTCCTGCCGCGGCAGGAGAAGGCCAACGGGCTGTACGAAGGCGAGCTCGAACTGACCGAAGAGGGGCTGACCTCGGTCGTGCAGGAGTACACCCGCGAGGCGGGCGTGCGGCAGTTGGAGCGCGAAATCGGCAAACTCGCGCGCAAGGTGGCACGGCGGATCGCCGACGATGCGGGCCCCGAACCGATCGACAAGGACGGGATTCGCGAGTTGCTGGGGCGACCCCGGGTGCACCCGGAACGCATGGCGATGGAGGACACCGTGGGCGTCGCCACGGGCATGTTCTACACCCCGATGGGTGGCGACATCATGTTCGTCGAGGCGAGCGTCATGCCCGGCGAGGGCGGTCTGGTGCTCACGGGTCAGCTGGGCGACGTGATGAAGGAGTCCGGTCGCGCGGCGCTCAGTTATGCCAAAGCGAACTGGAAGGACCTGGGGATCGCCGAGGGCGCCCTCAAGGGCCAGGAGGTCCACATCCACGTCCCTGCGGGAGCCATCCCGAAGGATGGTCCGTCGGCGGGGATCACCATGGCGACCTCGTTGGTCTCGGCGCTGGCCCACAAGCGGGTACGGCGCGATGTGGCGATGACCGGTGAGCTGACCCTGACGGGTCGCGTGTTGCCGATCGGCGGTGTGAAGGAGAAGCTTCTCGGTGCGGTTCGCGCCGGGATCAGCGAGATCATCGTGCCCAAGGACAACGAGGCCGATCTCGACGACCTCCCCAAGGACGTGCGGAAGATGCTGACCGTGCACCTGGTCGAGTCCCTCGACGACGTCATGCAGATCGCCTTCCGTCGCGCGGCGGGGGGCACGTCGCCCGGAACGTCGGGCAAGGGTTCGTCGAAGCGTGCGACGAAGACGCGGCGCAAGAGCCCGCCCCACGACGAGGCGCCTGCGCGCGCCTAGGTCGCATTGCGCGCAAGGAGCGGATGGACACGCCGCGAACGCCGACCCGATTCGAGGGACTGTACAGCCACGTGCACACGGAGACCCGGATATGGAGCGCAGAGATTTCCTGGCGGCCTCGGCGGTGACCGGTCTGGGTCTCGGGGTCGGAGCGGGACACCTGCCGGAGGGGGTCGGACCACGGCCCCCTCGGCAGGAAGGACGCAAGATTCTCATCGCGGGCGGTGGTTTCCGCACCGAGTTCATCTCCTACATGGCCGAGCTCACCGGCCGAACGCGGCCGCGGATCTGCTACCTGCCGACAGCGTCGGCCGATCGCGAATCCGGGATCATCCGGTTCTACGAGTACTGTGCCCCGCTCGACGTCGAGCCCCATGTGCAGGAGAGCTTCATCAGCAGCTACTCACAGGATCGCAGCTGGGAAGAGGTGTTCCTGTCGATGGACGGCATCGTGGTGTCGGGTGGCAACACCCTCAACCAGCAGGCGATCTGGCGGGCGCAGGGCATCGACGAGGTCCTGCGGGAGGCGTGGGACCGCGGCATCGTGCTCGGAGGAGCGAGTGCGGGGTCGCTCTGCTGGTTCGAGGAGGGCACCACGGACTCTCGGCCTCGGGAAGTGACCAAGATCGAGTGCCTGGGCTTCCTGCGCGGCAGCCACTCGCCGCACTACGACGGTGAGGCGGTGCGCCGTCCGACCTACCATCGCATGATCGGCTCGGGTCAGCTCAAGCCGGGCTACGCATGCGACAACGATGCAGGGATCTATTTCGCCGACAACGAAGTCGCGCGCGTGGTGAAGACGCGGGCCGAGGCGAAGGTCTACTACGTCGGCCTCGAGGGTGGCGAGGTGGTCGAGCGCGAGCTCCCGGCCGAGATGATCGAGGGAGCGTAATCCTCTGCCGGGGCGGGCAGGTCGCGCCTCAGACGACCTCGATGCGTCCCGGTCGGTCGCCGTCGACTACGGTGCCGATCACGGCCGCCGAAACGGCTCGATCGCGCAGAGCTGCGAGCAGTGCGTCGAGACGCGTTCCCTCTACCGCCATGAGCAGACCACCCGAGGTCTGCGCGTCGCACAGCACGACGCGCAGCGGCTCCTCGATTCCGGCACCCCAGACCACGTCGCTCGCGAGGTCTTCTAGGTTGCGGCGGCTCCCTCCGGGCACCTGACCCTCCCGTGCCAACTCGAGCGCGCCCGGCAGGATGGGTACGGTCTCACTGCGCACGATGGCCTCGCACTCCGAGGCTGTGAGAAGGCTGCGCATGTGTCCGAGGAGCCCGAACCCCGTCACGTCGGTCGCGGCCTCGACCCCCACCTCCATCATCGCTTCGCACGCCGCGTCGTTGAGCGTCGTCATGGAGGCGACGGCCGAGGCGATCGTCTCGTCGTCCGTCGCGTCGTTCTTGAGGGCGGTCGTCACGAGTCCGGTGCCGAGTGCCTTGGTCAGCACGAGGCGGTCGCCCGGCCGTGCGCCCCCGTTGGTCACCAGGCGGTCGCGGTTGGCTTCTCCGACCACCACCATCCCGAACTTCGGCTCCGGATCGTCGATCGAGTGGCCGCCGAGAATCGGCACTCCGGCGAGCGTCGCGACCGATGCCGCGCCCGCGATCATCTCTTCGGCGAGGCCGGAGTCGAGGAGTCTTCTGGGAAATCCCAGCAGGTTGAGGGCGAAGAGCGGCCGCGCCCCCATGGCGTAGAGGTCCGACAGGGCGTTGGCGGCCGCGATGCGACCGAAGTCCCCGGCGTCGTCGACCATGGGGGTGAAGAAGTCCACGCTGACCACGATGGCGCGTGTGGTTTCGCCCTCGAGCAGGTACACGGCGGCATCGTCTCCCGACGAAGCATCGACGAGAGCGTGAGGATCACCGTGTGGAAGAAGAGGACGCAGGACCTGCGCCAGCTCGGACATGCCGAGTTTGCAAGCTCAGCCGGCGCCGTGCGACAGGTGGCTCAGGCGGATCCTGGGGCGTTGGTCACGGGGTGCGCCGGCCTCTTGGTCGGCCATGTTCGTCTCCGGAGACGAAGGAGGGGAAACCCGATCGGATCGATGGGTATGGAGTCGTCGACCCGTCGAACGACGCCAACCTATTCGCCACGTACCGGTCGCGCGAGAACCTTGACCGCACCCTCTTCATCGCCCCGGCAGGAGTTCGCCCGAGAGGCCGCTCGGCCCGATGCCGAGCTCGACCTCGCCCGGATGGCGCTGCTCGTCGCCAGGGAGGAATACCCCCAACTCCCGCCCGAGCCCTACCTCGGCCGCCTGGATCAAATCGCCGAAGAGGTGCGGGATCGGCTGAGTGACGAAACGGCGCCGCCGGTCGTGTTGGAGGAGCTGCTGTCCGTCGTCTTCGAGAAGCACGGATTCAAGGGGAACCGGGAGGCGTACTACGACCCCAGGAACTCGTTTCTGAACGACGTCCTCGACCGTCGCAAGGGGATCCCGTTGACGCTGGGGATCGTCGTGCTCGAGGTCGGGTGGAGGTTGGGTCTGCCTCTGGAGGGGGTGAACTTCCCACACCACTTTCTCGTTCGGTACGCGGGCGACGTGCTCCAGATGCTGATCGACCCCTTCGACGGCGGCCGGGTGCGCTTCCAGGACGAGGCCCAGGAGTTTCTCGACCGCGTCTACGGTGGGATGGTGCGGGTGCGGTCGTCGTATCTCGAGGCGGCCAGTCGGCGGGACATGCTCGTTCGCCTGCTCACCAACCTGAAGTCGTTGTACGCGAATGTCGGCGACAACGTTCGTGCCGTGGCGGCTGCGGAGCGGATCCTGCTGCTGCGCCCCGACAAACACCAGGAGCACCGCGAGCTGGGACTCCTCTTCGCTCGACTGGGTCGGGCCAGTGAGGCGGCCCGGCATCTGCGCACGTTCCTGGCACGCGAGCCGGAGTCGCCCGAGGCGCCCCGTGTTCGAGCGATGCTCCGGGAACTGGGGGTGGATCCGTGAGCGAGCCGATCATGGGAGACCTCCGTGGGGCGCGTGTGGCCCGCCACTTCGGCGACCCCGCGGCCGAGTACGGGGCCGCGACGGGGGGCGTCGGGATACGGGACCGTTCACATCGGCGACGTTGGACGGTGACCGGCCGACAGCCCTCCGGCATGCTGCTCGGCGTCATCACGGGGCGCATGCCCGATGCATGGGAGGACCTCGCGGAGGGGGTCCGGAGGGGGCGCGCCGAGTATTCGGTCGTGCTGAGTCCGAAAGGGCGGATGATCAGCGACCTTCGGCTGTGGCGGGCCGACGGGGCGGAGGGCGAGTCGGCGTCGCTGCTGCTCGACGTCCCGTTCGCCGGGGCCGATCCCCTTCGTGCACACCTCGGACGCTTTCTGCCTCCGCGGCTCGCACGGGTCGCCGACGTGTCCGACGAGACGGCGGTGGTGACCGTGATGGGTCCGGGCGCCGCCGCTTCGCTCGGCGTGCGCGCCGGAAACGGCCGGCTGACGGAGGGCGACCTGGCCGGCATGGACGAGGGCGACCTGCGGGCCCTCGACGCCGGCGGCGCGCATCCGCTCGTGATCGTTCGGTCGATGGAGGTGGCGGTCCCCGCGTGGGACGTCGTCGGCGGGGTCGCCCAAGTGGATGCATTGCGGGATGCTGTGCTCGGTGCCGGGGGTGCACGGATCGGGTCCGGGGTCTGGGAGGCCCTCCGCCTCGAAGCCGGCCGACCGGCGTTCGGGGCGGAGCTGACCGAGGAATTCATCCCCGTCGAGGCTGGCGTCCACCAGCGTGCGATCGACTACTCCAAAGGCTGCTACACCGGCCAGGAGGTGATCATCCGACTCCGCGACCGGGGACGCGTCAATCGGCACCTGCGCCGTCTCCGGTTGCCCGAGGGGCCGACCCCGGCGGCCGACACCGAACTCTGGCGCGTCGACGGCGAAAAGGTGGTGGGGCGCATCACCAGCGCGGTCGCCTCACCCAGGGAAGGGGTGCTGGCCCTGGGGTACGTGCGCCGCGAAATCGATCCGGGTGATCGGGTACGCATCGGGGCGAGCGACGGGCCCGAGGCGCAGGTCGAGGCGTTGGACCCCGGGCCTACGACAGGGTGAAGGTCACGTAGACCGGCTGCTCTTCCTCGTCTCCACCGAGAGCCGCGTAGAGCGATCGAGCCGCCCGGTTGTCGCGCTTGGTCAAGACCCACGCCTCGCGGCACCCGAGTGACCGCCCGCGTGCGAACAAGGCCTCGAGCAGGCGTCGAGCGATGCCGCGACGGCGATGGGACGGCGCGACGCCGACCTCGTTGATCCAGAGTTCGGCGGGCTTGTCGGGATGCACGTAGTGCAGCGCCGACGCCATCCCGACGACGATTCGGCCGTCGATGGCCACCGCCAGGTGGTGTCGGTCGTCCCCCAAGAAGGCGTTCGCCAGCTCGGGTCGGACCGGTCCGTCGAAGACCCCGTCCGCCACGCGCGACAAGACGTCGCCTTCGTCGGCGCCCAGAATTCGACAGTCGAGGGTATCGTCCATGGTGCCACAATGATGCGGCCGCGGAGCCGTGGCGACCCCCGGCGCGCTTGTCTACCTTTCGCACGCGCCGCCGGCGTTCGCCGGCGGCGCCGACACGCACTCACCCGAACCGACCACGGAGTCCACACGCATGGGAATCTTCGATTTCATCAAGAACATCGGTCGCAAGCCCGAACCCGCTCCCGACGAGCCCGCGGTGGAGACCCCGGACGAGAAGCTCGCGGAGCTTCGCACGGGAAATGCGATCCTCCGTCAGATCCTCTCCACCGGGCTGCCGGTGCAGAACCCGATGGTCGACTTCGATGACGGCACTGTGACGCTGCGCGGTACGGCGGCCGACCAGGCCACGAGGGAGAAGGTGATCCTGATCGCCGGCAACACGCATGGTGTGGCGCGGGTCGACGACCGCATGGAGGTCGAGGAGGCCGCCCCCGAGGCCGTGTTCTACACGGTGCAGTCGGGCGACACCCTCAGCGGAATCGCGAAGGCACAGTACGGGGATGCGATGAAGTACCCGGCCATTTTCGAGGCCAACAAGCCGATGCTGTCGGATCCCGACAAGATCTATCCGGGCCAGGTGCTGCGGATTCCAGAGCTCGACTAGAGTCGCCTCCCATCCTCCTTTCGTTATCTGGGCGGCGCCGGCGGCGCGGCAGCGAAGTGCGGCTCGAACGTGGGGAGTTGGGCAGCCCGGTGACCGCGCCGGTGAGGAGGATGGGGAGTACCTCCGGGAGACGGTCTGCGCCACCGGCGCAGAAGCGAAGCGCGGCTCCCGGAGGTACTCCCCATCCTCCGTTCAAGTACCCCAGCCCGGAGTCGATACTCGGGCAACGCGGGGACCGTCCGATCGGTCGGAACCCCGTGTGTGCCCTTCCATCCCTGCGGGTTTCTCAATGGACAAAGCGTCGATCGGCGGAGTGGTCGCCGGCCTCGGACTCGTCATCGCGGCGATCCTCATCGGATCCCCGCTGAGCACGTTCATCAACGTCCCCGGTCTCCTGATCGTCGCAGGCGGCACCTTCGCCGCGACCTGCATCGCGTTTCCGACCAACGAGTTGAAGGGCATCTTTTCGGTCTCCCGACGCGTCTTCAACGCCCCCGGCGACGAGATGGTCGCCATCTCGCAGCACCTCATCAAGGCGATGAAGGTGCTGAAGCGGGACGGGCCGGTCGCCCTCGAGTCGACCGCGGAAGAGGCGCCCACGGAGCCACTGAAGAAGGGCCTGCTCCTGATCGCCGACGGAACGGACTCCCATACCATCAAGGAAATTCTGCGCACGGAGCAGAAGCAGATGGAGGAGCATCACCGCGCCGGGCAGAAGATCTTCAACGAGATGGGCAAGTATGCGCCGGCCTTCGGGATGGTGGGTACGCTGATCGGTCTCGTACAGATGCTATCAGACCTGAGCGATCCCGACGCCCTGGGCCCCAACATGGCGGTCGCCCTCCTGACGACGTTCTACGGAGCGGTGCTCGCCAACCTCATCTTCATTCCGATGGTCTCCAAGCTCGATCGACGGATTCAGATCGAGATGGCCCAGATCGCGTTGACGATGATGGGACTCGAAAGCATGGTGCGCGGCGAGACGGGCATCATCCTCGAAGAGAAGCTCCGCGCCTTCCTGAATTCGCACAAATCGGCGGCCGAGGAAGCGCTTGGCCAACCCGCTGAGGCGGTCGCATGACCGAAACCGAGGTCCAGGCCCCTCCCCCCGAAGAAGAGGAAGTCGCGAGTACCGAGCTCGTCGAAGAAGGTGCTCCTCTGTGGATGACCACCTTCGGAGACCTCATGAGTCTCCTCCTCACCTTCTTCGTCCTGCTGTACTCGATGTCGGAGCTGAAGCAGGAGAAGTTCCTGCAGGCGAGTCAGTCGCTCAGAGAGGCGATCGGCGGAAACGCGCCCGAACTGCCCGAAGACCCGCAGGCCCTCCTCGACCAGGAGATGGATCCCGACAAGTACCTGGCCGATCCCACTGGCGGAGGGACGGGGGATCCCGTACTCGATGCGGTGGCCGACGCCTACATGGAAGTGATCGCGAAGCGTCTGGACCAGTTCATCGAAGACAACGACCTCCAGGGGTCGTTTTCGGTCGACCGGGAAGCCGACGGCGTGTATCTCCGCATGCAGTCGTCGGCGCTCTTCTCTTCGGGGTCGGGAACGCTGCGGAACGACGCCGTTGCCATGCTCGAGTACCTCGGGCAGATCACGAGCACGATCGATGTGAAGTCGGTGGTCTCGGGTCATGCCGACAACCAGCCGATCCGCACGGCTCAGTTCGCGTCGAACTGGGAACTCTCGGCGGCACGGGCCGCCGGGGTGGCCCGATACCTCGTGGAATACGGACAGGATCCCGAGATGGTTCGGGTCGAATCGTTCGGGGAGTACAACCCGGTCGCCACGAATGAGACCGCCGAGGGCAGGGCGCAGAATCGCCGCGTCGAGGTCTTCTTCGCCAAAGCCGACATCCTCGAGGCCGTACAACGGTGGGCGGCGGCGGGGGAGTCGGTCCCCGAGCTGGCCGAGGCGAGTGCCGCCCCCACACCCGGAAGCGATGCCGCCGCGGTCGAGGTTCAGTCGGCGCTGACCAGCAGCGGCGAGGGCTGAAGGCCGATTTCGGCAGGCCTCAGCGGCCGCTGCGCCCTCAGTTCATCGCCCGCGCGACGCGCAGGGTGAACTCGGTCGCTCGGAGGTTCAGCTGGCCCGCACGGCCATCGAAGGCACCCCCGAACCCTCTCAGCAGTCGGGCCTCGAGGCCCACCCGTACCTGCTCGGTCGCGCGCACGCCGAGCGAGGCACCGACGAAGCCACCGAACTCGATCGAGGCGGGCTCTCCGAAGCCGACCGCCACATCGGCCGACTGACGCGTGCCGAGAGGGTAGGCGACCTCGACGCCGGTGAAGGGAAACAGCGAGATCGGGCCGGCGTGCAGCCGCGGACCGAAGGCGAAGGGAATGCTCAAGAGGTCGGATTCCGCCCTTCCGCCACCGTTCGCCTCGTCGGCGCCGCGCCGAACCCAGCGGCCCTCTACCCGCAGGTCGATCGGTCGGATCGGCAAGGCGACATCGGCGAACACTCCGACCGACCAGCCGCGCCGGTCCGTGAAGTCGACGGTGGCGGGGCCATCGAAGCGAGACTCCATCGTGCCGATCGAGACGCCCACCCAGTCGTCCTGTGCGGCCGTTGGCGCGGCGCCCGAGCCCGCCAGTGTGACGACGATGGCGGCCGTCTTCCAGGTGTTGGCGGGCCCGAGGCGAGCTCGCACGATCAGCGCACCCCGGCAGCGCGCAGCGCCCGAATGATTCGGCCGCCGTGCTCCTTGCCGTTTTCGATGAAGATCTTGTTCGCGTTGTGGCCCGCCGCGAGCACCCCGGCGATGAAGACGCCGGGAACGTCGGTTTCCATCGTCGCCGGATCGTGCGAGGGGATCCCGGTCTCGTCGTCGATGGTGACACCGAGCGATCGGAGCAGCGTGGGGTTGGCCCGCCAGCCGGTCATCGCCACCACCTCGTCGTTCGCGATCGTACGTGTCTCGCCCGTGTCGACGTGACGGAGCACGACCTCGTTCCACCGGATCTCGGCCACTCTGTGGCGCCAGTGCACGGGGATCTCGCCCTTTTCGAGGCGATTGGTGATGTCCGGCACGACCCACGGCTTCACGCCGCGGTCGATCCGGTCTTCGAAGTGAACCAGCTGTACGCGCGCATCGTTGCGGTACATCTCGAGCGCGGCTTCGACGGCCGAGTTTCCGGCTCCGACCACCAGGACGTCGCGATCCGTGAACGGGTACGGTTCGTAGTAGTAGTGGTGCACCTTCGGGAGGTCTTCCCCGGCGACGTCCAGAGCGTTCGGCTCGTGAAAACCCCCGGTCGCCATCACAATACTACGGGCCTCCACCGCGAGGGTTCGACCGTCGCGTCGCCGCAGCCGAAGCAGGAAGCCAGCGCCGCCGCGCTCGACCGACTCGACGTCGTGGTACTGGTGTACCTCGATCCCGTAGTGCTTCACCACCCGTCGGTAGTAGGCGAGGGCGTCGCGCCGAGTGGGACGCGGATCTGGGATCGTGAACGGTACCCCGCCGATCTCCAGCTTCTGGGCTGTGCTGAAGAACGTCATGTAGTAGGGGTAGTTGAGGAGCGATGTGGTCAGCGGCCCCCGGTCGAAGAGCACGACTCGGGTGTCGGTTCCGGCAGCGGCGGCTCCGACGGCGATCCCACACGGGCCCGCGCCCACCACGGCGACATCGATGACTTCGTTCATGTTGGTCCTGTCGTTCGGCCTTCGGCGTTGAACTGATTTGTAGCCCCGACGCGTCGGGCCGGGTTCCGGCGGGGATGGCCGTGGCTTAGCTTGCCTGCCCCACTCCAGCGAGGCTTTCCATGAGCGATTCTGCGGCGCCCCAGACTTCCCGGCGAGGGGTGGGCCCAGGATGGGTCGTCGCGGCCGCATTCATCGGGCCCGGAACCGTGACCACCGCCACCCTCGCGGGTGCCCGCTACGGAACCGATCTGCTGTGGGCTCTGGCCTTCTCGACATGTGCGACGATGGCGCTCCAGGAGATGGCGGCGCGGCTGGGTCTGGTCACGCGCGCGGGCCTCGGCGAGGCCGTGCGCCGGCGCTTTCAGGGCTTGGGGCGTGTCCTGGCCGTCGGTCTCGTGGTGGCCGCCATCGGCCTCGGCAATGCGGCGTATCAGACCGGGAATCTCCTCGGGGGCGCGCTCGGTGTCGAGGGCGCTGTCGGCGGGGACGTGCGGCTCTGGGCGGCGGCGATCGGCCTCGTGGCGGCCATGCTCCTCTGGTCGGGCAACTACCGTCTCGTGGAGCGAGCCATGATCGCCCTGGTCATGACCATGTCGGTGGTGTTCGTGGCGACGGCGGTGACCATGCTCCCGCCCCTTGGAAGCCTCGTGGCCGGGGTTCTCACCCCACGTCTGCCCAACTCGGGTGCCCTCCTGGTCGCCGTCGGACTGATTGGCACGACGGTCGTTCCGTACAACCTCTTCCTCCACGCGGCCGCGGTCGGCGAGCGGTGGGACGGGCAGGACGACCTTCCTCTGGCGCGCCGCGATCTGGTGCTCTCGATCGGAGTCGGGGGTCTGGTGAGCATGGCGATCCTGATCACCGCCGCGGGCACCCTTTCGGGTGGGGAGGGCGACGTGACCGGCGCCGCCGACATGGCCCGGGCGCTGGAGCCTGTTCTGGGTCGGTGGGCCGGGATCGCCTTCGCCGTCGGCCTCTTCGCCGCCGGCATGACCTCGGCGATCACGGCTCCTCTGGCCGCCGCCTATGCGGTGGCCGGCGCTCTGGGGTGGGCGCGCGACCTTCGCGACCCCAGGCTGCGGGCGGTGTGGGTGACGGTGCTCGGGATCGGGGTCGCGCTGGCCGTCCTGGGCGTTCGCCCGGTGCCGGCGATCGTATTCGCCCAGGCCGCCAATGGTGTGCTCTTGCCGACCATCGCCCTCTTTCTACTGTTGGCCGTCAACGACCGGAGCGTCATGGGAGATCGAGTGAACGGTAGAGCCGCCAACCTCATCGGTGCCGTTGTCGTTGCCGTCGCCGCCCTCCTGGGCGGCCGAGCCATCCTGTCCGTGCTCGGGTGGATCTGATGGCGACGTCGGCGGAATCCGAGGCCAGGAAGGCACTCCAGCGGTTGCGGCGCGCCGCCGAGAAGTCGTTGCGGGAGCTCGACGCCCTCGAAGGGGCTCTTCGGCACGCCGAAGGGTTGGACTTCCCTTCCGAGCAGTATTCGGAGCTGCGGTCGTTGCTCGATCGCATCGGATCGTTCGTCGATGACGAGGCCCAGAGGCTGCAGGAGAAGATCCTCCATTCGGGTGGGCTGGAGCCGGGCCGAGTTCGACGTTCGAGCGGGCCTCGATGAGACGGCGCCGCTTCCTGGTCGCGGGAGGGTCGGTCACGCTCGCGGGTCTCGGAGCCCCGGCCCTCTTGCTCACCCCGCGGACGGGGCGAGCCGATCTCGTGTTCCGCGGTGCGACGGTGTTCGACGGCACGGGTGCACCGGGGCGCCTCGTCGACGTGGCGGTGGAGGGAGACCGGATCTCGGCCGTCGGTTCGGACCTGCCGGCCGGGCTCGCCGAGCACGATCTCCGTGGACTGGCGCTGGCGCCCGGCTTCATCGACATCCACTCCCACTCCGACCTTTCGCTGCTCGTGGAGCCCCGTGCCGAGAGTCGGATTCGCCAGGGCGTCACCACCGACGTCACGGGCCAGGACGGATCGTCCGTCCTGTGGGGGGAGGCCGAGGCGCTGGAGCGCGACGCCTCGTATCGAGAACGCTACGGTGAGGGGCTCGGCTTTCGGGACCTCGACGGGTTCTTCCGTCGCCTCGATCGCACGCCGGCGACCATCAACCTCGCCTCGATGGTGGGGCATGGTTCGATCCGGCGCCTGGTCGTCGGCATGGCCGACCGTCCGGCGACGGAGATCGAGCTGGATCGCATGCGCGCACTGGTTCGGGCCGCGCTCGCACAGGGCGCGGTCGGGCTGTCGTCGGGGCTGGAGTACACTCCGGGCGGCTTCGCTTCACGCGACGAGTTGGTTGCCCTCGCCTGGGAGTTGCGGGACTCGGGCTACCCGTATGCCTCGCACATGCGGAACGAAGACGACGATCTCTTGGGCGCACTCGAGGAGTGTCTGCATGTGGGATGGTCTGCCGGCGTTCCGGTGCAGGTGTCGCATCTGAAGGCCCAGGGTAGGCGCAACTACTGGAAGGCCGACGCCGCCCTCGCGGTGATCGAGAGTGCGCGGGCGGCGGGGCTCGACGTGGATTTCGATCGGTACCCGTATGTGGCGTACGCGACCGGGTTGTCGAACCTGTTTCCCTCCAGCGCTCGCGCCGGCGGCACCGCGGCGTTTCTCGGGCGGCTGACCGGTGGCGACGCGGCGGCCGGCCTCGAATTCGCGGCGCGCGCCAAGGTGGCCCTCCTGGGAGACTGGGACGCCGTGCAGATCACGAGTACCGGACCCGGCACGACGTGGGCACGGGGGCGTCGCCTCGGCGAGCTCGCCAGCGAACGGGGCACGGATCCGTACACGCTGGTGGTCGATCTGCTCGTCGACGGACGCGGGAGCGTCGGGATGATCGGCTATGGGATGGGTCAGGAGAACACGGCCCGGATCCTCGCGCATCCGTTGGCGATGGTGTGCTCGGACGGTGGGGCGTACGCGCCGTATGGACCGCTGTCGGGTGGCCGGCCCCACCCTCGTGCGTACGGTAGCTTCCCCCGCCTGCTGGGCTATTATGTTCGAGACACCGGCGCGTTGTCGCTGGAGCAGGCCATTCACAAGATCACCGAGCGACCGGCGCGGAAGCTGCGGATGCGAGACCGCGGTGTCGTTCGGGTGGGGGCCTTCGCAGATCTCGTGGCCTTCGACCCGGATCGGGTCCGAGACGGAGCCACCTTCGACGACCCCCACCGGTATCCGGAGGGAATCGCCCTGGTCGTGGTCAACGGTCGGGTGACGCTTCGCGACGGATCGCATACCGGCGCACGGGCTGGTCGGGCGCTGCGGGGAGGCGCGTATGCACAACGAGCCGGAGAGTAGAGCGATGGAGCCGAAGGGCGCCCCGCGGGGGCGTGAAGACGGGCAGGGCTTCCCCACCGAGGTGGACACGGTGGTGATCGGCGGCGGTGTGGCCGGCGCCTCCACCCTCTACCACCTGGCGCAGGACGGTGTCGAAGCCCTCCTCGTCGAACGGGGTACGGTCGCCGGAGGGGCGACATCGGCCGCGATCGGTATCCTCTCGCCCCCCGTCCGGCAGCCGTTCCACGAGATGGCCCGGCACCGAGGGATCGACGTGGCGACCCGGGTGTGGCGGTTCGCCCTCGACTCGGTCGCCGGCCTCGCACAGGCGCTGCGCGCGGTGTCGGCCGAAGATGAAGCCGAGCTCGACCTGTCGGGCGGCACCGTGCTCGCCGAGCCGCACACGGAGCACGAGGTCCGTGAAGCTTTCGAGGCGCTCCGAGGGGCCGGATTCGCCGTCCGCTGGCTCGAGGGGGCGCATGTGCGCGAAGGCCTCGGGGGGCGAGGCTTCGTGGGCGGCTACCTGATCGAGGGTCTGGGGTCGATCCATCCGGGCACCACCGCGCGGGCTCTGGTGAGGACGGCGACGATGGGCACGGCCACGGTGCGAGAGGGGGTGTCCGTCACCGAGGTGAGTCGTGACGGCGACGGTCTCGTCTGCGCGACCTCCGCGGGCGTGGTGCGTGCCCGCTCGGTCGTTCACGCGACGCACGTCGACGGGGGGCGGTTCGCGGCCTTGCTGAACGACGCCGTCGTTCCGGTTCGAGGCCAGGCCCTCTCGGCCCGGCTGGTCGGCGGCGGCTCCTTCTCGGGCGCCTTCTCGACCGATCGGAAGCTCAACCTGTGGCGTACGACGCGCACGGGAAGACTGCTCCTGAGCGGCTGGCGCAACGACGCGTGGGATCGCGCCTACCGACGCACACGAGCCGATGTGGATCCCCATCTCCAGGACGACCTGGAAGCCTGGTTCAGCCAGGCGTTCCCCGGCCTCCGCCTCACGGACGTTCATCGGTGGGGCGGGATCTTCGGGTGGACCGCCGACTTCCTGCCCTTGGTCGGAGGGCTCCCTGGACGCCCTGGCGAGGTGGCGATCGCGGGGTTCAGTGGTGGCGGACTTCCCTTTGCGTTCGCGTGTGGACGGTTGGCTGCCGACGCGGCGCTCGGGCGCGCGCACCCCGCAGATCTCGACTTCCTGGCGCCCGAACGTTTCGCATGACCGGTGAGGCGTCCGACCGGTTCGACGCCCTCGCCTCCGAGTTGACGACGGCGTTTCGGGCTCCCGTCGACGAGGGCTGGGCCGACCAGCGATTCGATGCTCTGGCCTTGCGTGTGTTCGAGTATCAGTTCGAGCGGAGCCCGGTGTATCGGAGGTTCTGCCTCGCACGCGACCGCTCGCCGGACCGTGTATCGTCGTGGACCGAAGTGCCCCTGGTTCCAACGTCGGCTTTCAAGGCTCTTTCTCTGTCGAACGGGCCGGCCGAGGTCGTGTTCCAGACCAGCGGCACCTCGCGCGGCGCAGGGGCGAGAGGGCGACACGGCATACGCTCCCTCGAGCTCTATCGGGCCGCGTCGATCCCCGGTCTGCGCCGTCACCTGCTGCCGGACACCGGTCGCCTTCGAATCCTGTCGCTCGTGCCGGAGGCGAGCGAAGCCCGGGACTCGTCGTTGTCGCGGATGGTCTCGTTTGCGTTCGAGAGCCTCTCGACCGACGGTGGCGGCACCTTCATGTCGATCGAAGGCGGCCTCGACCTGGACGGGTTCGGTCGGGCGCTGCACGCCGCCGTCGAGCAGGAAAGACCGGTCTGGGTCATGGCGACGGCCTTCGCCCTGGTGCACTGGTTGGATGCCGTGGCGCAGGGGAGCGCCGAGGCGTATGCACTGCCCGCCGGTTCGAGAATCCTCGAGACGGGGGGCTTCAAAGGACGGTCGCGTGAGGTCCCGCGGCACACCCTGTACGAACAGCTGACCGAGGTGTTCGGTATTCCGGTCGAGTGGATCGTGAACGAGTACGGCATGACGGAGCTCCTGTCGCAGTTCTACGACGCCGTCGCGGGCGATCCTGCAGCACGGGTCCTCGAAAGTCGACGGCATCGAGGCCCGCCATGGATGCGCACCCGAGTGCTCGATCCGACCACGCTCGAGCCGGTCGCGGTCGGCGAGGCCGGGCTCCTCGCCCACTTCGATCTCGCCAACCTGGGGTCGGTGTCGGCGGTGTTGACCGAGGATCAGGGCGTGGCCGACGGGCAGGGTGGCTTTCGGGTGATCGGACGCA
The DNA here is from genome assembly GCA_028279425.1 of Longimicrobiales bacterium. Taxonomy (GTDB): domain Bacteria; phylum Gemmatimonadota; class Gemmatimonadetes; order Longimicrobiales; family Gaopeijiaceae; genus Gaopeijia. Next base: position 18,247 of record JANQNV010000277.1, on the reverse strand, counting down.
CGTTGGGCGCCGAGCCTCGGGGCTGCTCCCTCGCACTCGACGAGCTGCTGGCCTCGAGGACCGGGAGGTGAGCGTCGGGGTGGCCGAGGTGCGGTCGGAGCTCCGGCGACTCACTGCCGCTGGACCGGCGCTCGCGGCACTCGGATGGCGGCGGCGAGCGTTGTTGCTGGGCGCGGTCGGGCGCCGTTTCCTCGACCGGACCGACCCGCTTCGAAGTGCGGCCCTCGATCGCCTCCCGGGCGAAACGGGCTTGTCTGTGCCGCAGTGTGCGGATGTGCTCGCCCGTATGGCGGCCGACTGGACGGCGCCACGCCTGGAGGCCCTCGTGCGCGCGGAGTTCGACGACCCCGATGTCCTCGATCGCTGGGTGGTGGACCTGCGCGGTCCGGAGCCGAGGCACCTCCGCGCGTTCCCCATCGGTCCGGGCGTGGGTGTGCACGTCTGTGCGGGTACCGTGCCCGGGGTGGGGGTGACGTCGATCGTCCGCGGGCTGCTCGTGGGGTCTCCCGTCCTCGCCAAGCCCGGCGCCGGCGACCGCGTGCTTCCGTCGCTGTTCGTCGACGCACTCCGGGAGCCTCGGTCGGATGGAGCCGCCGAGATCGCAGAGGCGTGTGGCGTGGCCTACTGGCGAGGCGGGGTCGACGCCGAGGTCGAGCGGGTCGCACTGGCGGGAGCGGGGTACCTCGTTGCATACGGCGGAGACGAGACGGTGCGGCGCCTGGCGTCGCTCCGTGGCCCCGGAATCCCCTTGGTCGACTACGGGCACCGGATCAGCGTCGCCGTGGTGCTCGCGGGCGGCGACGACGGTGCTGCGGCCGCCTGCGCTAGGGCGATCTCGGCGTTCGACCAGCGGGGCTGCGTGAGCCCACAACAGGTGTTCGTGATGGGTGACTACGCGGGAGCCGAGGCGTTCGGAGACGACCTGGCGAGCGAGCTGGAGAGGATTCGCGCGAGCCTACCGCCAGGGCCCCTGCCCGCGTCGGTCGCCACGGCGATCCACCAACTGCGCGGGGAGATCGAACTGCGCTGCCTCGCCGGGGAGGCCGTTCGGCTCTGGGCGGGCGACCACCTCGCGTGGACGGTCGTGGCTCAGGGTGGCTCGGCGTTCAGAGGCAGCCCGGGAGGCCGGACGGTGCACGTGACTCCGGTGAAGGGACTCGATGCTCTGGAGTCGGTCCTGTCACCGCTGGGACCGTACCTGCAGAGCGTCGCTGTCGCCGGCTTCGACTCGGTGTCGGCAGCCCAACTCTCAGAAAGCGTCGGTCGGCTCGGTGCGTCGAGGGTGGTCGGGTTGGACGACCTCGCCTATCCCCCGGCGTGGTGGATGCACGACGGGCGGGGTCCACTCCGTCGTCTGGTGCGGTGGGTGGAGCGGAGCTATTCCTGATCGGGTTGCTGCTCTGCCCGCCAGATGACCATCTGCCGAATGCCCTTCGGATTCTCCTCGACCCGCACCGTCAGGTGGTCCCCCTCCTCGATCCCGATGTCGTCCCGCATATCTTGCGGAATCGTGATGCGGCCTCCGACACCTACGTTCACGTCTCCGTAGTACAGTGTCCGGTAGATGGCCATGCATGCTCCTGATGTCGTCGGAAAGGGTGATCTCTAGAATAATTGCTCGCGGGGTCGGAATGAAGAAGCCGGCCGGCCCCTTCGTACACTCCCCCGGTAACGAACGAGCTTCGATCCCGCTCCCCTCCTGCGCCACAGAGAGGTCGCATGTCGGATTCCCCGGCGGTTCGCCTGTCCGGAGTCACCAAACGCTTCGGGACCCACACCGCGGTCGATCACCTCGATCTCGTGATCCCTCGCGGTAGCCTCTACGGTCTGCTCGGACCCAACGGGTCGGGGAAGACCACGACCATCCGCATGATCATGGGAATCCTCCATCCCGACGAGGGGTCGGTCGACCTCCTCGGCGCAGCCGATGCCGACAAGGCGCGACGGCAGCGCGTCGGCTACCTCCCGGAGGAGCGAGGTGTCTACCGCAAGATGAAGGTGCTCGATCTCCTCGTGTTTCTCGGCGAGATCCGCGGCGTTGCGCGGGCCGAGGGGAAACGCCGGGCGCTGGCGTGGCTGGATCGTCTGGGGCTTCCCGAGTGGGCCGACCGAAGGACCGAGGACCTCTCGAAGGGCATGCAGCAGAAGGTGCAGTTCATCGCGACGGTGATCCACGAACCCGACTTCCTGATCCTCGACGAACCGTTCTCCGGGCTGGACCCGATCAACCAGGATGTGTTGGAGGACATCGTGCGGGACTTTCACGCCAGGGGCACGACGATCCTGTTCAGCACGCACCTGATGGACCAGGCGGAACGGCTCTGCGAGCGGGTGTGCCTGATCTCAAGGGCGCGGAAGGTGCTCGACGGGGGACTTCGTGAACTGAAGGTCGCCGAGCGGAGGGGGGTGCTCGCCGTTGCCTTCGATGGACCGCGAGAATGGTTGGACGGCCCCGGGGTGCTGTCGCGCGAGAGCGTCGGCGACGCCGAGCACCTCTTGCTCGACGACCACGTCGATCCCCAGGAGATCTTGAGGAGGGGGATGGAGGCGGGCGCGTCGATCCGCCGGTTCGAGGTGGTCGAGCCGAGGCTCCACGAGATCTTCGTGCGTCATGCCGGTGCGGAGGCCGCGGCCGACGCGGGGATCCCCCGGGCGGGTGTGGGGGGAGGCGTTTCATGAACGGCGTCGTGTGGGCCGTGATTCGCCGAGAGTATCTCCAGAGGGTGCGTTCGAAGTGGTTCGTGATCGCCACCCTGGCCGCGCCCGTGCTCATGCTCGCCCTGATCGTCGTACCGGCGTTGGTGGCGGGGCAGGGGTCGCAGGCCGACCGGACGATCGCCCTCGTCGATCGCACGGGGATCCTCACGGATCGTGTGGAGGCGGGTCTGGTGCGGGCGGGATACACCGTGGAGCGGGTGGCGTCGGCCGAGGATGAGGAGCCGGAGCTGTCGAGCCGGGTTCAAGAAGGCGATCTCGGATCGTATCTCGTCGTCGACGAGGCGACCCTCTCGCGGGGCGCGGCGAGGATGGTCGTCGGCAGTCGCCCCTCGCTCGTTCGTCAGGTGGCCATTCAGCAGGTGCTCGTGCAAGCCGCCGTGGCCGAGCGGCTCGGGGGCGACGACGGTACCGTCGGGATGTTGCTCGCGGGCGGAGACCTGCAGCTGGACGTGCTCACCGACGGGGGCGCTGGGGTGAACGATCCCGCCTTCGCGGCGTCGTACATCGGTGCGTTTCTACTGTACATGACGATCCTGCTCTACGCGGTGTCGATCATGCGCTCCGTGCTCGAAGAGAAGACGAGCCGTGTGGTCGAGATCGTGATCTCGTCGATGCGCCCCGATCAGCTCATGCTCGGAAAGATCCTCGGCGTGGGCGCCGTCGGGTTGACGCAGCTCGCCATCTGGGGGCTCGCGGGCACACTGATCGTGTCGGCTGGGATTCCGGCGTTGCTGGCCGCCAACCCTACGTTCGCTCAAGCCGCCGAGCTCCGGGCGTTCCTGCCGGGAGTGGGCTACCTCGGCCTGTTTCTCGTCTTCTTCCTGGGCGGCTATTTCATGTATTCGGGCCTCTATGCCGCCGTCGGAGCGATGTGCAACACCGACGAAGAGGCCCAGCAGGCACAGATGCCCGTGATCCTCCTCCTGGTGGTTCCCATCATCTTCGTGACCGGGGTGATCGACAGCCCCAACGCACCCCTCTCGGTGGGCCTCAGCCTGTTCCCGCTGTTCAGCCCGATCCTGATGTTCGCCCGCGCCGCCACGGGGGCAGCCCCTCTGTGGCAGGTTGGGCTGTCCGTCGTCGGGATGGCCCTGGCCGTGATTGCGATCGCCTGGGTGGCGGGCCGGATCTACAAGGTCGGCATCCTCATGGCCGGCAAGCGACCGACCCTTCCCGAACTCTTGCGTTGGGTGCGGGAGGCGTAGATCAGTCGGGAGTACAGCTCCGAAGAAGGGCGACGAGCTGATGGCTCTCGAATGAGCGCGCCCGATAGAGAACCTCTTCGTACGAGGGTTCGATGAGGATCGTCGTCGTCCGGAGGGGTGCGAGGCCCTCCTCGCCATCGGCCGGCGAGAAACACAGGCACGCGCCGAAGGAGTCGGTGCGTCGCGGGTCGTCGTCGAATTCGACGTAGACGTCCCAGAAACGTCCCTCGTGGCTGAGGGTGGCCAGGTGATGGCCCGTGGGCGAAGCGGCGGCGGGTTCGGTCGCGTCGGACGACGAATTGGACTCGGTCATGGGTTCAGTCTACGCAGCGCGATACGGGTGTCAAAGGCCCTCCGGAGCTCGGCCCTGCTCCGGCGGCTGATCGACGAGTCGAACGGGCATGGGCTCCGTCTCGCTTCCCGTGTACAGGGTCCGATGGGGGAAGGGGATCTCGATCCCCGCATCGTCCAGTGCGCGCTTGATCTGGAGGTGGATCGAGTTCTTGGCCTCGAGCCACTTTTCTCGCGCCGTCCAGGCGCCGAAGAGGATGTCGAGTGAAGAGTCACCGAAGCCATGGAAGACGAAGACGGGCTCCGGCTCCATCAAGATGTCGGGGTTGGCACGAGCCGTCTCGAAGAGCACCTCCCTCACCTTCTCGAGGTCCTCCTTGTAGGCGACCCCGAGGCGCACGTTGATCCGCCGCACCGGGAAGCGAGTGAGCGTCACCACCTCGCTTTTCACCAACGTCTCATTCGGGATTCGGATGTAGAGGTTGTCGAAGGTGCGCAGCTTCACGGAGAGCATGTCGATCGACATGACGATGCCCTCCCGCCCCGCGACCTGGATGAGGTCGCCCACCACGAACGACTGCTCGCCCATGATGAAGAAGCCGCTGATCAGGTTCGACACCGACGTCTGCGAGGCGAATCCGATCGCGACTCCCAGAATACCTGCAGCGCCCAGGAGAGGCGCGAGATTGAAACCGAGCTGACTGAGCACGGCGACCGCGACGCCCAACAGACCCGCGTAGGTGAGAAGGCGCGCGACGACCAACCCCCGTTGCGGTGTCGAGTTGTAGGTGACCCATCGCTGCACCCAACGACTCACGATGAAGACGGCGGGCACGCCGATCACCAGCAGCGCCAGGGGCCGGAACAGGACCGTGGGATCGTCGAGGAGGCGCTGGAGGAGGTCGTCCGTGCCGGAGGGGGTCGCCGTCGCCGAGTCGGCGGCGTCCTGCGGGGCGCCGACGGCCGGAATCACAACCACCCCCCGAGTGAGGACCGGAGCCGGGCGAAGGTGCGTGCGGTGAAGCCCCGGCTCATCGGTCGGCGAGGCGCCGACACGAGCGTGGCGTCGGGTGCCTCGGCGGGGGCGTGTCCCGACATCTCGATTCGACTCTCGGCGGCGTCGCCCATGTACCGAACCCGGGTCTCGTCGGAGAGCAGCCTCGTTCCGTCCTGGAAGACGGAGAGGTACTCGACCCGGAGGGAGATTCGATCCACGTTGAGGTCTTCGCTCGACGAGTTCTCGAGTTGCAGCGGGCAGATGCACAGGTGCTCTTCGAACTCCGCGGCAAGAATCTCGCGCCGGGCGCGTGTGTCGAGCCAGTAGGCCAACTCACCTTCTTCGGGGGACCCCCACCAGGTGTCCGACATCGCTTCGGTCGGGACGTCGACGAGGCGGATGGGCGTCGCACCGAGGGCCTCGACGCGAACCTGCATCGGAATGCGCAAGAAGACCCGAGCCCGGGCGCCGCGTAGGAGCCAGAAATCGCTTTCGGGTTTCACAACCACCATACGGTCGGGAAACACGGGGCTCAGGCGAATCGCTCCGTTCCAGCGGTCGGGCACCCAGCGCGCCCACCGAGGGCCTCCGAACCGGAGTCGGAGTTCATCCCGGGCTCGGGTGAACTCGACGGCGAGGGGTCCGAGGCAAAGCGTGTGTTCGGCACCGTCGGCGACGTCGTGCTCACCCCAATCGAAGGGGGTATCGCGGGTCATCTCACCTCCATCGCTCGACGCGCTCCAGCGAGTGCCGAATCCAGTTCGCGTAGCTCGTCTCTGGAGAGTACACGACCGGCGAACCGAGCCTGAAGATACAGGTCGACGAGTCGGGTGGCAGGGAGTGCCGCATCTGGAGCCGATCGCCGAATCCGATCGATCAGGGCCAGTGGCCCGATCGAGCCGTCGCCTACGATGCCGGCCTTTCGAGCCCGCGTCAGAAGCCTCAGGTACGCCCGGCTGGCTGGCGACCGCGACGGAGTCGTGCTGCGGAGGTGGAGCGCGGAGAAGACGCCCAGCACGCTGATGCCGGCGAGGGCCCACGGCCACCACACCCCGGGCTCGGGATCACCGTCGCGATCCTGCCGCGAGCCGTCGAGCAGACCACCGAGCCGGTCGACGAGATCGGCTTGGTCGTTGAACGAGTAGTCGAGCACCCACTTGCTCCAGCGATGCTGGAGCCCGTCGAGCAGAATGCGACCGGGCCAGAGCCACTCCGCACGGGCTTCGCCGCTCGAGCTGCTCCCCGGCGTCGGGTCGAACTGCACCCATCCGTAGTCCGGAAACCAGACCTCCACCCACGAGTGGGCCTCGTTTTGGGTAACGGCGAGGTAGCCGCCGAAGTCGTTCCAACGACCACCGAGGAATCCGTTGACGTTGCGAGCGTAGATGCCCACCGAACGCAGGAGCACGACCATGGCGCTCGAGAAGTACTCGCAGTGTCCCTCCCGGCGCTCGAACAGGAAGTGGTCGAGACTCGTTTCGCCCGCGGTGCGAGGGAGTTCCCGCGTGTAGCCGAACTCGCTGCGCAGCCAGCTTTCCACCGCGCGTACCTTGTCGTAGCGGTTGTCGAGGCCGCGTGTGAGCGAGTCGGCGAGTGCACCGATGCGGTCGGGCAGTCTCGGCAACTGGAGATACCGTGAGCGGTCCGGCATGAAGCTGCCGTTCGCAGCGCGCAGCGAGTCCGCCGGGGGCGGCTGCGCGGCCGAGCGGGCCGTGTAGATGGGCGTCGACGTACCCCAGTAGAAGAAGTCGCCCACGTTGTCGAACATCGGCTGGATGCGGGAGTCCGCCTCCACCGACAACATCGGGTGGACGGCGAACAGGAGGCGCACGTCGAGGGGGGCGCCGTAGATACGCTGCGTCAGCGTTTCCGCACCCCAGCGCTCGCGATACCACTCCACCGGGGCGGTCGAGGGTCGCACCCCGTCGGAGCGGCTCCATCGCACGCCGTCGAAGCGGTCGTAGGATCGACCTCGCCAGTGAAGCGAAAGGAGGTTGTTGGGTACCCCGTCCGGAAACTCGACCCGAAGCACGATTTCCGGGTTCGAGTAGATCGTGGAGCCGTGCTCCCCGAGCGAGATGGCGTCCGAGAATCCGGCGACGGACGTCGCGAGCGTTTCGCCCCGCCCGGCCCACCCCCGCGAAACTCGTGGGAAGGCCACGAACACGATGGCCGCGACGGAGAGCGTCACCGTGGCGAGACGGGCCGAGGTGGTGAGGAAGGCGCGATCGAACCCCGGATCCGAGACGCCGAACCGAGCGGCCTTTCGCCGCAAGATGCCCAGCGGAAGGGCGACCGAGGCCGACACGACGTAGGTGACGAAGGCCAGCGCGAACACGAGTCCCGGCCGGTATGCGGTCGCCGCGAGGAGCAACGCAAAGGAGAGGGCGTAGATCCGAACGTCGTTGTGCGCGTCGAGACTGCGCAGCGACTCGGCGGCCAGGAGAAGAAGCAGGAGGTCGACGACGGGCATCACCACGTCTCCGTCCAGAATCACCACGTAGGCCACGGCCCGCACCACCAGCACCACGGCGAGCGGCCCCCAGACCTTTTCGAGGCGGGCCGACAGGGCGGCGTCGGGCTGCCAGAACATCGCGAGCAGGAGGGCGACGATGGCCAGCGTCGACGAGATGGGCGCGAAGCCTGCGCCCACCACGAACGCGGCGAGACCCGCGAGACCCATCGTCACGGCCAGCCGTCGGTGCGCTCGGGCGATCGCCTTCACGCCGACTCCTTCACGGGGGCGCCCTGCGGACGTGGCGCGAAGACGTCGGCCCAGGGCCCCCCGGCCACCACACCCGATATGAGCACGGATCCGGGTGGGCCGGTGGGAGGAGCGGGAGGGCGTGCGTCCGGAGAGAAGTCGACACGAGCGAGTAGATCGAGCGCGCGCTCGAGGTGGCCGCGGCCCGTAGCCGGTGGGAGCGTCGTGTCACCGGCGGCCAGACCGAAACGCCGTCCGACGGCCGATGCTCGTGCGGCGAGTGAAGCCGCGATTTCGACGGCTTCTTCGGCACGGTCGTCGGGTTCGCCTCGGAGATCGAGGCACAGCCAGAGTGTGTCCGACACGTCCCGGTCGTACTCGCGCACGACCGGCGTCGAACGCCGCGCGCTGCTTCGCCAGTGGATGTCGCGGGCGTCGTCGCCCCATCGGTAGTCCCGCAAACCCCGGAACTCGCCCCGCGGGCCCGCCCTCCGCGAGCGGGTCGAGCCATGCGACGAATTCCGCCCGGCACCGGGGTGGACGGCCCCCGCATGGCGGTCGGTGCGCGGCCAGATGACCAACTCTCCGGCCAGGGCGATGTCACGTTCCTTCTTGAAGAAGCCGAAGGGGAAGGTCGTGGAGAGCGTCACGGCCTGCAGCGGATAGACTCCCCGTCGAACGAACGTGTTGCCCGAACGGGTGGTGACGGACTGCCCCGCTCCGAGTCGGGCGATGAAGGCGGTCCCCGGAAGGCCCTCTTCACGCAGCTCCAGAGCCAACGATGTGCCACGCCTCTTGCCGTTGTGGACCGTGTATCCGATCACCACCTCCTGCCCCACGGTGGCTCCGCGTGGCACGTGGCGGGTGACCTCGATTCTGCGGATCGTCTGTTCCGACACCCAGCCACTCACGGCCGTGGCGCCGAGCATCGCTCCCAGAAGTAGATACAGCAGATTGTTTCCGGTATTCACGGCCGCGAAGCCGACCGCCAGCGCTCCGAGGACGAAGATCCACCCGGCGGTGGTGAACGAAAGGCGTCGCCACGCCCGGATCGCCGCGAAAGTCGCCCGGAGAACGCCGTGTGGGGTGCTCGCGGACGATCGCGTCAAACGGGGACCTCCACCTCGTCGAGAAGCGCGCCCAGAAGCGCCGATGACTGTTCGTGGGCGTCGAGGGTCGCGGCGGTCATGCCGGAGGGCAGGAGGCGGTGGGCCAGGCAAGGCACCACGACATCGCGCACGTCGTCGGGTACGAGGTAGTTCCGACCCCGGGTCATGGCAAAGGCCCGGGAGGCCCGGAACAGGGCTACCGATCCCCGGGGGCTCACTCCGAGGCTGAAGGCAGCGGACTCGCGGGTCCGCGCCACGATTCGCATGAGGTAGTCGACGATCGATGGGTCGGCATGGACCCCGTCCACCTCGTTTTGCAGGCGCACCACCTCGGGGGCGTCGAACACCGGTCGAATCCGGTCTTCCAGCGCCCCGCCCGCACCCGATTCGAGCAGTATCCGCCGCTCCGCCTCGGCGTCCGGATACCCGATTGTGAGACGCATGAGGAACCGGTCGAGCTGGCTTTCCGGAAGCGGATACGTTCCGAAGTGCTCGAGCGGGTTCTGCGTGGCGAGCACCAGGAACGGCCGCGGCAGTGGAAAGGTGCGGTCGTCGATCGTGACGGTGCCTTCCTGCATCGCCTGGAGGAGACCACTCTGCGTCCGGGGCGGTGCCCGATTGATCTCGTCGGCGAGCAGCACCTGTGTGAAGACCGGACCCTCGCGGATCTCGAACTCGCTGGTTCTCGGGTTGTAGATCGAGACACCGAGCACGTCGGACGGCAGGAGGTCGGAGGTGAACTGCACTCGCCGAAACGTGAGCCCGAGCGCGTGGGCGAGGGCGTGCGCGAGCGTCGTCTTACCGACTCCCGGAACATCCTCGAACAAGATGTGACCTCGGGCCAGGAGGGCGGCGAGCGCCAGCCGCACGACGCGGGTCTTGCCGTGAAAGACGGTTTCCACCGCGTCGACCAGCCGGTCGAGTTGGCGGAGTCGAGGCTGGATTTCGGCCGCAGCGGGAGAGTCCGTCATCGACTCCATGAGGTCCACCGGAACACTTGGCGTGCGTAGGGGTGTTCTGTCCGCCTACGAAGGGCGGCACTATAACACCAGGCAAAGCTGGAAGGGTCCGAAATCGGCTTTGATTTCGTTGACACCCCATAGGGCCTCGTCTAAAATGCTCGGTCTTTTTGCGACCCGGCGCGTCGGTAGATTTTCGTAGGGCGTTCGGGAGTTTTCAGGTCAGAAGAAGTACGTCATTTCGTCTTACCGGTGCACGGCTTATGCAGAGGCAATGGATTCTTGGCGCCGTCGCTTTAGTAGCGACCGCGGGCACACTGGCCTTCGTCTCGGCGCAGGACCCCGCAGCGACCAGCGAGGCGGCTCCTGCCGCACCCGTCGCTCAGGCCCCCAACCCCCAGCCGATCCAGTTCCCGCACAACACCCACGCGGGCACCTACCAGATCGACTGTCAGTACTGCCACTTCTCGGCCGAGCGCTCGGTCGATGCCGGTATCCCGCCGGTTTCGACCTGCATGGGCTGCCACACGATGATCCCGGGCGCCCAGCAGCCCCAGGAAGTGGCGAAGATCCGGGAGTACTACGACGCAGGCGAGAGCATTCCGTGGGTCCGGATCCACAAGGTGGCCGACCACGTGCACTTCCCCCACATGCGGCACATCAATGCGGGCCTCGCCTGTCAGCAGTGTCACGGCCAGGTGCAGGAGATGGGCGTCCTCGTCGAGCCCGACGAGGCGTGGGGGAAGGGAAAGATGGGGTGGTGCATCAGCTGCCACGTGGAGCAGGACGTAAATCGCGATTGCACCGTCTGTCACTACTGATCCGCCAGGACGCGACTATCCATGACTGAAGGCATCAAGCGTCGGGACTTTCTCAAGGTCCTCGGAGTCGGTGGAGCGTCGGCCGGGCTCACCGGTTGCTCCACCCAGACCGCCGAAACCCTTCTCCCGTATGTCGTCCCCCCCGAGGACATCACGCCCGGAGTGGCGACGTGGTACACGACCGTATCCGGTGAGTGCGCGAGCGGATATGGACTTCGTGTGCGGACCCGGGAAGGGCGCGTCGTCAAGGTGGAGGGCAACCCGAACCACGACGCGTCGCAGGGCGCTCTCGCGACACACTGCCATTCCGCCGTTCAGGGACTCTATCACCCCGACCGGTTCACGGGGCCGAAGGTGCGTCGCAACGGTGCGCTCGAAGATATCTCTTGGGACGAGGCCGAGGCTCTCCTCGCGGAGCGTCTGCAGGGCGCGGGCGGAAATGTCCTCCTGCTGAATGGCCATGCGGGCCCGACCCTCTCCGATGTCATGGACGGGTTCGTGTCGGCGGTCGGTGGTAGCCGGGTGCGGCACGACGGGCTCTCCCTGGCCCCGCTTCGCGAGGCGACGCGGATCGCCTTCGGTAGAGACGTCATCCCGCACTACGACATCGAGCCGGCCGACTTCCTGATCTCTTTCGGCGCGGACTTCCTCGAGACGTGGCTGGCGCCCGGAACGCTCGCGCGCGGGTTCGCGCGGATGAGTGGGGAAGATCACGGCGAAAAGGGCCAGTTCGTGTTCGTCGGACCGCGCCTCTCGCTCACCGGGCAGAATGCGGACGAATGGGTGCCGGTCGATCCGGGCGCCGAGACGGCTGTCGCGCTCGGGATGGCCGCGGTTCTCGTGGCAGGCGGCGCAGATGCGGGTCCGTACGCCGACCTGCTCGCCTCCTACGATCCGGCGACCGCAGCTGCGGCCGCGGGGATCGAAGAAGAGACGCTGCGCGACCTGGCGGCTCGTTTCGCTGCCGGGCCCTCCCTGGCGCTCGGACCGGGCGTGGCGGGTCACCACCGGAACGCGACCGCGGCCCACCTCGCCGTTCACGTCCTCAATGCGGTCGGCGGTAACGTCGGATCCACCATGCACCTCTCACCGTTCCGGGCCAGCATGGGGGCCCCGGCGTATGGCGAGATGGAGTCGGCGATCGCGTCGATGGCAGGAGGTAACGTCGATGTCGTCCTCGTGCACGACACCAACCCCGCCTTCTCCCTTCCGGCGTCCTCGGGCTTTGCCGAGGCCTTCGCGCAGGTCCCCTTCAAGGTGTCGTTCGCCACGGAGCCGGACGAAACCGCGGCGCTCGCCGACCTCATCCTTCCGGATCGCTTCTTCCTCGAGGCGTGGGGCGATTCCAATCCGCTGCCCGGCGTGTATGCGGTTCAGCAGCCCGCCATGCAGCCGGTACCACACTTCGACGCGAAGCAGACCGGAGACGTTCTCCTTTCCGTCGGGGCCCGCATCGGACGTGCCTTCGGGCCGGCCACCGTGTTCGACCACCTCGTTGCGCGCTGGCAAGAACTGCACGCTCTCGCCGACACGGGTGACGATTTCGAGATGTGGTGGCAGTCGGTCCTGAAGAAGGGGTCGGTGACGGTGCCCACCACTGCCGACGACGCGGCCGTGACCCTGCGCGAGCCCGACGTCGCCCTGTCGTTCGACGTGCCCGCCCTCGACGGCGACGGTGAGTTCGCGCTCGTCGTGTATCCCTCGTCACGGTTCGGGGACGGCAAGTTCGCGTCGCGGCCCTGGATGCTCGAGCTCCCCGACCCGGTTTCGAAGATCGCATGGCATTCGTGGATCGAGGTGCATCCGGATGCCGCCGATCGCCTGGGGGTTCGCAACGGTGATGTGGTACAGGTGGCTTCGCCCCACGGGTCGCTCGAAGTGCCGGTCTGGACCTACCCCGGGATCCGCGAGGGCACCGTCGGGCTGGCGTTGGGTGCGGGGCGCACGGTCGCCGGTCGGTACGGTACGGGCCGAGGGGTGAATGCCCTGGAGCTTCTGCCCGCCGTCGCGGAGCAGCCGTCCGGTGCGCTCGTCCACCTGTCCACGCGTGTATCGCTTACGCCGACCGGCGAGCGCTACAAGCTCGCTACGATCGAAGGCGCGGACACGCAGCATGATCGCAACATCGCCCCTGCGATCGCACTCGCCGACCTCGGCCACGAAGAGGGCGACTACGGCGAGGCTGGCGAGGGATACGGACAAGACGAGCACGGGCTGTCGGAGATGCAGCTCATGGGAGGTTTCGTCCCGGTCGAGACCGAGGGCGAGCCGACGGCGTATCCCCTGCCCGGTGCCCAGTACGGCGACTATGCCAACCCGGAGGAGACGCCCCGGTGGGGCATGGCGATCGATCTCGACAAGTGCACGGGGTGCTCGGCGTGCGTGGTGGCTTGTCAGTCCGAAAACAACGTGCCCTGGGTCGGTGAAGACGAGCTGGCGATGGGCCGCGACCTCGCCTGGATTCGGGTCGAGCGCTACTACGAGATCGTCGACGCGCACCATGCGGGTCCGGTCGACGTGCGGCACCTACCCATGATGTGCCAGCACTGTGGCAACGCGCCGTGCGAGCCGGTCTGCCCGGTTTTCGCGGCATACCACACGCCGGACGGCCTCAACGGCCAGATCTACAATCGCTGCGTGGGCACGCGGTATTGCGCCAACAACTGCCCGTACAAGGTGCGCGTCTTCAACTGGTACACCTACACCGATGTCCCGGAGCCGATGAACTGGGCCTTCAACCCCGATGTGACGGTTCGCCAGAATGGGGTCATGGAGAAGTGCTCGTTCTGCGTTCAGAGGATCCGGGACTCCCAGAACAAAGCAGTGCTCGAAGGGCGGGCCGTTCGGGACGGCGAGATCGTCACCGCATGTCAGGCGAGTTGCCCCGCCGAGGCCATGGTCTTCGGCGACCTGCGGGATCCGCAGTCGCGTGTTTCGCAGCTGGTCGAGAACGAGCGGACGTACCGCGTGCTCGACGCGCTCATCAATACCCAGCCCGGTGTGAACTACATGAAGAAGGTCACATTCCACGAAGTGGCCTCGGCCGCGCACTGAGTCGACTATGGCGACCATTACCGAATCACAGCAACGGGGCGCTCAGACCCACCCGGACGTCTCGCATCACAGCGAGGTCAACCGAGACATCCTGCGGATGCTCTCGACCCCGGGTAAGGGGTGGTGGATCCTCTTCTCCATGGCCACCGCCTGCGTCGGTATCCTGTTCTTGTCGTGGGGCTGGCAGGTCTACCGAGGCATCGGGGTCAGCGGGCTGAGCAGCCCGGTGGGATGGGGTGCCTACATCACGACCTTCGTGTTCTGGGTCGGCATCGCGCACTCCGGCACGCTGATTTCGGCGATCCTGTTTCTCTTCCGCGCACCTTGGCGGCAGTCGGTCTACCGAGCCGCCGAGGCCATGACGGTGTTCGGCGTCATGACCGCCGGGCTCTTCCCGTTGATCCACGTGGGCCGGGTCTGGCATGCGTACTGGCTGATTCCGTACCCCAACCAGCGGTTCCTCTGGCCCAATTTCCGGTCGCCGCTCGTGTGGGACGTCTTCGCGGTCACCACGTACTTCACCGTCTCGGCGGTGTTCTTCTACCTCGGGCTGATCCCCGACGTGGCCGCCGCCCGCGACTCCGCGACCGGCTTCCGCAAGAAGCTCTACTCGATCGTGGCGATGGGGTGGCGGGGTACTGACCGTCAGTGGCACCACTTCGGCAAGGCCTACATCTTCCTCGCCGCACTCGCCACGCCTCTGGTGCTTTCGGTGCACTCGGTCGTCTCGTGGGACTTCGCCATGGGCATCGTGCCCGGGTGGCACGCCACCGTGTTTGCGCCCTACTTCGTGGCGGGGGCCATCTTCTCGGGTGTCGCCATGGTCATCACGCTCATGGTCCCGATTCGGAAGGTCTTCAAGCTCGAGGCCTATCTGACGGTGAAACACTTCGACGCGTTGTCGAAGTTGGTCATGCTGACCTCGGCCATCGTGATGTACGCGTACCTGACCGAGTTCTTCATGGCCTGGTACAGCGGTGAGCCGCCCGAGCGCCAGATGTTCTGGAACCGGTTGTTCGGCCACTACTGGTGGGCGACGTGGATCATGCTCATCTGCAACGGGCTCGTGCCCCTCATGCTCTGGTTCAAGAGGGTGCGGCACTCGATCCCCGCCCTCTTCGTGGTCACGATCTTCATCAACATCGGCATGTGGTTCGAACGGTACGTGATCATCGTGACGTCGCTGTCGCACGAGTACGAGCCGTTCGCCTGGGGCGTCTACCGCCCCTCGGTGGTCGAGATGGGGATTCTCCTCGGTAGCTTCGGCTGGTTCTCGTTCTGGTTCTTGATCTTCATTCGCATGCTGCCGCCGGTGGCGATCGCCGAGTTGAAGGAGGTCATTGCTCCGTTGAAGCGGAGGAAGGCCCACGAGGGAGGACACTGACGATGAGCAACTCTCTTCTCGCTTCGTTCGACTATCTCGACGACTGCATCGACGCCATCGGGGAGCTCCGCAAGGCCGGCTTCTCGGACGACATGACGGCGTATTGCTCGTATCCCGACCACCATATCGAGCACGCCATGGGCTACGACCAAAGTCCCGTGCGTGTGTTCACGTTGGTCGGTGCGCTCACGGGCACCGCTACGGGATTCGCCTTTCCTTCGTTCGCCTCGATGGATTGGCCGCTCATCACGGGTGGGAAGCCGGTCCTGTCGATCCCCGCCTACGTCATTCCGGCCTTCGAGTTGACGATTCTCTTCGGAGCGTTGTCGACGGTGGTCGGTCTGTTCATCCTCAGCCGACTGCCCAACCCTGTGCCCACCGTCATCTATGACCCGGAGTTCACCTCAGGGCGGTACGGGATCGCGGTGCGGGCCGACCAGCGGTCGGCGGAGGTACGGGAGATCCTCGAGAAGTACCAGCCGGTCGAGCTCCGGGAGGGTTCCGATGCGTAATCTGATGCGGCTCGGCTTGGTTGCGGTCCTTCTGACGTCGACGACCGCCTGCAATACCCTCGACGACGCGATGGTCTCGATCTTCGGTCGGTCGATGCGCGACCAGCCGTCGTTCGATCCGTACGAGAACACGCGTCTGCCGGCGGAAGGCGCCGTGTCGTTCTCTTCGGGCAATTTCCCGGCGGATCGCAACTCGGTGAATCTCGGCACGCCGGAGGAGCAGGATTACATCGTGCCGGACTTCACCCAGGCTCAGACCTCCAACCCGGCCAACGAACTGCTCGCCGGGCTCGAGAATCCGGTGCCCTCCGATGCGCAGTCGCTCGAGCGGGGCGAGGAGCTCTTCAACCGGTACTGCGCGGTCTGCCACGGTGCGGCCGGGCTGGGAGCCGAGGCGTACATCCTCGAGAAGTGGCCTGCCCTCGCCGCCTTCAACCTCGCCATGGAAACGGTGCAGGCGTACCCGGACGGATACATCTATGGAATGATCCGGGTCGGCCGGGCGTCCATGCCCGCGTATGGTCATCAGGTCACCCACTTCGATCGCTGGAACATCGTGAACTACGTGCGGCAGCTGCAGCAGGACTACAACACCTCCCAGGGTAACACCCCGGGCGACCAAGCCAACGGAGAGGGTTGAGCGATGGCGCACATCCACATTCCCGACGAGATCCCGGTACGCTTTCTCGAGCGCTCCTCGAAGGCGACCATGGTGTTCGGCGCGATGGCGGTGCTCGGCTTCGCCGCCTTCTTCATGTCGCTGCAGCAAGACGCCGTGGCTGCATGGTCGAGCTACGTGGCGAACTGGATGTTCTTCTCGAGCATCGCCATGGGCGCCGTGATGTTCGCCGCCGCCACGACGATCGTGAAGGCCAAGTGGAACTGGTCGCTGCGGCGCGTCAGCGCCGCCTTTGCGGCGTACCTTCCGGTCGCCTTCATCCTCATGCTTCCGATGCTTGGCCTGGGGGAAGAGTTCTTTCCCTGGATCGAGAAGATGGAGTACGACCCGATCGTCCAGAAGAAGGCGGCGTATCTCAACCTTCCGATGCTGCGCGCGCGCACTGTGGTGGGTCTGCTGGTCCTGTTCGGGACGGCGCTGTACTTCGTATACCTCGCCGTCCGGCCCGACATGGGCCTCGTCGACGAAACCAAGCTCGACGCGGGGCAGGCCTCGTGGCGGAAGCGCCTCATGTCCGGGTGGGCCGGTCAGGAGCAGGAGGAGGTGCGCAGCTGGCAGAAGATGAGCCGGCTCGCTCCCGCATTCGGGTTGATCTACGCCACATTCATGAGCTTCACCGTGTACGACTACGCGATGTCGCTCGACCCGCACTGGTTCAGCACCCTGTTCGGGGGCTGGTACTTCATGGGGGCCTTCTGGGGCGGAATCGCGCTGACCGCGTTCACGGCTCTGATCCTTCGCCGCAAGGATGCGCAGGTCGAGCGCGCGGTCGGCATTCAGCAGCGCCACGACATCGGTAAGCTCGCCTTCGGCTTCACGGTGTTTTGGACCTACCTGTTCTTCGCCCAGTACATCGTGATCTGGTACGGTAAGCTGCCGTGGGAGCAGAGCTACATGATCAACCGCTCCGGCGAGGGGTGGGGGGCGTATTCTCTCACCGTGATCATCTTCTGCTTCCTGCTGCCCTTTGCCAGCCTCCTCGGTCGCAAGGCCAAGATGAACCCCACTTGGCTGCAGATGGCCACGGGCATCATCCTCTTCGGGCTGTGGAACGAGCGTTACTTCCTGGTCACGCCCTCGATCGTGCCGGAGTATTCGTCGACCGCCATGATGTTTCACCTGGGGACGGCCGTCGGATTCCTCGGCCTGTTCTGTCTCTCGGTCCGGTGGTTCTTCTGCACCTTCCCGATGCTGCAGATCTGGCAGCCCATGCAGTTGCCCGAAATGCTCGAGGCGGAGTTGCCCCCGGTCGAGGCCGTCGGTTGACGGAATGATTCCGGTGCGCCGTTTCGGACTGGCTGGTTTGGTGGCCGCCGCCCTCCTGTCGACGGGGTGCGGCGGCCCGCCTGCTCCCGGCGGCTCGGGCGACTATCTCGAAAACACCACGTGGACGCTTCGCTCGATCGACGGTGACGGGGTCGACCTTGGGGACCGGGCCCCGTGGTTCCGTGTGAACCCCACGGAGGGTCGAGTAGAAGGCTTCGCCGGCTGCAACGGGTTCACGGGACCGTATCGCGCCGGCGGCACGACGGTCACCTTCGGACCCCTCGTCACGACCCGTAGGGCGTGTCCGGATGACGACGGAAACGCGCTCGAGGCGCGGGTTCTCGACATCATGCACAACGCCGACGGGTATCGGATCGACGGGGGCCAACTCGACCTGATGATCGACGGGCGGTCTCGTCTCCGCTTTCGCGTCGGCGGCTGACGTCCTTCCAGTGTAGTGTCGCCAAAGTCTGGTGACCGCCGAGGGTGCGGAGGCGCCGCGGGGGCGAGGCGGAACGACGCGGCGTAGCGATAGCTACGGCAAGGAG
>JANQNV010000274.1 GCA_028279425.1 Longimicrobiales bacterium | reverse complement strand
CTAGTGTAGTGTCGCCAAAGTCCTGATGCCGTTCGTGCGCGGGGGCATCCACGGGGTGCGTCGTTGGAACTCCTTGCCGTAGCTATCGCTACGCCGCGTCGTTCCGCCTCGCTCCCGCGGCGCCTCCGCACCCTCGGCGGTCACCAGACTTTGGCGACACTACACTAGGACCTCGAACCCTCCAGTTCCGCGATCGCGGTCAGCGCCCGGCGATCGTCGCCGCCTCGGGCCTCCAACTCCACCTTGGCGCCCCCGGGTCGGCCAAGAAGGCGGACCGGCGACAGGTCGAAGAGCGGGGCCCGCCCGCGAAACGAGAAGGCCGCCAGCGGGCGACGGTCGTGTTGGCGCACGAGTTCGGCGAGGAGCATCGCCGTGAGCGGCCCGTGCACTACGAGCCCGGGATACCCCTCTACCTGCATGGCATACGGTCGGTCGTAGTGGATCCGATGGGCGTTGAAGGTCAGCGCCGAGAAGCGGAAGAGCATCGGCGGATCGGGCTCGACCCACTCCTCCCACACGCCCGCATCCACCGCGTGGGGCTCCGCGCGCTCCGGGGCGGGCACGGCCCCTCCCGCCTCCCGGTACACGATGTCGCGCTCCTCTTCCACACACACCGCGCCATCCTGATGGATCGTATGGCCCACCGTCACGAAGGCGAGATCACCCGAGCGACCCCGCTTCATCGCGACCGAGCGAATTTCCGATACCCGGCGGGCCGGTCGCCCCAGGACGAGGGGACGGACGAAGCGGGCGCGCGCTCCGGCGAACATACGGCGCGGCAGCGGCACCGGCGGCATGAAGTCGCCCCGCTCCGGGTGGCCATCTTCCGAGAGGCGTGCCTGGTCGGCCATCGGCAGGAAGTAGAACCAGTGCCAGAGGGCCGGAAGTACGCGGCCGGTGGCGACTTCGAGATCACTCCGCCCGAAGAGTGCGGCCGCCCCGCGCGCCGCCGCGGGAGCCATCTCGTCGTCGACGGTCTGGGTCCGACCCACCCAATCCTGATAGTCCTCTTGCGCCTGGATACTCATCGTTGCCCCTTCCGTGTGTACCTACCCCGCTCGCGGGCTCCGAGCGAACCACCGACCCTCCCGGACTCGACGATACGGTGCGAGCATCCGACTCAGAAGGACACCCCACCGCCGGTGCCGAGGCGTCGCGAGGCAGCGAAGGTCCCCTACCGATGCGAGGCGTCCGCGTGCTCGATCTCGGGACCTTCATCGCCGGCCCCCACGCCGCCTCGATCTTCGCCGAGTTCGGCGCCGACGTGCTCAAGATCGAGCACCCCGTCGCCGGCGACCCACTGCGCCGATTCGGCAGCGCAACCGACGAGGAGAACCGCACCCTCGCCTTTCTGAGCGAGGCTCGCAACCGTCGCTCCGTCACACTCGATCTTCGACAGCCACGCGGGGTGGAGCTGTTTCTCGAGTTGGTGGCACAGTTCGATGTCCTGATCGAGAACTTCCGCCCCGGTCGGATGGAGGAGTGGGGGCTCGGCTGGGACGTGCTCCGCGAAGCGAATCCGGGTCTGGTGTTCCTGCGGGTGTCGGGATACGGCCAGACCGGACCGTATCGGGAGCGCTCTGCTTTCTCACACATCGCGCACGCTTACTCGGGTCTGTCGTACCTCGCGGGATTCCCGGGAGAATCCCCCGTCGTCCCGGGATCGGTGCCGCTGGGGGACTACATCTCGAGTCTGCACGGTGCGGTCGGGGTGCTTCTGGCGCTGCGCCACCGCGAGAAGACCGGTCGTGGCCAGGTCATCGACGTGGCCATCTTCGAGTCCGTCTTCCGCACCCTCGACGAGATGGCGGGCGTCTACGGGCTGTTCGGTACGATCCGCGAACGTCAGGGCGCCGGCAGCTTCGTCGCGGTACCCCACGGTCACTTCCGAACTCGCGACGATCATTGGGTCGCGATCGCCTGCACGACCGATCGCATGTTTCAGCGACTCGCCCAGGCGATGGGACGACCGGAGTTGGCCGACCCCGAGATGTACGGCGTCCAGGCCAACCGGCTCGCCGCCCGCGAGGCCGTCGACGCGATGGTCGTGCGCTGGGTCGAATCGCACACCCGCGCCGAGGTGATGGCGCTGTGCCTCGACGCCCAGGTTCCGTGCGGAGGGGTGAACAGCATCGCCGACATCTTCGAAGACGAGCACTTCCAGGCGCGGGAGATGCTGGTCCCGGTCGACGTGCCCGGTGTGGGCGAGGTCGTCGTGCCCGGCGTGCTTCCCAGACTCTCGGCCACGCCGGGCCGGATCACGCACCTGGGACCACCGCTGGGCGATGCCACCGACGACGTGCTGCGCGAGCTGCTCGGGCTCAGCGACGACGAGCTCGCGGCGCTTCGAGCCGAGAAGGTCATCTGACATGAATACCGTCCCCTCGCGCGACCTCCCTCTCGCAGGCATCCGGGTGCTCGATCTCGCAACCGTCATCGCCGGGCCCTACGCGGCCTCGATCCTCGGCGAGTTCGGCGCGGACGTCATCAAGGTGGAGCAGCCGGATGTGGGCTGTTCACTGCGGCGATTCGGTACCCCGACCTCCGTCGGCGACACCGTGACCTGGCTGGGCGACTCCCGAAACAAGCGGTCGCTCACCGTGAACCTCAGGCTGGAAGAGGGTCAGGAGATCCTGAAGCGGCTCGTCGCGGAGGCCGACGTGCTGGTCGAGAATTTCCGCCCCGGCACCATGGAGCGCTGGGGGTTGGGATGGGACGTGCTGCACGAGATCAACCCTCGCCTCGTGATGCTGCGGGTCACCGGATACGGACAGACGGGTCCGTACAAGCAGCGACCGGGCTTCGCGCGCGTCGCCCACGCGGTGGGCGGCCT
The DNA here is from genome assembly GCA_028279425.1 of Longimicrobiales bacterium. Classification (GTDB taxonomy): domain Bacteria; phylum Gemmatimonadota; class Gemmatimonadetes; order Longimicrobiales; family Gaopeijiaceae; genus Gaopeijia. The sequence continues at coordinate 18,974 of JANQNV010000274.1, read as the reverse complement.
GGCGTATCTCGCGGGAATGCCGCGCGGCGTCCCGGTCACCCCGGGGTCGACCACGCTCGGCGACTACATGACCGGAATCTACGGCGCCATCGGGATCCTGATGGCGCTGCGTCATCGCGACCTGACCGGCGAGGGTCAGTACGTCGACGCGGCGCTCTACGAGTCGGTCTTCCGCTGCACGGGCGAGTTGGCGCCGGCCTACGGCAAGAACGGCATGGTGCGGGAACGGAAGGGGCCCAACAACAACGAAAACGCCTGTCCCAACGGTCACTTCCCCACGAGCGACGGCCGGTGGGTCGCCATCACCTGCCCCACCGACAAGCTCTTCGCGCGACTGGCCGAGGCGATGGGCAAGCCGGAGCTGGCCGCGAACCACGTGTTCGGGCTCCAGAAGGTGCGACTCGAGCACCACCACGACGTCAACGAAATCGTCCGCGACTGGTGCGGTTCGCACACCTGCGCCGAGATCCTCGAGCGGTGTCATGCACAGGGCGCCCCCGCCGGGCCGCTCAACACGATCGCCGACATCTTCGGCGATCGGCAGTTCCACGCCCGACGCACCATGGTGGCGGTCGACGATCCCGACGTCGGCGAGACGATCATCGTCCCCGCCGTGTTGCCTCGGTTGTCGGAGACACCGGGTGAGATTCGGCATCTGGGACCCCGGCTCGGAGCCCACACCGTCGACATTCTCAAGGGCCTGCTGGGTCTCGACGACGACCAGATCGCCGCGCTCATCGAGAAGAAGGCCATATGAGCGAACCGGGCGGAATCCTCGCCGGCCTGCGCATCATCGAGGGGAGCGCATTCGTCGCCGCACCGCTCGGGGGCATGACCCTGGCGCAGCTCGGCGCCGAGGTGATCCGGTTCGATCCCATCGGTGGGGGGTTGGACTACGGTCGGTGGCCACTCGCGCCCAACGGCGTCGGAAGCCTGTTCTGGGCCGGCCTCAACAAGGGCAAGAAGTCGATCGCGGTCGACCTCCGCAGCGAACGGGGACAGGAGCTGCTCACCGCGCTGATCGCGGCGCCCGGAGCCGAGAGCGGGATCTTCTCGACCAACTTCCCGGCCCGAGGGTGGCTCGACTACGCGGCGCTGTCGCGTCACCGCGCCGACCTGATCATGGTCAACCTCGTCGGTCGCCGAGACGGAGGGTCGGAGGTCGACTACACGGTGAATCCGCAGACCGGCCTCCCGGCGATGACGGGTCCCGAAGGCGACGCGCGCCCCGTCAATCACGTGCTCCCCGCGTGGGATCTGATCACCGGCCAGATGATGGCCACGGCCGTTCTCGCCGCCGAGCGGCATCGACGCCTGAAGGGCGAAGGCCAGTACGTGCGGCTCGCGCTGAAAGACGTCGCTCTGGCGACCATGGGCCACCTCGGGTTCATCGCCGAGGCCACCTTCGCCGAGGTGGATCGACCGAAGGCCGGGAACGACCTGTTCGGCGCCTTCGGTCGCGACTTCGAGACGCTCGACGGCCAGCGGATCATGATCGTCGGCCTCACGGGGTCGCAGTGGCGGCGGCTCCTGAGGGCCACGGGGCTGAGCCCCCGATTCGACGCTCTGGGGGAGGCGCTCGGGCTCGATCTCGATGAGGTGGGCAATCGATACCGCGCCCGCCGCGAGATCGGTCGCGTCCTCGCCGCCTGGGTCGGGGCGAAGACGCTCGCTGCGATCCGCCCCGTGCTCGACGAACACCGGGTGACCTGGGGACCCTACCGCACGGTGCAGCGAGCACTGGCCGACGACCCCGACCTGTCGACCGACAACCCGATGTTCGCCCAACTCCACCAGCCCGGCATGGGACGCTGGTTGGTGCCCGGCCCCCCGATCGACTTCGGCGCCCTCCCCCGCCCCACCCCCGTACGCGCCCCGCTCCTCGGCGAGCACACCGATGAGGTCCTGCTCGGGGTTCTGGGGCTCGGCGAAGCCGAAGTCGGCCGTTTGCACGACGCCGGCATCGTGGCCGGCCCCGATCCCGAACTCCTTGCCGACGCCGCCCGCGACGGTCCACCCCAACCCCACGATTGATGCGCGCCCCGATCGACTTCTACAAGCCGCTGGCCCTCGGCGCCCCCGCGCCCCTTCGCGAACGGCCCGTGCGGCCCGAGCGCATGATCCACTTCTTTCCACCCCACAACGAGCGGGTGCGGGCGAAGATCCCGACGATCGCAGCGGGTGTCGACGTGTTGTGCGGCAACCTCGAAGACGCGATTCCCATCGACGACAAGGAGGCGGCACGCCACGGCTTCATCGAGGTGGCGCGGGACGCCGATCTGGGCGAAGCCGCCCTCTGGGTGCGCGTGAACGGCCTCGACAGCCCGTGGTTCCTCGACGACACGATGGAGATCGTGTCGGCCGTCGGCGATCGGTTGGACGTGCTCATGATTCCCAAGATCGAGGGACCGTGGGACATCGCCTTCGTGGATCAGTTCCTCGCCCAACTCGAGGCCCGCCACGGCCTGACGCGGCCGATTCTCATCCACGCCCTTCTGGAAACGGCGCAGGGGGTGAAGAACGTCGAGGCGATCGCCGGAGCGAGTCCGCGCATGCACGGGCTGAGCCTCGGACCCGCCGACCTCGCGGCCTCGCGTGGCATGAAGACGACGCGCATCGGCGGGGGGCACCCCTCCTACGGGGTGCTGGCCGACCCGGTGGAGGGGCGCGACACACGTGCCTTCTCGCAACAGGACCTGTGGCACTACACGGTGGGCCGGATGGTCGATGCCTGCCGGAGCCATGGGATCGGCGCGTTCTACGGCCCCTTCGGCGACATCCACGACGAAGCCGCCTGCGAGTCGCAGTTTCGCAATGCCTTCCTGATGGGGTGTGACGGAGCGTGGACGCTGGCCCCGAGCCAGATCCCGATCGCCAAACGTGTGTTCAGCCCCGACCCCGATGAAGTGCGCTTCGCCAAGCGCATTCTCGACGCCGTACCCGACGGCTCCGGCGTGGCGATGATCGACGGGAAGATGCAGGACGATGCCAGCTGGAAGCAGGCGAAGGTGATGGTCGACCTCGCCCGGCTCGTGGCGAGGCGCGATCCCGAACTCGCCGAGGCCTATGGCTTCTGACCGCCCGATCGAGTCGAAGGTCGACGGGGGCAACTACTTCGAGGATTTCGTGGTGGGCCGCGAGATCGTGCACGCCACGCCCCGTACGGTGACGGAGGGCGACGTCGCGGTCTACCAGGGACTGTTCGGATCGAGGTTTGCTCTCCAGTCGGGGGCGACGTTCGCCCAGTCGCTCGGCCTCGACCGCGCGCCCGTCGACGACCTCCTGACCTTCCACGTCGTCTTCGGGCGCACCGTGCCCGATGTGTCACTGAACGCGACGGCCAACCTCGGCTATGCACAGGGCCGCTTTGGAGTCCCCGTGTATCCCGGCGACACCCTTCGCGCGGTATCGACCGTCACCGGGGTCCGTCAGACGAGCAAGGGTACGAACGGGATCGTGTGGGTACGCACGACCGGAATGAACCAGCGCGACGAGGTGGTCGTCGCCTACGACCGCTGGGTGCTCGTGCCCAAACGCGACGCCGGAGCGCCCGCCCCCGAGGTGGTCGTCCCCGAACTGGCCGAGGCGGTCGCACCACGCGAGGTGGCTGCGCCGTGGGCGGCCACCCCCGACTACGACATCGGCCTCGCCGGCAGCCCGCACCTGTGGGAGGACTACGCCATCGGGGAGCGCATCGACCACGTCGACGGCATCACGATCGAAGAAGCCGAACACATGACCGCCTGCCGGCTTTTCCAGAACACGGCGCGGGTGCACTTCAACCAGCACGTCGAAGAGGATCGTCGGTTCGGCCGACGGATCATCTATGGGGGATACCTGATCAGCCTCGCCCGGGCGCTCTCGTTCAACGGACTCGGAAACGCCCACTCGATCGTAGCGATCAACGGCGGGCGACACACCGCCCCCACATTCGCGGGCGACACGGTGTATGCGTGGAGCGAAGTCCTGGATCGGTTCGCAGTCGAGAGACATCCGACCGTGGGGGCCCTTCGGCTCCGCACCGTGGCGACCAAGGACCGCGCTTGCCACGATCACCCGCTGAAGGACGCCGATGGGGGGTACCACCCGGCCGTCGTGCTCGACTTCGACTACACGGTGGTCGTGCCACGCCGGATCCCTGCGCCCTGAGCGACGACGGCTCGCCGGCCAGGTTCGCACTCCCTCGTACGCCCCCCGGTAGAGACGGCAGCGAATGGCCCGAGTGGTGACCGTGTACGCGCCGTCTCGCCGCGAACTGAAGCCGGTCGAGATGGGAGTCATCCGATGGCTGCGCATCTCGGCAGCCCTCGCCGAGTTCGGACACGAGGTGCATATCGCGAGCGGGCGGCTTCCCTGGCGGCGGCATGCGCCCGCCCCGGGAGCGCCGCAGGTGCGGGTGGTCCCGCTGGTCGGCCTCCGCTGGAGCCGCTACGACGCCATCAAGACCCTCTTCCACCGCGGATACGAAACCCTCCGTCGGCACGGCGGGGGGAGGCATCCCTGGGTCGTCGCCAAACTCGGGTCGGTGGTCGCCGACCGCGATACCGAGGGCATCTTCTTCTACGGCAGACAGCGCGAACGCCTCTTCCGGATTCAGGACGCCATCGCCCGCTCGGCTCGGCATGTGACCGTGCTGACCGAGGCCGCCCGCGACCTGTTCGCCGAGGCGCACGGCCGCGCCGACGGACTGCTCCTCGTGCCCGGGGCGGCCGACGAGCGCATCCCCCCGCCCTCGCGCGACCCCTACCCCGCCGATGGACGGCCGAGAGTCGTGTTTCTCGGCAACTTCTATTCGGAGCATCCTCGAAGTCAGCCCGAGGCCCACCGAACCATCACGACCAAACTGAACCAGCTCGGTCGGCGACTCGCCCGGAAGGGCGTGGCGCTCTACGTCGTCGGACCAGGACAGTCTTCGAGCCTCGATCCCGGCGCCGTGCGCTATCTCGGGGCCGTCGACTACGACGCCTCCTGGCAGTACATGCATCACGCCGACGTCGGCCTCGTGGTGTCGGCGGGCGAGTTCATGCACAACAACGAGAGCACCAAGATCTACTACTACCTCCGGTGCGGCCTACCGATCGTGAGCGAATCGGGATTCCCGAACGACGGCGTCGTCGACGCGGCGGAGTTGGGCTTTCGCGTGAAGCCCGGCGATATCGACGCCTTGACCGACCGCGTGATGGACGCGTTGGACACGCCGTGGGACCGGGATCGGGCCATCGCCTACATCCTCGCACACCACACCTGGCGGCGCCGCGCCGCCGTCTACCACGAGCGCCTGAACACGGCCTTCGGCTGACGTCGTCAGCCGCGAACCACGTCCAGGAGCAGGTCCTCGTATCGGTCGATGGCCCGCTCGATACGAAAGTCCTCGACCCGGTCCCTGCCGCGCTCGGCGAGGCGCTTTCTCAGCACGGCGTCTCCGAGTACCCGTTCGAGGGCCTCGGCCAGAGCCGCGGGATCCTCGGGAGGGACCAGCACTCCGCACTCGCCGTGGCACAGGTAGTCTTCGATGCCAGGGGCGCACTTCGTAGCCACGACGGGCACGCCCAGAGCCATCGCCTCTCCGATCACGCTCGGGAAGGCCTCGGTGCGCGAGGCGAGCACGAGCACCGTCGCCTGCGACATGTGGGCCCATGGGTTGGTCGTCTGGCCCACGAAGTGCACGTGGTCGGCGAGGTCCAGGCGCCGGACCTGGCGCTCCAATATCGGCGCCTCCTCTCCGTCACCGACGAGCACGAGCCGGGGTCGACGTTCGGGGGTGAAGCGGGCCAGTGCATCGAGCAACACGTCGACGCCCTTGAGCCAGACCAGGCGACCGGCCGCCACGATCACCGGACCGTCGAACGCGGGGAGCGCCCCCCCCTCCGACGCCGCGGCTCGAATCGTCTCGAGGTCGACCGGATTGTGTACGACCGACAGGCGTTCACCGAGTTCGGGCACGTGTCCGCGGAGTTCGTCGGCCACGCCTTCGGCCACCGCGACGACACGCTCGGCCCGAGGGAACCCGTACCGCAGGAAGCCCTTCATGATCGCGCGTGAGCCGGCGTGCTGATAGAGCAGGGGCGCGGACTGGATCATCATGGAGTGCACGTTGAAGACGAGCTTCACGTCGCGACACCAGAGATCCCGCGCCAGCGCCGCCACCATGTGGGAGCGCATCAGAAACGAAGAGACGACCTCGGCCTTCGTCTCGCGAACGATCCGCGCCAGCCGGCGTGCCTCCCGGAAGATCTTCCACTTCTCGATGGAGGGGGCGCCGGGGGCCTGGCCGGTGCGACGCCGATCGGGGCCGACCACCGGGTCCGTTGCCGAGAGATCGTAGACGGGCACGCGATCGTCGACCTCCGCGAGCAGGGCGCCCCGCGCGTCGAGCAGCACACCGACCGGTCGCACCCGGCGCGCGTGGTTGACGTAGCTGACCCACACCCGCTCTGCCCCTCCCATCCGGAGATTGCGACCGAGGTAGAGGGCCGTGGGTCGGCCGCCGGGGACGGCGTCCGGGTCGCGGTTCAACTCCGACGTCGACGCGAGCGCCGACGTCATCCGGCGAACCTCAGGAGGCACGCTGCGCCTGTCCGGCCGCCGGCACGTAGTTCAGCACCGGGGGGGGCTCTTCCAGTCGGCTCGGAGGTGGAGGCAGGTGGATGCGGTCGCCCTTCACGAGGCCGCGCGCCCATCGCGCCGCGCCGATCGCCTCCTCGGCGACCCGCTCCGCCGCAACACCGACGGCCAATCCCATGAGGCCACTCGGACTCCGCCCCGGGTCGGTGGGCGACGCGAGCCGGGCGTCGGCATCGGCGACGGTGAGATCGTAGTCGGCCAACCCCCACGCATCGCCGTTCGGATGAAGGCGACTCGGGTAACACCTGGGATTGCGCCGGCGGGTGGTCCGCTTCAGCCGCCGTGAGGTATGCCCCAGGTGGAAGAAGTCGCTCCCCCAGAAGCGCTCCAGGTCGAGATGCTGATGCCGGACAGCGGTGCGGAGTCCGAGATCCGTCTCCATGAAGCCCCAGAACCGCAGCGTCTCATCGTAGGCCCCGTACTCCCACCACAGATCTCGGGACATGACGAGAACCCCGACCGGTGCGTCGAACCAGGGCCGCTGACGGCTGCCCTCGCGGGGCAGGTAGCGCCCGAACCGCTCCACGTAGCTCGCCACGACCTCGATGTCGGGGCAGGACTCGGCGAACCTCAGCGGGATCCCACGACGCCCGATGAACGTGAACGACCGTTCGACCCTCGCGGCCAGTTCGGACTCTTCCGGCGAGCGGTCGCGACCCGACGACTCGACGAGCGAGAGGAAGCGCCCGAGGAAGTCGGCACCCACGAGCGTATCCTGGTCGATCCGACCGACGAATCGGCCCGCCGCCCGCCGGATCGCCGCGTTGTTGGCCAGCACTTCGCAAAACGGACTGTTGCCCTGCAACTCCTCGGTCAGGCTCAACGGGATCTCGACGAACCGAGTCAGCGCAGCCGCCTCGGGTGTGAGCTCAACGGCCTCCCGGAGAGGCGTCGGTGACCCCCAGTCGGAGACGAGGACCTCGAGGCGCGACGCGACGTCGAGCCGCTCCGCCTGCATGGCCAGGTAGTTCAGCGCCGTGCTGAGACGCCAGACCGCATCCCCCTGGTAGCGATCGTTTCGCGAACACAGGACGAAGGTCAGGTCGGTCGTCGAGCTTGGAGTCGGTGGGCCGAATCGCATCTGGACGCTCTGGAGTCCTCGCGCCGCCGCGAACGAGGCGCGACGGCGGGTAAGGTCAAAGATGGCCTCTCGAACCGGGAAGTTCCACTCCAGTATCGGTTCCCGTACGACCAGTCCGTAACTTGCCAGGGCGTCGAGGCTACCCCTACCCTCGCCCGAAGCGCGCGGTTTGGGCCCACCCCGTCCCCCCCGAGGCACCGATCGACCGATCCGGCAGTCGGGGCTCGATGATTCGGAGTTCGATGACGATACGCTCTCGCGGGCGAGCCATCGCGGCCGTCGCCGCGCTCGCCGCACTCACGCTCGCATGTGGCGACGATGGAGACCCCGGGGGCACGACCCCGGCGGCGATCTCGCAGGTGGTGGTCGACCCGCCGGCGCCGACACTCAACAGCCTCGGCGGCACGCTTCAGCTGACCGCCGAAGCCCGCGACGCTTCGGGGGCGCGGGTGAGCGTACCGGCGGCCGACTTCTCCTGGTCGTCGTCCGCACCCGGCATCGTTTCGGTCGACGCGTCCGGTCGCGTCGAGGCCCTGGCGTCCGGGACGGCCACGATCAGCGCCTCCCCGGCGGGTTCGTCGGTATCCGGGTCCAGTGCGGTCACGGTCGACCAGTCGGCCGCCTCGATCGTGGTCACCCTCGATCGGGACTCGATCGTCTCTGGGTCGAACGCGCAGGCGACGGCCGCGGTGACCGACGCGGGAGGCTCGCCCCTGACAACGTCGTCACCGACCTGGAGTTCGTCCGCCCCCCTCGTCGCCACCGTCGACGGAAGCGGACGCATCACCGGAGTGAGCGACGGCACGGCGATCATCGCTGCCAGCGAGGACGGTGTGATCCAGGGGGCCGACCTGGTCGTGGTCCGGCGCGACCTCGTCGTCGGCCGCGACACGTTGTGGTCCGGTGACGTCGTGGCGGGCGATGTGACTGTCCCCGCCGGAATCACCGTCACCCTGGCCGGCGACACCCGAGTCGACGTCGCCGGCACCCTGACCCTCGCCGGAACGATCGCGGGCGACTGTACTGCCCTCCGGATCGAAGGCGAGGCCGTGGCCGTGGTGTCGGGGACGCTGACCAACGTGTGCGTCGCGCAGGCCCGCGGGGGCGTCGACGCTCCCGGTGTGGTGCTCGACCTTCCCGGTGGAATCGACCTGACGGACGGTACGGTCGTCTCGTCTGGACCGATCACCCTCCAGAGCGCCCCGGGCGCGACCCCGGTACTCGGGCGGGAGCCGCAGAGCGGCGCGACCTCGTCGGCCGCGCAGTCCGCCTTCGCCGGCATCATCGACCTGACTCGCTCCGAGCTGCGCACCGACCCCTCGACCGCACCGAGCCAGGACGACCCGGCCGACCCGCGGGCCGACGGGAGTCCGGCGACCATCATCGCGAATGCACGCGTACGGCTGGATCGAACCACGATCCAGGCGCAGGCGGGTGGGGCCGGGGCGATCGTATCGCAGACGGCCTCGACCGACATCGTCGTTGCGGGTGGGCCGGGCGGTGCCGGGGGTTCGGTCCACATCGTCATCCCCCCGACGGGGGTCCTCGATATCGCCACGACGCAGGGCCCGTCGTCGCTGATTGCGGGCGATGGCGGTCCGGGCGGCCCCGCTTCCGGGACCGCGGAGGAAAACGGGAGTCTGCCTCGTGCGCCCGGCGTCGAAGCGTTCGGCGGGCGGGGAGGTGAGGGTGGCTCCGTGCGCATCGAAGCGCCGGCTCTGCTCGACGGACCGCTGGACGGTTTGACCACCCAGGTCGGCTTCGGCGCGCGCGGCGGCAATGCTACCGCAGTGGCGTCGCGCGGGGTCGACGCCACGAGCGCACAAGACGCTCAACCCGGAGGCGACGCCAACGCGGAAGCCGGCGAAGGCGGCGACGCCGGGGGGCTCTCTGGCGGATACCAAGGGCAGCCGCTTCCTCCGGGGCGGACAGGCGGTCCGGGAGGCGTCGCGCGCGCCACCGCGGGAGACGGCGGCGACGGGATTCGGGAACGCCCCGCGGGGGCGGCGGGGGGCACCGCGACGGCGAGGGCAGGCACCTCCGGCGACAGCTGGCAGACTCCGGGCGTCGTTGGCGCAGACGCCCTGGCCGACGGCGGGAACGGTGGCGCCGGCGCCGACGTCTGTGCGGCGAGCAACGATACCGGGATCTTTGGACAGGTGGCCGTGGTCTCGGATCCGGCGGGAAGCGACGCCTTCATACTCGATGCCGGAACGGGGTCCGGAATCAGCCTCCTGCTGAAGGTCTTCTTCGGGGACGCCGGACCCGGGGGGCCCGGCGGCGACGGAGGAAGCCTCGGCGCTCGGGGTGGCCGTGGGGGCTTCGGCCAGAACGTGGAGGCGCCGGAAGGGGTGGGTGGCGTCGGTCTGGGCGGGAACGGCGGCGCCGGCGGCGACGGCAGCCCTCCCGGAAGCGGGGGTGAGCCGGGAGCCTCGGTGGTCGGCCTGGACGGCGCCCCCATCGGCCAACCGACCTTCACGCGCGGAGCGGGCGGCGCGGCGTGCGGCTCCAGCCTGCGTCTTCGCCCACTCGCCCAGACCGGGAGCGCCCAGCAGATCGCGATCACGGGGTCCGACCCGTGGGTCGATGTGACGGGCACGTTGGGCGAAGACGGGGTGATCACGGCCACGGGTCGCGGCACCGTGGCGGGGGTCGACGATGTACTCGTCGAGTTCTCCGGCACCTGGGATGCCGCCGCCAGGACGTTGGTCGGCACCTACACCGTCGACTCCGAGCGCGTCATCGACCCAGGGCATCCGACCGTCTACTCGGTCAACGTCCAGGGCAACTGATCGGAGGGGGAGCGACGCGCATGACGCAGAAGCCACGGCTGGTCGTGAAGGTCGGCAGCCAGGTGCTGTGCGATTCCGACGGAGCTTTGGCCGACACGGTGGTCGCCGGGCTCGTCGAACAGGTCGTGGCCCTACGCCACACGGGGTGGGACGTCGTCGTGGTCACCTCCGGCGCAGTCGCTGCGGGGGGGGCCTTCACGGGCACCGTCCCCTCTACCCCGGTCGCCCGTCGTCAGGTGCTCGCCGCCGTGGGCCAGGTCCGCCTCATGGAGACCTACCGCGCGCTCTTCGAATCCCGGGGGGTCGCGGTGGCGCAGGTTCTGGCCAGCAAGAGCGACTTCCAGAGCCGGGGGCACTACCTCAACATGCGCGGCTGCATCGAGGCGCTGCTCGACTCGGGCGTCGTGCCCATCGCCAACGAAAACGACGTCGTGGCGGTGACCGAACTGATGTTCACCGACAACGACGAGTTGGCCGGTCTGCTCGCCGCGCTCGTAGGGGCCCGTCGGTTGGTCCTCTTGAGTTCCGTGGCCGCCGTCCTGGATGCCGCGGGACGGCCGATCACCACCTGGGACGACGAGGTCCACGACGTGACCGAGGTCGTGAAGGCCGGCACGTCCCATCTCGGGCGCGGCGGCATGCGGAGCAAGCTCGACGCCGCCCGGAAGGCGGCCCGCCTGGGCATCGAGGTTCTCATCGCCGACGGTCGCAACCCCGCGGTGCTGCGCGGCCTCACCTCCGGCGAGCCGATGGGCACACGCTTCCCACCGGGCCGACCGGCCTCGCCTACCCGGCGTTGGCTGGCCAATATGGAGGGGCATGCACTGGGATCGGTCACCATCAATCCGGGCGCGGAGGAGGCGCTCGCCGACCGCTCCCGCCTGACCAGCCTCCTCCCGATCGGGATCGACCGCGTCGAGGGCGACTTCGAGAAGGGCGACGTGATTCAGGTTCGTGCCGCGGATGGCCGCCTGCTCGGCTGTGGTCGCGCTCGGTACGGTCACCGCGAGGCCCACTCGGCGATCGGACGCCGCGACCACAAGCCGCTGATTCACTGTGACTACCTCTACCTCGTCGACTAAGGCCCCGCCCCCGCAGCGCCTCCGGAGGGGTCTCGAAGACGCACGCAGCGCGTCCCGCGACCTCGCGACGCTGGCGCCGGAACGCACCTCGGCACTCCTGCACGCGCTGGCCGACGCCGCGCTCGAGGCCGCGTCCGACATCCTCACGGCCAATGCGGCAGACCTTCGGCGGATGGACCCGGCCGACCCCCGGTACGACCGTTTGCTCCTCGACGAGACCCGCCTGGAGGCCATCGCGAGCGATCTGCACCGGGTCGCCGATCTGCCCACCCCGCTCGGTGAGATCCTCGAGGAACGGCGGCTCGACAACGGTCTCCATCTGTCGAAGGTGCGAGTGCCGATCGGAGTGATCGCCGTCGTGTTCGAATCGCGACCCAACGTGACGTTCGACGTCGCGGCGCTGTGCCTCCGCAGCGGCAACGCCTGCGTGCTCAAGGGCGGCCGCGACGCGCGCGACAGCAACGCGGCGATCGTGCGAGTCGTGCACGAGGTGCTGATCGATCACGGTGTCGCCCCGGGCGCGGTATTTCTCACCTCTCCCGAGCGGAGCGTGTTGCCGCACCTCCTCGAGGCCGTCGACTTCGTCGATCTGGCGATTCCCAGGGGATCGCGTGGGTTGATCGACTTCGTGCGCCACCACGCGCGGGTGCCCGTGGTCGAGACGGGGGCCGGCATCGTGCACACCTACGTCGACGCGAGCGCCGACTGCGACACCGCCCGCGCCGTGGTCACGAACGCCAAGGCGAGACGCGTCAGCGTGTGCAACGCCCTCGACACGCTTCTGATCCACCGCGCGCGAATCGATGACCTCCCGATGATTCTGGAGACGCTCGGCTCGCGTCATGCGGCCGAGGTATTCGCTGACGACGAGGCATTCGACGTGCTGGACGATCGGTACGAGGGGCCGCTCCGACGAGCCGGCCCGGAGCACTTCGGTCGGGAGTTCCTGTCGATGAAGCTCGCCGTGCGCGTGGTCGGCGGAGTCGAGGAGGCGTTGGACCACATTCATCGCCACTCGTCGCGGCACTCCGAAGCGGTCGTGGCCGAAGACCCGGCAGTGGTCGAGGCTTTCCTGAACCGGGTCGACGCCGCGGCGGTGTACGCGAATGCGTCTACGGCCTTCACCGACGGAGGCCAGTTCGGCATGGGGGCCGAAATCGGCATCAGCACCCAGAAGCTCCACGCGCGTGGCCCGATGGCCCTCGCCGAGCTCACCTCCTACAAGTGGGTGATTCGCGGCGAAGGACAGGTCCGCCCCTCGTGACGCGGCGGCAGACCCGTGTGGCCTTCGAGTGCCCCTGGGAGCGCTGCGGCCGACGCGTACACGGTCGGTGGCGCAACGGTGGATCGCATGCCATCATGGGCGCTCTCGAGTCGACTCCCCCCGACCCCGGATCCGCCTCATGAACAAGCAGTGGCTCGACGGCATGTGGGATCACATGCGGCAGAAGTACGGCATGTATCTGCGCGTCCTCGACGCGATTCCGGCCGACCGCTTTCACAGTTCACCGATCTCCGGCATGCGCACCCCCGCTCAGATGGTGGTGCACACGTCGGGCTCGATCGTCCGCGACATCGCGGAGGGGGTGGCCTCGGGCTCGATCGGAGCCGACGAGGGCGGCGAAGCCGAGGTGGCGAGTGGACTCGCGACCAAGGACGACGTACTGAACTACGCCCGCACCTGCTGGGCGCGCGCCGATGCCGGTATCGCGCAGGTCGGCGACGGCCAGCTGTCCGGGCCGGTCGACAACCCCTGGGGCATGCCGCTCAACGGCACCTTCGCGATGGTGATCCTCAACGACGAGTTCCTCCACCACCGCGGCCAGCTGTACGCCTACGCCAGGGCGTGCGGAGTCGAGCCTCCGTTCATGTGGGGCTTCGGCGACAATCCCGAGGGGTTCCGGCCGAGCTGAAGCGCGTCAGCCCACCTCGCTCGGCAGCCCGCTGCGGTGCAGGCGGTAGAGGGCGGCGTACGAACCCTCCTGCCGCATCAGTTCGTCGTGTGACCCCGATTCGATGATCCGCCCATCGGCCAGCACGATGATGCGGTCGGCCATGGCGATCGTACTGAAGCGGTGCGACACCAGGATCGTGGTGCGCCCTGCGGCCAGCGCCTTGAAGCGCGAAAAGACGGCGAACTCGGCCTTCGGGTCGAGGTTGGCCGTCGGCTCGTCCAGAATGATGAGCGACCCGTCTCGAGCGAGACCTCGAGCGAGGGCGAGTTGCTGCCACTGGCCGCCCGACAACGATACCGACCCGAACAAGCGACCCAGCAGTGTGTCGTAGCCGTCGGGCAAGCCGGAGATGAGTTCGTCCACTCCGGCGGCCGAGGCCACGGACTCGATCTCGGCCCGATCCTCGAGCAACCGCCGCCAGTCGCCGAACGCGATGTTCTCGGCGACGGAGCCCTCGTACCGACCGTACCTCTGGAAGATGAAGCTGACCCGTGATTGGAGGGATTCCAGGTCGGCCTCGCGTACATCGACACCGTCGACGAGAATCCGCCCTCCGTCCGGATCGTAGAGACGGGCGATCAGCTTCGCGAGCGTCGTCTTGCCGGCACCGTTTTCGCCCACCAGCGCGACGGTCTCACCCGGCGCCACCTCGAACGACACCCCCGACAGCACCGGACGGTCGCGCCCTGGGTAGGTGAAGCGCACGTCGTCGACCACCAGCGCCGATCCCCCCGCCGCCTCCGGGAGCGTGCGGGACCCGGAACGCAGGTCGGCGTTGACCCCCATGAACTCCTTCAAGTTGGCGATGAAGAGGGTTTGCTCCAGAGCCTTCGTGGCCGAGCGGATTCCCTGCTCGACCGACGCCCTCAGTCGCCCGGCGGCTCCGGTGAAGATAGCCAGATCGCCCACGGTCGCCGTGCCTTCGACGACGTTGAAGGCGACCCGGGCGAACAGGGCGTAGAGGCCGGCTACGATGATGAAGGTCGCCGTGGAGCTGCCGACCAGGTTGCGTCGGTGGAGGGTCAAGTTGCGATCCCGGAACCCCGCCAGCAAACGCTGATACCGCTGCACGAGCAGGGGCCCGAGGTGGAGCAGACGGGTCTCGGGGACGGCATATGGCCCCATCACCAGATTCGAGTAATAGTCCGACCACCGGCGCTTGGTGACGCGCTCGTATTCGTCCTGATAACGCTTCTGGGCGAGCCGCCACTGGAAGAAGAGGAAGGGGATCGACACCGGCGGTACGACGAGCAGGACCATGGGCTCGATGACGATGAGGACTCCCAGGAGCGACACGGCCTGAAGGCCCATCGTCACGGCGGCTCGGAGTTCGTGGAACAGCGCCGCCATCCGACTCCCCGCATTCGTGCGGGCACGGTCGATGAGATCGCGACGCGCGGGGTCTTCGAGAAACGCCAGATTCAGCGTCTCCGCGTGCTCCAGGACGGAAACCGACACGTCGAGCTCGAGTTCGTCGACGAGCCGTTCACCGAGGTACCGATCGGCGAACCACGACAGCCCCTCGATGAGGGCGAGCACGAAGGTCGCGACGAGCCAGGGCACGAGCGTCGCTGCGTTTTCCGTACCGGTCGTGACCGCGACGACGACGTCGACGAGCACCTTCACCACCAGCGCGAGGATCGCCGGCAGGACGCCTCGAAGCACCGCGATGGACAGGGCGGCGACCACGATCCCGCGGGCGACGGACCAGATCCTCCCGAGGGCCCAGGAGGTCGTCCGGGCGTGGCCCCGGAGCTCGTGCACCATGCGCTTCAAGTCGAGTCGACTGCGGGGGTCGCGAGTCACGCGGGAGGGGCGGGTTCGGGGTGCGGAGGGCAGGCCGGACGATAGACAGCGACGAGTATCGGCGCGACCCGATGACGCAGAACGATTGCGTCCGCCCTCAGCGCCCTCAATTATGACATTGTCAAATTCAAGGAGTGACGATGAGTCTGGGAGACCTCCAACAGGTCGTGATGCTCGCCGTAGCCCGCCTGGGCCCCGACGCCTACGGGGCGGCGATCCGCGATGAATTGCGCGAGGTGGCGGGGCGGCGGGTTTCGGTCCCGACCGTCTACGTCACCCTCGTTCGGCTCGAGGAACGCGGACTCACGCGGTCGGCCACCGCCGAACCGGCCGAGGGCCGAGGGGGGCGCGCACGGCGGGTCTTCGCCCTCACCGACGCCGGATGGGCCGCCCTGGACGACGCGCGCCGCGCGATGAACCGCATGTGGCGGGGGGTATCTCCCCCATGACCGACCGCGAGAATCGCCCACCCCGGTGGGCAGCGCGCGTGCTGCGGCGATGGCTGACGGGCGCAATCGGTGCCGACGCCTGCGCGGATCTGGACGAGGCGCACGACGCGATGGTCGAGGCGCGGGGCCGATGGGTGGCCGACCTCTGGTACGTTTCGCACCTCGCGCGGCCGAGCACGTGGAGGCTCGCCGCGACCCTTCGTCGCGGCGAGCGGCGCCGGCGTGGCCCGACACTCGCGGCAGCCTGGGTCTCGTGGATCGACGTCAAGCTGGGCCTCCGGATGCTCCTGAAGCATCCGGCGCTCGCCCTCGTGAGCGGTTTGGCGATGTCGGTCACCATCGCGGTTGCGATCGCCACTTTCAGCCTCTTCCAGGACTGGTTCCTCCGCCCGACCCTGCCCCTCCCGGAGGGAGACCGCGTCGTCTCGATCGGGATGCTGGCGGGGGATCGGCAACTGACCTACCGCCAACTCCTCCACGACGTGCCCATATGGCAATCGGAGCTCGAGAGCGTCGAACTCGTCTCCATCTCGCGTGCACACTTCGCCAACATCGTCGGCGACGACGGCGTGGGGGAGCGTTCCGCGTTCACGATGATGAGCGCATCGGCCTTCGAGGTCGCACGCATACCGCCGCTCCTCGGGCGACCCATCATCGCCAGCGACCAGCGGCCAGGAGCCGATCCGGTCGTCGTGCTCGGCTACGACGACTGGGTCGATCGCTACGAGGCGGACGGCGACGTGATCGGGCAAACGATGCAGATCGGTGAGCACGCGCACACGATCGTCGGGGTGATGCCCCAGGGCTACGGCTTTCCCGCGGCCGCACAGCGGTGGCTGCCGTTCACCGACGACCCCGACGACTTCGCCCTCCTCGAGACCCCCTACCTGTACTGGGCATTCGGACGCCTCGCCCCAGGCGCGTCCATGGAGGCGGCGAACGCCGAGCTCACCGCCATCATGAACCGCCGGGTGGAGGAGCTACCGGGCCCCTACGGCCGGTTGCGCGCGCGGGTCATGCACTACACCGATGCGCACACCGGTATGGACGACGCAGGGGGACTCTTCATCGTGCGCGTGGTGCTCACCCTCGCCACCCTGCTCGTCCTCGTGCCCTTCACGAACGTCGCGATCCTCATCTACGCGCGAACCGCGACCCGAGCGGGTGAGCTGTCGGTCCGGAACGCCCTTGGGGCCGGGCGGGGACGCATCGTCGCGCAGCTCTTCGTCGAGTCGCTGGTCCTGGCCTCGATCTCGGCTTTGGTCGGCGTCGGCCTGGTCGTCTACGGCTTCGGGTTCCTCGACTCGCTTCTGGCAAGCATCGGGAGCGGGGAGGGCCTCCCCTTCTGGTTTCGGAAGGGCCGCGACCCCTGGGTCGCCGCCTACGTCGTCGGCCTGACCCTCCTCGCCGCCGTCGTCTCGGGCGTCATCCCCGGCGTGAAGGCCACCGGGCGGGGCGTCCAGAGTCGGTTGAACCAGGTGGCGAGTGGAAACGGCATGCGCCTCGGCGGCGTGTGGACGGCGCTGATCGCCTTCCAGGTCGCCACCACGGTGGGGCTGATACCATTCGCGGCATCGACCGGCTGGCAGCTGCTGGGTTCGGGGCTGACCCGACCGAGCTTCGACGCCGAGCCCCTCGTGGGGGCATACGTTGCGGGTCCGTGGCGAGCGGCGCCGCCCGCGCCCCGCGTGGATACCGCCGAGGTGCGGCGCCGAGCGCAGCAGTCGATCGGCGAACTGCGGCGACGACTGGAGGCCGACCCGCGGGTCACGGGGCTGACGTTCGCATCCGAGATGCCGGGTACGGCCGACGCCGCCGGGCTGCTGATCGAAGTCGAAGACGTGGACCCGCCCGAGGGGCCGGCATACCGGATCGGCGGCGTGCTGGATGTGGCGCCGGGCTTCTTCGACGTGCTCCGCGTCGAGCCCGCGGCCGGTCGATTCCACCACACGGGCGACGCCGCCGAGGCGGTGCCGCCCGTCGTCGTCAACCGTGCCTTCGTCGAGCGGGTCCTCCACGGCGCCAACGCCGTGGGTCGCCGGATCCGACCCTATCGATCCGACGACCGCCGGGCGGAGGTGCCGGGGAGCGCCGTTCCCGGAACCGCGGGCCCCGCGGCGTGGATGGAGATCGTCGGGGTGGTCGACGACCTGACGGTCAACCCCTCCCATCCCGAGCGCGTCCAGACCCGCCTCTATCGACTGCTCGACGAAAGCCGCTTGGCCGAGGGAGGCTTCTTCGTGGTGCGCGTGCCCGACGACCCGCAGGGCTTCGTACCGGAGCTGCGCCGACTTGCGACCGCGGTCGACCCCACCCTCACGGTGGGTGTGGCGGGACGGGTCGCCGAAGCCAACGATCTGCTCCGCTCGATGGCCGGGGCCGGTTCAGCCGCCTTTGCGGTCATCGTGCTCAGCGGCCTGCTCCTCTGCTCCGCCGGCGTATTCACCCTCATGTCGTTCAACGTGACCCAGCGACGTCGTGAAATCGGCGTGCGCACGGCACTCGGCGCCCACCCGTGGCGTGTGCTCGCCACGATCCTCCTGCGTTCCCTGCGGCAACTCGCCCTCGGTGCCGGCGTCGGCCTGTTCTTCGCGATCGCGCTTCCCCCGGTAGACGCCGACGTCGTCATCGTCGATGCTACGGCCGGGCCGATCGCCTTCGTGGCCGGCTTCATGGTTCTCGTCGGACTGATCGGGGCCATTGGCCCCGCGCGGCGAGGGCTGCGGATTCAACCCAGCGAAGCACTCCGGGAGGGGTAGGATGAGGCCACGGCGGGGGTGGGTGGTGGCCGCATTGATCGCGACAGGGTGCGAACCCGCAGCGGTACCCCCGGTGCCGGTCGGCCCCGTGATCCGCGACAGTGCGGGGATCCGCATCGTCGAACACACGGCCGCCGCTGCCGGGGCGAGTCCCGGATGGACCCTGGGCACGGCACCCGCGCTCTCGCTCGGCACGGTAGACGGCGACCCCGCCCACGAGTTGTTCGGAGTGGAGGATGCCCTGCGACTCGACGACGGCACGATCCTCGTGGCCAACGGTGGGGCGTCCGAAGTGCGCCTCTTCCGGCGCGACGGGGCACACCTCGCCACCTAGTGTAGTGTCGCCAAAGTCTGGTGACCGCCGAGGGTGCGGAGGCGCCGCGGGGGCGAGGCGGAACGACGCGGCGTAGCGATAGCTACGGCAAG
>JANQNV010000264.1 GCA_028279425.1 Longimicrobiales bacterium | reverse complement strand
GGGGCCGACTTCGAGCTCCGACACCGAGCGGCTCAGCACCGTATCGGGGCCATCGGCCGGGTCAGCCTCCGTCGAGCCCGGCATCCGTGGGGGGGCCCGGTGGCTCGCGATCGAAGGTGTCGCGGTACCACTCCTGGAATTCTCGGTTGGCATCGGGGTTCTCGGCGAGCCAGGCTTCCCGCTCCTCCAGGAACTCGATGGGTCGCAGGTTCAGAAGAAGCGCATCGAGGGTGCCCGCCTCGTGGGCATAGATGACCTCATCCATGAGCCTGTACGGAGGCAGATCGAAGACGGCCCGACCGAGCAACCACGAATCGGCCACCTTGCGCATGATCGCGCGCTCCAGCTCCCACCCCTCGGCATTGGCCTGCGCCGGCAGCCACTCGTCGAGTCGCCCCTCCGACCGCATCAGGTGTAGATGGGCGTAGATCTCGTAGGTGCCCCGGAGGTCGGGCGAGGTCCGCTGGTACCGGATCCACGCCGTATCCGGACGAATATCCAGAGTCTCCCAGGGGTACACGTCGCGACTGTCGAAACTCGTCGCAATCAGGAACGTGGGATCCTGGGCGATGACCTGGAGTTGGTAGTTCACGTCGTCGTAGATCTGCCGCATCCGCGCCATGTCATCCACGGCGAGTCGTGCGCCCGACTGGATCACCAGCGGTCGCGGCTGAGGGAGCTGCCCTGGACCCCCACCGCACGCCGCGAGTACGACGGCGACGAGAATGGAGAGGGAGGCGCGCGGAATCCGGGTCGCGCCGGCGACGGAGTGCGAGGTCGAAGGAAGGGCGGTCACGACGAAAGACTCCTCGATTCTGGCGAGACCCCGCGGCGGGGGCGGACGCTCACGATGCTTGACACCCCCACCCGGGGGGTTGGAATTGAAGTGCTGAACCCGACACTACAGAGATATGACGACACCACTCATGAACACCGACCAGGCCGCGGGCGAGTTCCACGCTCCGGAGACCATGACACCCGACGAACTCGGCGACACCCTCGCTCGGCTCGTCTGGGAGAACTTCACCGATTTCATCGACGAAGACGAGTCTGAAATCCCTCTCGCAGAACTCGGAGTTCCCACCCTGGACGGGGTGCCAGTGGCGCACGCCGCCGAAGAGGCACTCATCTTCCTCATGTGGGCCCATACCCGAGGAACCCAGCTCGCGTTCGTTGGGCGGGCTCCCGACCCCCTCCTCAAGCAGGGCCTCGACTCCATGCATCGAGCAATTCTCGAAGACATGGAGGGGAACGGTACGCCGTCGGCACAGCTGCCCCTGTTCGAGCTGCGCGTCGGCGCCCGGTATGCCGAATACCACCAGGCCTCGGCGGTCAGCGACGATCACCTGGGCCAGGCCGTCGTTCGACATCTCACCGAGGATGGCGCACCGCACGAGGCGCTGGGCGAAGTCGTCACGCATCGGGCGGTCGCCGTGGCGAAGCCCCTGAGAGACTTCCTGGAGGATGTCGACCTCGTCGCCGCCTGAAGAGTGCGCCCGGGGTCACGGCGGCCGGAGTCGTCGCCTCAGGTGAGGCCGCCACCCCATTTGAGCATCTCGAAGGGGCTCCGACAGTCCCGACACCAGTAGCTCGATACGGAGGCGTGCGCGCCGAAGGCATTGGCGAGCTCGGTCTGCCGGCTGTCGCAGAAGGGGCATTCGGGCGACTGGGGCAGCCGGGCCGATCCCGGTGGCGGCTCGGGTCGGGACGACCCCCTCGCGCGGCTCATTCGACGAACAGCTCGCGATTCAGGTCACCCCGAGCCCGCTCCACCGCCTCCAGGCCCGGGTGTCCCGGACCTCGTCCCCTCGCCTCGTCCCAGCCGGCGCGCTCGGGCGCCGGAATCGCGACTCCCGCGGCCGAGAAGACGGCGCCGTACCGGTCGGCGAACCGCCGGACGAGTTCGGCCGACTCCGGAAGAATCCCGGCGGTGGCGAGGCGTGCGGCCGGAGCGTCGTCGGGGGCCATCCAGGCGAGGGTTCGAGGCAACCTCGACGCACACGCGTCGGCGATGCGGGCCCGTGCTTCGGGCGAACCTGCGCCCAGCCGCCTGAGCCACGCCGCCGCCATGTCACGATGGAAGGACTCCTCGGCGATCATCTTCCCGGTTCGGCCCGCCGCCGGCGCATAGGTGCCCTCGGCAAACGCCTCCAGGAGGAGCGTCAGCGCCCCGTCGACCACGGCCATGAGAGCCACGACATCGGCCCAATCTTCCGCGGGCTCGTCGAGCGCGTCGCAGTTGGCGTACGCCTCCGCGTCGCGATCATACTCGATCGGCTTCGGGTCGTGACCGAGGTCCTTGACCAGCGAGTACAGGAGCCGGGCATGACCCCACTCGTCCTGCGCCATACCAGACGCGGCAATGCCCGCCTCGATCGAGGGTGCGCCGAGCAGCCAGTCGGAGTAGCGAATGCCGAGAAGGCGTTTCGTGTCAGCCAGGCACAGGATCAACCGTTTGAGGTCGGACTTCTGCGTGTCGTCGAGACGTTCCGGCGTGAGAGCGTCGGTCATCACCCGACCCTCCCCGATCCGAACGGACCGTCTTCACGGTTCACCGGGATGATCGCCGATCGAGGTACGACACACATCTCGAACCAGTTCTGCTCGTCGTAGGCCTTCCACGCGTACACCCGGGCGAGCTCGTCATCGAGCGCGTCGATGTAGCCGATGTGTTGCAAGGCATCTCCGCGATCCTTGCGCGCGAATACGTCGTAGACCGATTCCACCATCTGGACGGCTCTCCATGAGCGGGATTATGGGAGGATCGAGCGACTTCCAAGGCGTCAGGCCACTCCGACGCCCAGCGTACGCAACTTGGCACGCCCCTCCGCGGTGATGCGGTCGGTGGTCCACGGAGGATCCCACACCTCACGGATCTCGACGGCGTCGACCCACGTCTCCTGTGCGAGACGGTCGGTGACGTCTTCGCGGATGAACTCCATGCAGGGGCACGCCGTGGCCGTGAAGGTGAGGTCGACCCGGACTCGACCTGCATCCATCTCGACCCCGTAGATCAGCCCCAGATCGACGAGACTGATCGGGATCTCCGGATCGAGCACCTCCCGCAGGCAGTCCCAGGCAGCGGCGACGGGATCGGCGGGCGGGACCGCGAGCGGCTCCGACCACACGTCCCGTCCGCCGCTCTTGTGCACCGATACGTGCGACGGAAGGCCGGCATCCAACACGGGCATCTTCACGCGGCCGACCGCGACTCCAGCCAGTTCTGGACCTGGCCCCGCGAGCGACGAACCGACTCGACGTACCGCACGTTCATCGGACCGCGCGCCTTCCAGCGGGTGAACACCTGGTCCCAGCTGATCTCGCCCCCCTCGAAGTCCCACCGCTTGTCTTCGGCGTCGTACTCGCACGGGAAGGGGTAGTCGAGCACGTATTCCTGCTTGTCTTCATCCCAGTGCGCCGGCGCATCGAGATCGAGGGACTCGCAAAGCGGCACCGTCGAAGCCATCCAGACCTGCCGGAGCTGGTCGTTGGTGAGGCCCTTGAGACGGTAGTCGAGCTGGCCCGAGTGTCGCTTCATCTCGTCCGGGAGACCGAACCACTCCAGCGTCATCGGGAACATCCAGTCGACGGCGCGCTGGAGCATCGCGCGCGCATCGCCGCCGGACTTCGCCAACCGCCGCATCCACACCTCGCCGTGGCGCAGGTGGAAGGTCTCCTCCATGTCGACCTTCACGAGCGCGCGCTTGAGCGGCCCGTACGAGGTGTGGTTGTAGACGTCGGAGAGAAGGGTGATCCCCGCCCGGTCGAAGAACCCGTTGGCCACCACCAGCTCGGCCCAGTTGTCGAGCGGCTGATCGAAACCGTACGGGTGCTTGAACTCGTGCGGCTCACGACCGTAGACGAGCCGCTCCTTCGAGACGCCCAGATCCTCGAGCAGCCGATAGGCGATGTTGGCGTGTGCCAACTCGTCCTGGATGATCGCATGCGCGCTCACCTGGGTGTTGGTCGAGGGAGCGTGCCGCGCGGCCATCCAATACGCCGGTGCGCTCATGAGCTCGGTGTCGGCCTGGACTGTGAGCTGGATCACGAGGGCCTTCCGGTACCCCTCGGTCATCTCTTCGACGGACTCGACCAGATATCCGTCCTGGACCTTGGCCTTGAGCTCTTCTTCGGTGAACTGCGACATACGTGTCTCCTGAGGATGTCTAGAAGGGTGTTGAAGAAGTGGGGCGAGTCGCGACCACCGCCAGCGCGGCGGTGCCCGCAGCGCCACGGGGCCAGATCCAAGGCGGATCGTCGAAGGCATAGCCAAAGCTACGGCGAGACGGTCCAACGTGGGAGATGGCCCCGAGGCGCCACCAACCCTCCGGGCGACGGGGGACCACCTCGCTGCGCTCGGCGGTGCCCGCGCGGTCCAGGCGTCGCCTTTCCTCCTCGCCGTGACTCTGCCACGCCTCGTCGTCTCTCCTACCCTGAACACGCGCAAGACCCCGGCACCGCTCGCCAACGGCGAGTGGTCGCGCGACCGCACCCCACGTCTTCAACACCTTCTACAAGCCCAACGACGACCGGATCAAGGGGCTGATTCGTTCGGGCGTCCACGGCGGTTCGAAGGTGAGTTCCACCTCGGCCTCGTCGACGCCGTCGACCTGGAGGATGGCCTGGCGCGCATCTTCGACGATCTGACCCGCCACCGGACACATGGGTGAGGTGAGCGAAATCGTCGTGTGTACCGACGCACCGTCGACCTCGATGTCGTACACGAGACCGAGAACCACGAGATCGATGTTCAACTCGGGGTCCTTCACGGTCTTCAGCGCAGTGCGCACGTCCTTTTCGGTAACGGCCACGCGGCCTCCGGAGCAACGGCCGCGCCCCGGGGCGCCGACCGGCGAGTTCATTGTTGGCGAATCAGTGTTTCCGCAGGAACAGGACGGACACCTCTCTGGCGTCGTCCGCCGAGGCCCGTCGCACCGCCTTGTGAACGATACTCACGACCTCGCCTGCCGTCTTCTCCTGGACCTCGGCCACGAGATCGGCTGCACCTCGGAAGAGGCCGATCGATCCGCCCGCCAGGACCAGGAGGGAAGAGCCAGACCCCATGGTGGCCTGCTCGGTTCCGTAGCGGAAGCCCTCCATCATGCCCAGAGGCGGGCCCTGCGAGCCCAGCTGCACGAACGCACCGTCACGGCCGAGCACCCCTGCGGGAATCCGACCCGCACACGCCCACTCCACGGCGCCCTCTCCGGGCACCACCACGGCGCAGTCGACGAACTGGTCGATCCCCTTCGCGTGCACGCCCGCCAGAGCGGCGTTGACCCGCTCGAGGAGCGCAGCGAGAGATCGGCCGTCGGCCGCCGCACGAAGGGCCGCGCGCGCCATTCCGAGAACGTGGGCAGGGGGGTATCCCGGCGCCTTGATTTCCATGACGAGGAAGGCGGAGCGGCCGTCGCCCAGAGGGATCGTGTCCCAGAGGGTGTTGGCCGGCCCGTCGTCCTCGAGCGTCGTGCCCGCGGCGATGTCGAAGCCGGAGGCCCCTGGCACGCCGTGCGGAAGCATGTCCTTCAACATTCGACGTCCGATTTGTTCGGCGCTGACGACGTCGCGAAAGACGCCGTCGAGGGGATTGGGTTCGTGCACGGAACGCGGGGCCGAAGGTTGTCGGTGACTCCCCAATCTAGACCTCCCCGCCGAAGGGAGGAAAGCGTCCGTTGCCTACCGGCTGACCGGGGGCGGATATTGCTGGGTCCGTTCACCCAGCCAACGCTTGCATGCACCGCTCCGAGAGCGACCATCCCAGTGCCCCCGACGCGACTCCCGTGTCGACTCGCGTGCGCTTCTGGGGAACCCGGGGTTCGATTCCCAGCCCCGGCCCCCACACCGTTCGATATGGCGGCAATACGCCGTGCGTCGAGGTGCGGGTCGGCGACCAGCTCTTCATCCTCGACGCCGGCACGGGCATTCGAGCTCTGGGCAAGGAACTCGCGGAGTCGGGCCACCCGGTCCGGGCGACGGTCCTCCTGACGCACTTCCACTGGGACCACATCCAGGGACTCCCCTTCTTCTTCCCCCTCCATCAAGCGGGGACTCGACTCGACGTCTTCGGCCCGGCCGAGGACGATCTGGCAGTGCGGGACCGCCTGCAGCATCAGATGGAGCCCGCCTTCTTCCCGATCCCGCTTCACGACATCCGGGCAGACTGCCGCTTCCAGGGCTGGACGAGTGGCGAGCGCCGTTTCGGAGACTGTGGGGTGCGCGTCTTCATCCTGCGGCATCCCTCGACGACCCTCGGCTATCGGATTGACACGCCCACGGCGTCGGTGTGTTATCTGCCCGACAGCGAGCTCATCGGTGGCCCGTTTCCCAACCCGCCCGAATGGCGGGAGGGGCTGGAGCGCTTCGTCGGGGGCGCCGACCTGCTGATCCACGACGCCATGGTGTTCGGCGCCGAGTACGAGCAGTACGAGGGATGGGGGCACAGCACGGTCGAGCAGGCACTCGATCTGGCGCGCGACGCGAAGGTGCGGCACCTGTCCGCCTTCCATCATTCTCCGCACCGCACGGACGACGAGATCGACGCGGAAACGCAGAAGTTCCGGGCCGAACTCGGCATATCAGAACTAGAATTCTCTTTTGCTTTCGAGGGTCAACAGCTGGCCTTCTTCCCTCCCGACTCCACCTGACATGCGCATTGCGATCAACACCGGCGGCGGAGACGCTCCCGGCCTCAACGCGGTCATCCGAGCCGTGACCCTCTCCGCACTCGCCAACGGGTGGGAGGTGTTCGGCATCCGGCGCGGGTACGACGGACTCCTCGAGGACATCCCCAACGGGGTGATCCGGCTGGACCGGCGGGCGGTGCGGGGGATCACCCACCAGGGCGGCACGATCCTGGGCACGACCAACCGTGGCAACCCGCTCAAATGGGCGCAGAAGGGACCCGACGGCGAGATGATCGAAGTCGACCGTTCCGGCGAGTTGATCGAGGCCTTCGAGAAGCGTGGGATCGACGTCCTGGTCGCCGTCGGCGGCGATGGGTCGCTGAGCATCGCCGCCGGGCTCGCGAAGCGCGGCCTGAAGGTGGTCGGCGTGCCCAAGACCATCGACAACGACCTCGACTCGACGCTCACCACCTTCGGTTTCCACACCGCCGTACAGACGGCGACGGACGCACTGGGGAAGCTTCATTCGACGGCCCAGGCGCATCGACGGGTGATGATCGTCGAGCTGATGGGTCGCGACGCGGGGTGGATCGCGCTCTTCGCAGGACTGGGCGGTACCGCAGACGTGATTCTGATTCCCGAGATTCCGTACGATATCGAGAAGGTTTGTGAGAAGGTGGAGTCGCGCTATCGAGGGGACCGCGGGTTCTGCATCGTCGTCGCGGCCGAGGGCGCCAAGCCAGCCGGTGGCTCGGCGAGCTACGTCGAGGAGGCGAAGGCCGGTCGCGCCGCTCGGCTCGGCGGTGCGGCCGAAACCCTCGCCAGCGAGATCGAGGAGCGCACGGGTCACGAGGTGCGCTCCCTCGTCCTCGGTCACCTTCAACGCGGTGGAGAGCCCACGGCGTACGACAAGGTGCTGGCTTTGCGCTTCGGCACCGCCGCCGTCCATCTCATCGAGCAGGGCCACTTCGGCTGCATGGTAGCGCTCGACCCCCCGGAGATCCTCGCGGTCCCTCTCGAGGAGGCGACCGCGAAGTTGAAGCTGGTGCCCACGCACGGAGAGATCGTGCAGACCGCTCGACGGCTCGGCGTGTCGTTCGGCGACTGAGACGCACCGCTCGGTCGGCCGACCTGGCTCGGATTCGTCTTCTTTGCTCCCTGGAGTCTACATGCTTCGCACGTTCCACCTGCCACTCCCGGCGATCGCCCTCAGCCTGCTCCTGCCTGCGGTCGCCACCGCTCAGGTCGCCGACTTCGAACCCGAGGTTGCCCGCGAGAGTGCCTTCGAACTGACGATTCGCAACATCATGCGCGGGCCCGAGCACCTCGGCGAGGCGCCCGTCGGCGTATCGTGGACCGACGACGGCGACTGGCTCTACTTCTCGTGGCGACCCGGCGGGGGTGCCTGGGACGATCGCCGACAGCTCTACCGGGTGAGCGGAGACGGAGGCACGCCGGAAGTCGTAAGCGACGCGCTCGCGGACTCGACGGGGGTTCTCCGGGCCGGCGGGGATCTCAGCGAAGACGGACGCTGGCGACTCACCGGCTTCGGCGGAGACCTCTACCTGGTCGACCGCCGGTCCGCTACGGTGCGCCGCCTCACCGAAACGAGAGCCGGCGAGGTCGCGCCCCGCTTCACGGCCGACGAAAGCGCCGTGATCTATCGACAGGGCGACAACCTCTTTCGCATGAACCTGTCGGACGGCCACATCCGCCAGGTCACCGATATTCGCTCGGGCCGCGCCCCGGGCGACGACCCGGAGGCGCCGGCCCAGCGCCAGTTCCTCCTCGATCAGCAGCGCGAGCTGTTCGACCACATCCGTCGCCAGGCCGAACGCTCCGAGGAGGCGGAGGCGCGCCGCGACTCGCTGCAAGCCCTCGAGCCCGCGCCGCTGTACATCCCCAACGGCGAACGCCTGGGAGGGCTCACGGCGTCTCCCGACGGAGACTGGGTGATCGTGAGCACCGCCCGCCCGGCTTCGGGCACCGAACGCACCATGGTCCCGGATTGGGTGACGGAATCGGGATACACCGAGCCGCTCAACGTCCGGACCAAGGTGGGCGACGCGCAGGGAAGCTCGAAGCTGGGGTTGCTCGACACGGCAACTGGTTCGGTGAACTGGCTCGAGCTCGCCCCCGACGGCGTCGAGTCGCCCGCCGACGGCTTCGCGTCGGGCTGGAACGACGCCGGCACGCACGCGCTGGTCTGGAGCCGGACCGAAGACAACAAGGAGTGGTTCCTGTACGCGCTCGAGGCCGCCACGGGAGAAATGACCCTTCTCGACCGCCTGCGTGACGAGGCGTGGGTGGGCGGCCCCTGTGGTTTCGGCTGCCGGGGGTGGTTGCCGGAAACGTCGACGGTCTGGTATGCCAGCGAGGAGACCGGATACGCGCACCTGTACGCCGTCGAAGCCGATGGGACCGGGAAGCGCGCCCTGACGTCGGGCGAGTGGGAGGTCCTCGGCGCGACCATCCCGACCGGCGACGACCGCTTCCTCGTCACCACCAACGAGGGCTCCCCCTTCGACCAGCATGTGGGCTGGCTCGACTTCGACGGAGGCCCCATCGACTACATGACCTCGGGCGAGGGCAGCTACGCGGCGACGCTGTCGCCGGACGGCGAACGGGTGGCGTGGGTCCACTCGGTCGCGAACCGGCCGCCGGAGCTGTTCCTGTCGGACGCCGAAGCCGGTGCGGACATGGAGCAGGTCACCTTCTCGCCGACCGACGACTGGCTCGCCTACGACTGGCTGAAGCCCGAGATCGTGCGCTTCCCCGCCGAAGACGGAGCCCAGGTCCCGGCCCGCATCTACCGACCCGGAGATGTCGGTGCCTCACCCAACGGGGCGGCGGTCGTATTCGTCCACGGAGCCGGATATCTCCACAACGTGCACCACTACTGGAGCACCTACTACCGCGAGTACATGTTCCACCACATCCTCGCCTCCCAGGGGTACACGGTGCTCGACATCGACTACCGGGGATCGGCCGGGTACGGGCGCGACTGGCGCACGGCGATCTACCGGTGGATGGGGGGGAAAGACCTGAGTGATCAGGTCGACGGAGCCCGGTGGTTGGTCGCCAACGAGGGCATCGACGCCGACCGCATCGGGATCTACGGGGGATCGTACGGCGGCTTCATCACCCTGATGGCTCTCTTCACCGCCGACGACACCTTCCGGGCGGGCGCGGCGCTCCGGTCCGTCACCGACTGGGCGCACTACAACCACGGCTATACGAGCAACATCCTGAATCAGCCGCAGGACGACGAAGAGGCGTATCGCAAGTCCTCGCCGATCTACTTCGCCGAGGGCTTCGGCCCCGACCAGCATCTCCTGATCCCGCACGGGATGGTCGACACCAACGTCCATTTCTCCGATGTCGTGCGACTCGCCCAGCGCCTGATCGAACTCGGGAAGGAGAACTGGGAGATGGCCGTGTATCCCGTGGAGGGGCACGGCTTCATCGAACCCAGCTCGTGGACGGACGAGTACCGGAGAATCTTCGAGCTTTTCGAGCGCACGATCTCTCGACCCGACTGCACCGAGAGCGGCAGTTTCTGCGCCGAGCCCGTCCCCGCTGGAGGCATGTGAGGTGTCGACCGACGGCGGACTGCGCATCGGCGGGATCCTCGACCCCGACACCGAGGAACGCACCGGCGAGCCGATGACGCTCGACCCGGAATCGTTCACGACGCACGGCGTGATCGTCGGGATGACCGGCTCGGGCAAGACCGGCCTCGGGATCGTCTTGCTCGAGGAGGTGCTCGCCTCGGGGCGGCCCGCACTGATCCTCGACCCGAAGGGAGATCTCGCCAACCTCTGCCTGACGTTTCCCGATCTGGCACCCACCGACTTCGAACCCTGGGTCGACGCCGCCGAGGCCCGTCGGGAAGGGGTCGATTCCGCGACCCTCGCCAGGGCGAAGGCGGAGCTGTGGAAGAACGGTCTGGCCTCGTGGGGCATCGACGGCACCCACATCCGCGCCCTGAAGAGCCGGGCGTCGTTCCGGGTCTACACGCCCGGCTCCGACGCGGGAGTCCCCCTCAACCTGATCGGTGACCTCACCGCGCCGGCGGGCGCCGACCCCGAGACGATTCGGGAGGCCGCCGAGTCGCTCGTTTCCGGGCTGCTGACGCTGGCCGGAGTCGACTCGGACCCCCTGACGACCCCCGAGCACATTCTCCTCGCCACCCTCGTCGCCGATACCTGGACCCGAGGTGACGTCCTGTCGCTCGAGCGGTTGATCGGACACGTCCAGACCCCACCGTTCCGAAAGCTCGGGGTCTTCGAGGTCGACACCTTCCTGCCGCCGGCCGACCGCATGAAGCTCGCGCTGCGCCTCAACGGCCTCCTCGCCTCCCCGTCGTTCGCGGCGTGGCGCACGGGCGACCCCCTCGACATCGACGCGCTGCTCTGGGCTCCCGACGGGCGGCCCCGGGCCAGCGTGGTGCAGCTCGCGCACCTCTCCGACGAAGAGCGCGTCTTCGTCGTGACCATGCTTCTGTCGCGCGCGATCACCTGGATGCGCCGACAGCCCGGCACCTCCGACCTCCGGGCGATGATCTACATCGACGAGCTGTTCGGCTTCGCTCCGCCCACGGCCAACCCGCCCTCGAAGACGCCGCTGCTCACACTCTTCAAGCAGGCGCGGGCCCACGGCCTGGGTGTGGTCGTGTCGACGCAGAATCCCGTCGACATGGACTACAAACTGATGTCGAATGCGGGCACCTGGATGATCGGGCGGCTGCAGACGGAGCGCGACAAGGCAAGGGTCGTGGAAGCGCTACGATCGGCCGACGGCAGCGTCGACGTGAAGGCCTGGGACGCCCGGGTGAGCGGGCTGGGCAAGCGCCAGTTCGTACTCAAGCGCACACGGAGTGCCGACCCGGAACTGTTCACCACCCGGTGGGCGATGTCGTACCTGCGTGGCCCGATCACACGGGGCGAACTGGCGCAACTCCCGGCCGACATGATCCGCAGCGAGGGTGCAGCCGGCGGGGCACCGTACGCCGGCCACGCCGCCCCCTCGTCGCCGGAAACGGGGACGGTCGCCGCGACCCCACACGCGGGGACGGTCACCCAGACCTCACCCGCAGCGCCGGCCGACGGACCGGCCGCGCTCGCGGACGACGAGTCGCCCCTCGCCCCGACGGTCGCCGACGGGGTGGCCGTGCACTGGCTCGACCCGGCGGCGCCCTGGGCGACGAAGGTCGGCGTCGGTTCCGAGCCCCACCGGCTGGAGGCCGGCCTCGCCGGGCGCGTACGAATGGTCTTCGACGAAGCCCGGGCGGACTTCCGCCACGAGGTCGAATGGGAGGTCGTCTTCTTCCCCCTCGGCGCCTCGGTCGAGGCCGCCGACGCGACCGCCGTCGACTACGACCCGCGCGACTTTCGCGAGAACCCACCCGACGGCGCCGTATATCGGCTGCCCGAGGTCCCTCTCGACCGGAAGTCGTTCTTCAATGCGCTCGAACGCGCCCTCCGGGACCGGCTCCATCGTTCGTTGAGCCTGACGCTCCACCGGAATCCGGAGTTGAAACTCTACTCCCGGCACGGCGAGAGTCGCGAGGCCTTTCTCGAACGCTGCGAAGACGCGGCGGAGGCGACGGCCGACGAGGAGGTGGCGAAGCTGCGTTCGCGGTACGAATCGAAGCTGGATACCGCGCGCGATCAGGCCGAGCGCGCCGAGCGCCGGCTCCGTGAGCTCGAGGTGGATCTCTCGGGCCGCCGCCAGCAGGAACTGGTCTCGGGGGCCGGCACCCTCATCAACATCTTCCTGGGCGGCCGCAAGAGCACGCGAGGGTTGTCGTCGATCGCCTCGAAGCGGTCGCAGACGCGGCGCACGGCCGAACGACTGCGCAGCGCCGAAGAGCGGTTGGCCGACGAACGCGAAGACGTGGAAGAACTGGAGGACCAGCTCGCGCGAGAGCTCGAGTCGATCTGGGCGCGGTGGAGCGAGGTCGCGGCACAGATCGAACCCCTCGAGGTGGGACTCGAGAAGGGCGACATCGACGTCGAGCCGCTACGTGTCTTCTGGGCGCCCCGCAGCGCCTAGGCCCTAGTTCCCGCCGCCTCCGATCACGGCCTCCCAGTCGGCCAGCGCCGTGAAGAAGTCGAGCTCGGCCTGCACGGCCTTGCTCCGGGCGTCGAACGCCGACTGCTCACGGATCTGGACCGCGAGCAGATCCGACGAACCGGCGAGGAAGAGTGCCTGCTCGGCGGCTTGCAGCTCGAGCGCCAGCGACACGTTCAGGGAGGCCCGCTCCGTCTGTCGGAAAGCCGCGTCGAGCTGGGCGAACGTCTCGCGCACCTCGTAGACGACCTTGTCGGCCGCGAAGCCGAGCTTCTGGCGCGTCTGCGAGAGCTTTCCTGTCGCTTGCTGCAGCTTGCCTCGCGACTTCCGGTTCTGAATCGGAAACTTGAGCGACACCCCGGCGCGCAGTTCGTTGACCGAGCGATCCACGTAGAGATCGTCGCCGTAGTTGCGAGCCGCTTCGAGATTCGCATCCAACACCGGAAGAAGGCCGTTGCGGGCCAGGCGGAGGTCGACCTCGGCCGCCTCGACGTCGAGCTGCAGTCGCTGCAGCTCGGGGCGATTGACGAGGGCCGTCTGCACGCCTTCCTCGACGTCGATCGTGTCGGGCGAGGGTGCGGGAGGGAAGGCGGGCGGTAGATCTCCCTCGCCGAGTACGATCGGATTCCCCTGGTCGTCGCGATAGAAGAGCGACAAGGTGAGGGACGCCTCCAGGAACTCCCGCTCGGCCGCGATGAGGTCGATCTCTCTGGAGACGACCAGACGCTGGTTGTCGACGAGCACGATGTCGGCCTGAAGTCCCCCCGCGACCTGCTGCTCGAGCGCCGCCGTACGATCATTCGCGATTCGAAAGAGGTCGCGCGACAGGGCGAGCTTCTGCCCCGATGCCACCCACTTGAAGTATGCGACGGTACCGGCCCGCACGAAGTCGAGGCGCTGCCGCACGATGAACGGCTCGGCGGCCTGTGCACCGAGCTCGGCGCGCTGGACCCCCGCTCGGACCTCGTCGATCGCACCACCGCGAAGAAGCGGAATGCTGAGGCCGAAGGCGGCCTCCCCACTTCCCTGCGTACGCTGCAGGTAGTAGTCGGGCAACTCCTCGCCCGTGGTCAGCCGGTAGCCCCCGTATACGGTGCTCCCCCACAGGCCGAGGAACTGGCTGGCTCCCGCCTCGGTCGTCGTGTACTCGTAGTAGCCGTCGGGCGTCCCCTTCACCGCCCCGAACACGTCCAGGTCGAAGAAGCCCCGAGCGGAGCGGAGCGCCCCATCGGCGATGTCGCGCTCGATCAGCGCCGCGAGAAGGGGGGGATACGTCTCGCGAATCGACAGAAGCACGTCGTCGAGATCGACGGGATCGCCCGACGGTGCGACGACGGGCGGCACCGAGTCCGGCGCCTGAGCCATTACCCCGTCCGCGCCCACGCTCGCCAAGCCGAGCGCGAGCGCGGTCCACCAGCGTACCCCGCTCACTTCGCGGACCCGCCGGCCGTGCCCGGCGGCTCGGTGAGAGCGGGTGGGAAGCCGTTGAGGTTTCGCCAGATCTCGAACCAGAGCGGCACGCGGTTGAGGAGGATCCATCCGTTCACCTGAACGCCCTGGCGCAGCCAACGGGCCCCGGGCCACTCGACGACCTCGTCTTCGTCGATGATGTCGGGACGCGGCGCGACCAGCACGCGGAACCGCCCGGTTCCGTCGTCGGTGGGGTCGATCAACACCACCTCGCCCCCGAAGGTACCGCGAGCGACCGACGGCCAGCCGATGAACTGCACGGCAGGCCACCCCTCGAACTGCAGTCGCGCGAGGCTCCCCTCCGACACGACGGTGCCGTTGTCGTCGACCTCACGGGCCTGCACCAACGGGATGTCGTTGCCGTCGATCCAGAGCTCGACCATGCGGTCATCGGTCTCGGGTACGATCGTGGCGAGCGGCTTTCCCGCACTCAGGAAGGTGCCTTCGGTGGCGTCGACCCGGAACACCACGCCGTCGCGAGGCGCCACGACGCTGAGCATGTTGGACTCGTTCACCTTGCTGCGCAGCGAGGCGAGCGACTGCGCCGCCGTGGCCGAGTCCGAGCGCGCGCCTTCGACCGAGGCCCGCGTGCTGTTGATGTCGGCCTGGCCGTCGAGTTCCGTCTTGTTTCGGTCGGCCTGCGCCTGGGTCAACTCGGCGGCGGTCTTGTCGCGCGACAGGGTCGCGAGCTCGTACTCGCGCTGAGACACGAGGGGACCGAGCTCGTTTTCGTACAGCCCTCGCACGCGGTCGTATTGGAGCTCGGCCGTTCGCGCCGCGAACCGCGCCGCGACCAGCTTCTGCTCCGCCGCCTCGATCGCCTCGGGCAGCGCCTCCCGCTTCTGCTGCAGCTGATCGCGAAGGCCGGCGAGCTTGCTCTCCGCAGCGTCGAGCTTCGCCTCGGCGGCCGTACGCTGGGCCTCGAGGTTGGCCACGAGCTCGGGGTCGTTGTCGGCCATCTGGAACAACACGTCGCCCTGACGGACCGTCTGTCCCTCGACCACGTTTGACGTCAGGATCCGCCCCGAAAGCGGCGCCTCGAGCACCTGCGTGCGCTCGAGCGGATTGAAGGCCACGACGCGACCCTTGCCGCTGACGAACTGCTGCCACGGCAGTACGAGGATCAGCAGGACATACACGGCACAGACGATACCCGCGATCCGGCCCAAACGCCGCACCAGACTCGGAGACTGCGCCAGATCCGCCGCCGGGAAGTCGGCGAGGTGATCGAGCATGGGCAGCGCATCCTGCGGCATCAGCTCACGCTCTTCGCGTCGACGTGCACTCTGTGGACTACTCATCCCGTCACCCCCGTGCGCATGGGTCCGAAGGATGCCATATCGATGCTGCGGTCCGCCCGCTCGAGGATGGAGAGATCGCGCGAGGCCACGATCAACGTCCACTTGTTTCTCCGGCCGAAGACGAAGTCCGTGAGATCCGACAACGTTCTCGGCTCGAGGTTTTCGAGGTTCTCGTCGAGCAGGAGCAGCCGCGGCTTGCTCACGATTGCCCGCGCGAGAACCAGACGACTCCGCTGCGACGACGACAACGGCCGCCCGCCGACCCGCAGCGGGGTATCGAGCGCTGCGGGCAGACGCATGATGTCGTCGAGGAGACCCACCTCCTGCAGGGCGTCCTGAACGTCACGTTTGGAGATCTCGGTACGTCCGAACCGGACGTTTTCGAGGATCGTCGCGTCGATGAGGTCCTGGCCGCGCACGAGCGACACGAGCCCACGCAGCGACATGAGATCCCAGTCGCGCACGTCGATTCCATCGATGCGCGTGGTACCCTCCTGCGGCATCCGGAGCCCCATGAGGATATCCATCAGGGTCGACGTGCCGTACCCGGCCGCACCGACGAGGGCCACCCGCTCGCCCGGCTGAATACGCATCGACACGTCGTGGAGGACGGGACGCGCCGAGTCGTAGCCGAAGGTCAGGCCCGTGATGTCGATGGCGGCGCCTTCTGGCGAACCGCTCGTCGGCGGACGGTCTCCACCCTCTCGCTCGACCGGGAGGTCGATCACGTAGCCGATCTTGTCGACCGCGGCGAGCGCATCGTACAGCGACTCGGCGTGCTTTCCGAGCGAGGCGAGGTTGGCCACGATGGTCGACACGATGATTTCGGCGGCGACCAGCTGGCCGAGGGTCAATTCGGCGTTGAGCACGAGTAGTCCGCCGAGGCCGAGTAGCGCCGCCGAGGCGATCGCCTGGAGGCCCAGCAACCCGTAGATCTGGCGGAACACGATCTTCCAGTGCCGACCCCGGGTCGCCAGGTAGTCCTCGGCGAGCATGTTGGCGCGATCGCAGGCCAGCCGGCTCGCTCCCGTCGTCTTGAAGAGGTACGGGAACATCGCCACCTGCTCGAGCCAAGACGCCACGCGGTGCTTCGCGTAGGACTCCTCGACACTCGTCGCCACCGCCCCGCGGCCGGCCACCGTCATGACGGCGACCACGTAGGCGATGAGGAGCAGGTCGAAGACGAGGAGGAACGGGTGGTAGAAGCCCAGGATCAGCAATCCGATGAAGGCCCCCAGAACCAGGTTGACCCCGTCGAGCAGGATCAATGACGCCGACTTCTGCACCGTGATCACGTCGAAGAACCGGTTGACGAGATCGGGACCGAGCTTGGCGTCGAGCGACGCCATCTTGACGCGCGGTAGCCGGTAGGCGAGATCAGCCGTCAGACGCACGAACAGACGACGCTGAATCAGCTCCGTCACGTAGTACTGCACGGCCTTCACGAGACCGAGCAGAACCAGGAAGCCGAACAGGCCCAGCGAGAGGATCACGAGGGCCTGTACGTACACGCCCTCCGACCCGCCGAACGCCAGATTGTTGACGAGGGCGTCGACGGCGAGCGGCGTGGCCAGATAGAGAACACCGGCCAATACCGCGAAGAGCAGTACGGTGGTGATGTCCTGGCGCTCCGGAAGGAGCAGGTGCTGGAGTCGGCGGAAGGGTTGCGGCCCAGCCGGGTGGCTGTAGTCGGCCGCGCCCGCTCCGTTGGTGGTCTTGAAGGCCATGGTAGCGTCGCCCGGTAAGGATTACGGTCGTTGCCCGGTTCTCAGGGGCTGGCGCGAGGGAAACTCAAGGCTACGCATAGCGAAGTCGGAGGTTCCAGGATCGATGGACCCTATTGCCGGGATCGAACGCACCTAACCCGGGTACCCCGCCCGATCCGCTTCGATTCGGCTCTCTCCCGGACTCCATGGCCAAGCCCCGCCGCACCCGCAACCCTGCCCACCCGCCGACTCCGGCCGACCGGATCCTCGAGCCCTTTCTCCGGTTCGCCGCCGTCGAGGCATCCGCGGGCATCTTGCTCTTCGTCTTCGCCGTGGCGGCCCTGATCTGGGCCAACTCCCCCGTCGGGTCGACGCATGCGGAGTTCTTCGGGAACTACCTCACCGTCGCCTTCGCCGGAGCCGAGATCCACAAGCCGCTCGTGCTGTGGGTGAACGACGGCCTGATGGCGCTCTTCTTCCTCGTGGTCGGCTGCGAGATCAAGCGGGAGCTCCTCATCGGGGAGCTGTCTTCGGTGCGGAAGGCGACCCTCCCGGTGTTCGCGGCCATCGGCGGCGGGGCGATTCCGGCCCTCGTCTACTACGGATTCAACGCCGGCGGGCCCGGGGCCTCGGGGTGGGGCATTCCGATGGCCACCGACATCGCCTTCGCGCTGGCGGTAGCGACGGCGTTGGGGCCGCGGGTACCGATGAGCCTCAAGGTGTTTCTGACCGCAGTAGCGATCGTCGACGACCTCGCTGCCGTCATGGTCATCGCCCTGTTCTACACGGCCGAGGTATCGACCACGGCCCTCGGGGTGGCGGGCGCCGCCTTCGTACTTCTCGTCGGCCTCAATCGGGCCGGATTCCGCTCGTTCCTGCCCTACGGCGTCATCGGAGCCGTGTTGTGGGTCGCCGTCCTGAAGTCGGGTGTACACGCCACCGTCGCGGGAGTGCTGATCGCGATGACGATCCCCGCGAGTCGGCTGGAAGGAGAGTACGAGTCACCGCTCGAGGTGCTCGAGCATGCGCTCCACCCCTGGGCGGCCTACTTGATCCTCCCGATCTTCGCTCTCGCCAACGCCGGGGTGGTCTTCGGCGGGGAATCGAGCCCGGAAACCACGGCGATCACGTTGGGGATCATCGCAGGTCTGGTGGTCGGCAAGCCGATCGGCGTTTTCGTGTTCTCGTGGTTGGCGGTCCGCCTCGGCGTGGCCGACCTGCCCGAAGGCGCTCGCTGGGGCCATGTACTCGGCGCGGGACTGCTGTGCGGTATCGGCTTCACGATGTCACTCTTCATCGGTGGCCTGGCCTTCTCGGAGCCCGAGCAGCTGAACGCCGCCAAGATCGGGATCCTCGCCGCCTCGTTGGCCGCGGGATGCGCCGGCGCGCTTCTACTGGCGACGGTGGGCGGGCGCGCGGAAGAGGGCTGACGCCCTTCGCCCCCGAACCGCAGCCGGTTGCGTGAATCGCCGAGGCCGTGGAGCTTGCGGGCCATGTCGACTCCACCTCCCGACCCCGCCTCCGGCAAGCCGAGTTTCCGGACGACGCTGATCCGTGTGATGTCCGTGCAAGCCGTCACGCTGATCCTCTTCTGGCTCCTTCAGTCGCGATATCACGGCTGATGCATCCGATCAATTGGCTCATCGTCGTGGGCTACATCGGCTACGTGCTGATCGACGGAGTGCGTCGCTCGAAGGGCACCGACAAGATCGAGGGCTACTTCCTGGCCAACCGCAGCCTACCCTGGTGGGCGCTCGGCCTGTCGGTCATGGCCACCCAGCTCTCGGCCGTGACCATGATCGGTACGACCGGGCAGGGCGCGACCGACGGCATGCGCTTCGTGCAGTTCTACTTCGGACTGCCGCTCGCCATGATCATCCTGGGTGTGACCCTCGTTCCGTTCCTGCACGGTGCGAAGGTCTACACCGCCTACGAATACCTCGAGCGCCGCTTCGGTCCGGGAACGCGGTCGGCCACGAGTTTGCTGTTCCTGCTGTCGCGCGGGATGTCGGTCGGTACCATCCTCGCGGCCCCGGGGGTGGTCTTCTCCGCCATCTTCGGCTGGCCCCTGGTGTGGTCGGTGGCGGTCATCGGGATCCCGACGGTCGCCTATACCATGCTCGGGGGCATCCAGGCGGTCACCTGGGCGGACGTCAAGCAGATGGTCCTGATCATCCTGGCGCTGCTGGGCATCATCGTGGTGCTGTTCTCGCAGATGCCCGTCACCCCCGATGAGGCCTTTCGCATCGCGGGGTCGACCGGTCGCCTGAAGATCTTCGACTTCAGCTTCACGCTCACCGAGCAGTACACCTTCTGGTCGGGGATTCTGGGCGGGACCTTCCTGATGTTGTCGTACTTCGGCACCGACCAGAGCCAGGTGCAGCGCTACCTCGCGGCGCGCAACGTCGACGAGGCCCGCAGCTCGCTGATGATGAGCGCCTACTGGAAGATCCCGCTGCAGGGTCTGGTGCTCATGGTCGGCGTGCTGGTGTTCGTCTACTACCTGTTCGTCGCGCCCCCCCTCCTCTTCAATCCCGATCACGAGGCGCAGGTCCGCGACGCCGAGCCCGCGGCCTACGCCGAACTGGAGTCCCGCTTCGGGCAGGCCTTCGAACAGCGCGAAGCCATCGCCCTCGAAGTCACCGAACTCCGCGAGGCGGGCCAGACGGCGGCTGCCGACGCGGCCATGGATCGCTTCCTGGCCCAGGAGGCCGACGTTCAGGAGATCCGCGGCGAGGCGCTGGCGATGGCCGAGGAGGTCACGGGTCAGTCCAGCCGTGACGTGAACTACATCATCCCCCGCTTCGCGCTGAACGAGTTACCCCTCGGGCTGTCGGGCATCTTCATCGCGGCCATCATGGCGGCGGCGATGTCGTCGATCTCGTCGGAGCTGAACTCCCTGTCGACGACCACGATCATCGACTTCTACCGGCGCTGGGTGAAGCCCGAAGCGAGTGACGCCCACTATCTCAACGTGTCGAAGGTGGCCACCCTGTTCTGGGGGGCCTTCGCCTGTGTGGTCGCGACGTTCGCCGCGACGCTCGGGTCGCTGATCGAAGTGGTGAACCGCTTCGGCTCGTTCTTCTACGGATCGATCCTCGGCGTCTTCCTCCTCGCCATGGTGCCCCGCACCAACGGGTGGGGATCGGGGATCGGCCTCGTGTGCGGGATGGGCTCGGTGGCCTACTTCACCTTCTTCCAGTCGCACATCGCGTTCTTGTGGCACAACGTCATCGGGGCCGTCGTCGTCCTCGTCGTGGGCACCGCCGTCAGTGCGTTCACAGGGGGGAGCGAAGCCGCCGGCGCCTGATCGCCTTCGTTCGCGCCTCGCGCGCCTTCCTTGCCGTTGGTGCCACCCGCGATCCACCATGTCTCCCTCCCCCGCACCCGGAGTGAGCATGATTCGACCGATCGGTATCGCGGCGGTAGCGGCAACCCTCCTTGCCGCCATTCCGGCCGCCGCCCAGTACGCCTCGCTCGTCGGCACGGACGGCAGCATCGATCTGAACCGCTACTACACGGCCTACGAGAGCGATCAGATCGTCGAGGAATACGCCGCCATGTATCCGGGTCTGGTCGAGGTCCACGAGATCGGCCGAAGCTACCTGGGAGCGCCTCTCCTGCTGGCAACGATCACGAACCGGGCGAGTGGACCCGCGCACGAGAAGCCGGCTCTATACGTCGACGGGGGCCTGCACGCGGCCGAATTGACCGGCTCGTCGGTTGCGACGCACCTGCTCGCGTATCTCCTCACCGAGTACGGCTCGAACCCACGGGTGACGCGGCTGCTCGACACCCAGGCCTTCTACATCCGCCCGAAGTTCAATCCCGACGGCTCGGACCTCGTCCTGCAGGAAGACCAGGCGCTCCGAAGCTCCGTGCGCCCCGTCGACAACGATTACGACGGTGTCCCCGACGACGACCCGGCGCAGGACCTCGATGGCGACGGCTGGATCACCCAGATGCGGATTCCCGACCCGGACGGGCCCTGGTACGCCGAACCCACCGATCCACGTATCCTGCGCCGGGTCTCCGAAGGCGGCGCGCCGCAAGGCGCCATGCGCTACTCGACCATGACCGAGGGGATCGACGACGACGGAGACGGCCGCATCAACGAAGACGGGATCGGCGGCCTCGACATGAACCGCAACTTTCCTCGCAACTGGGAGCGCCAGCACCTGCAGCCGGGTGCGGGGGACTTCCCGCTCTCCGAGCCCGAGGCGTACGCGACAGTACGGTTCATTCAGGACCATCCGAACATCGTCGGGATCGTGCATGGCCACACCTCGGGCGGCTTCGTGTACCGACTTCCATCGGCGTCCGCACCGAGTCTCTTTCCGAAAGACGACCTCGCCCTCATCGAACACCTGGGGGCCGAGTACACGCGCGATACCGGCCGCCCGGTACGACCTTCGGCCACCCACCCCACCCGTCATCGCTACGGCACCCTCATGAGCTGGGGCTACTGGGACCAGGGCATCATCGGGTGGGTGCCGGAATTCTCACCGGGGCCCGAGATGTGGGTCCCCGACTACGACGGCGACGGCGAGATCGAGGCCGAGGAGGAGCACCGCTACAACGACGAAGCCCTGGGAGGCCGGTACTTCAGCGACTGGACCCCCTTCGATCACCCGACGCTGGGTGCCGTCGAAGTGGGTGGGTGGCACCGCAAGTTCTGGGGTCAGAACCCGCCGGCGGAGCACCTCGAGGAGGAGACCGTGATCCAGCTTCCCTGGATTCTCTACCTCGCCGAACAGACGCCGCGCCTCGAACTCGGAGCCTACACGGTGAACCGGGGCGAGGACGGCGTGTTCACGATTGAAGTGACCGTGCGCAACACGGGCTTCCTTCCCACCAGTCTCACCGGTCGCGGCGCGGTAGGCAGCGAGGCGGCCGAAGGTGAACTGCCGCGGGACCAGGTCGTGCAACCCGTGCACCTGACTCTCGAGGTCGAGGGGGGTGTCGTGGTGGACGGCCCCGCGCGCCTCAACGTGGGACACCTGGCCGGCACCAACGAGTTTCTGCCGGGACTCGGACCGGATCGGGCGACCGCCACCTGGCGCGTGGCCGTGGAGGCTGATGCCGCCTCCATCCGGGTCCACGCCGTCTCCGAGAAGGCGGGTACGGTGCGGGGCGAGGTCGTCGAACTCGGAGGTCGCTGACCGGCCCGTACCCCTTCGTTCCACCCTCAACCCCGGACCGCCATGCCTGCCGTCGATCTCACACACGGGATGCTCGCCTGGACCGATCTGATCGCGCACGACCCGGACGACGCGAAGCGGTTCTATGCCGACGTGTTCGGCTGGACCCCCGCGAGCCTGCCGGACCACCCCGCCTCGGCCTACACCCTCTTCATGCTCCACGGCAAGCGTGTGGCCGGGCTCACTCCGATGTCACCCGGGATGATCGACCAGGGTGTGCCCCCCATGTGGGTGTCGTACATCCTCGTCGACGACATCGACGAGGTGGTGGCGCGCGTGGAGCCTCTGGGCGGCAGCGTGAGACTCGCCCCCATGGACGTCATGGATTCGGGGCGGATGTCGATGATCGCCGACCCGACCGGCGGGTCGGTCTGCCTGTGGCAAGCCGGGACCCACACGGGAGCCGAGAACTTCAATGAAGAGGGGTGCATGACCTGGAACGAACTCCTCACCCGGGACACCGACACGGCGCGTACCTTCTTCAGCGAGCTGCTCGGGTGGAGCTACGAGGAGATGGACATGGGCGAGCAGGGCGTCTACCACGTCGCGATGGTCGATGGACGGCCCAACGGAGGGATCACGCACATGCCCCCGCACGTTCCCGAACACGTGCCCCCCGTGTGGGACGTATCGTTCGCCATTCGGGAGGTCGACGCCGTCGCCGCCCGCATCGTCGAGCTCGGTGGCGAGATCATCGTGCCGCCGACGGACACTCCGGTGGGACGCTTCGCCTACGTGGCCGATCGTCAGGGCGGGCGCTTCACCATCTACCGGCAGGAGATGGAGGGGTAAGGGCGGGATCGACCGCATCCAGCTCGTCGAGCTCCAGCGGTGTCGACGGCACGAAGAACGGCGCCGACGGCGCCGGAAACGCCTCGGGGTGGAGGATCGCCGCGAGGTGTTCGAGCACCAGGTCGGGGCGGACGAACGGGGTCTCGTACCAATCGAAGGCGTTGCGTTCGATGTCGGCGCGACCGTGCACGTGATAGACGCGGTCTGCCGTGAAGGCGGGGAGCGTTTCGATCGGAAGCGTCTCTTCGAGCCAGGCCCGGTCCATGACGTTGGTGATCCACACCTCGGCCTCGCGCGCGACGTCCGCGAGCTCCTCTGTCGACGACACCACGTAGCCCTCGGCGGGATCGTCGCTGAACACGTTCCGTCCCCCCGCCGCGCTCAACACGTCATCCTGCCAGTTGCCGGCTTCGATCCACCACGTGCCCGGCAGATCCGGAGACGCCCAGACGGCAGGGACACGGGGTAGTTCCGACGCCCGACGTTCGACGGCGCGATACCGGGCCTCGACCTCCGAGAAGAACGCCTCCGCCTCGGCCTCGGCTTCGAAGAGGGCGGCGTGGTGCTTGATCCACTCGACCTGCCCCAGGTAGTCGGGCTCGGCCCACGAGGTGATGGGAATCGCCGGCACCCCGATCTCACGAGCCCGGTCGAGCCCCTGCGCACCATCGAGCGTCGCCACCAACAATAAGAGGGCGTCGATGCCCAGAATGCGCATGCCTTCGAGGTGCGGGTCGCCGTGGGCGGTGAGTCGCGCAGCCCGCCCCGACTCGGCCAGTTCCACCAGCGCGCTGTCGAAGGGATTCGCCGGGATCGCGGCCAGGCCCGCCTCGAGTCCCAACACCCGAAGCCCCAGGGCGCTCGACGGTGACGTCGAGGCCAGGGCACGGACCGGCGTTTCGATGACGATGGCGCCCGCGAGTTCACCGGTCAGCTCGGGGACCGGCGTGCCGCAGCGGTTCAGAACGACCAGATCCTCGCCGCCATCCGACCCGACGACGGTGCGCAGCACCTTGTAGTGCGGGTGATACTCGAGACTGAAGTTCCTCGCGTACTGCAGCTCGGTCTTCGTGGGATAGTAGTCCAGTCCCGGATCGAAGGCGGTGACGCACTCCGCCGGGTCGACATCGGCGAGCGGGAGAGGCTCGGCCCCACACGCCCCGAGCAGG
Organism: Longimicrobiales bacterium; assembly: GCA_028279425.1. GTDB lineage: Bacteria > Gemmatimonadota > Gemmatimonadetes > Longimicrobiales > Gaopeijiaceae > Gaopeijia. Next base: position 18,451 of record JANQNV010000264.1, on the reverse strand, counting down.
AGCGCGATCACCACCCATGGGCTCGCCACCATCGCACCACGCCGCGCTCCCGAGAAGCGATCGGCCGCGCCCCACGCATGAAACCCCGGCTCTGCCGACTCACCACGAAGTCCACCCATTACTGAGAGGTAGTTATCAGTTTTCGAGGCGGCAAGACGTCCGCTCGGGGGCGCCGCAATGTCCCTTCGGCTCGAGCGCCGTATATTGGCCGCTCGCAGCCAGACATGCCGCCACTCGGGGACTCCGCGATGCACCCGCCTTTCCGAACGCTTCGACCCGCTCTCGCCCTCCTCGTCACCCTGACGTGGGCCGCGCCCGCCCTCGCCCAGGAGCGACCGATGAACGAGGGCGAGGACCACGGGCACCATCACGGACACCATCACGACCAGGGGCTCGGGTTCGCCGACTTCGAAGCCCTCTACGGCGCTCAAGCGTCCGACTCTCTCCTGTTCGGGAGCTACGCGTGGCGCAATATCGGCCCCGACCGCGGGGGGAGATCGATCGCGGTCTCGGGCGTGCGAGGTCGGCCGATGGAAGCCTACTTCGGGGCGACCGGTGGGGGTCTGTGGAAGACCGACAACGGCGGCGAAGACTGGCGTCCGGTCACGGACTTCCAGATCACATCGGCGTCGGTCGGGGCCGTCGCGGTCAGCGAAACCAATCCCGACCTCGTCTTCATCGGGATGGGCGAGTCGTGCATTCGCGGCAACATCATGCCGGGCGACGGCATCTACCGGTCTCGCGACGCCGGTGAGACCTGGACGCACGTCGGGTTCGAGACGGTCGACGCGATCTCGAAGATCCGCATCCACCCGACCAACCCCGACATCGTGTATGCGGCCCTCTTCGGGAAGTACTCCGTGCCCAGCGAGGAGCGCGGCGTATACCGCAGCACCGACGGCGGCGACACCTGGGAGCGCATCCTCTACCGCGACGAGCGGACGGGCGCCGTCGACATCGTGATCGACCCGAACGATCCCGACGTCGTCTACGCAGCGCTGTGGGAGGCGTACCGGAAGGAATACCAGATGTCTTCGGGGGGCCCGGGCTCGGGGATGTTCAAGAGCACCGACGGCGGCGACACCTGGACCGAACTCACACGCAACGAGGGGATGCCCGAAGAGGGGGTCGTCGGGAAGATCGGGCTCGCCGTGTCGGGTGCCGACTCGGAGCGGGTGTACGCGCTCTTCGAGCACGAGAACGGTGGGCTCTTCCGCTCCGATGACGGTGGCGAGAGCTGGGCGCTGATCAACGACGACCGGGCGATCCGGCAGCGCGCCTTCTACTACACCCACGTCTTCGCCGACCCGGTGGATCGCGACGTGGTCTACATGCAGAACACCTCGTTCTTCCGCTCCACCGACGGCGGCGCAAGCTACGAGCGCATCAACAACGGTACGCACGGCGACTTCCACGACCTCTGGATCGACCCGGACGACCCCTCCCACCTGGTGGTGGCCAACGACGGAGGCGGAGCGGTCTCGTTCGAGACCGGAGCGCAGTGGACCGACCAGGAGTTCTCGACGGCCCAGTTTTACCATGCAGTGACGACGGCCCATCTCGACTTTCATGTCTGCGGGTCCCAGCAGGACAACTCGACCCTCTGCGTACCCTCCGACTGGAACCGCGGCCGCTTCGAGTCGGGGGTGCGCGGCGCCGACCTGACGCGCGGCTCGATGAACGGCACGTATCGCGCGGGCGGCGGAGAGCCCGGCTACATCGCGCCCGACCCGAAAGACCTCAACGTCTTCTATTCCGGAACCAACAACGGGCGCTACCTCGACCGGTACAACCGCACGCTGGGCATCTCGCGTGAGGTGAACCCCTATCCCTGGTTCTACTCCGGCGAGCCGGCGATCGACATGGTCGAGCGGTGGCAGTGGACCTTCCCGATTCTCTTCAGCCCGCTCGACCCGAACGTGCTCTACACGTCGTCGAATCGACTGTGGAGTACGGAAGACGGCGGTAACACGTGGAAGCAGCTGAGCCCGGACCTGACCCGAGCGGACCCGTCGACACTCCAGCCCACCGGCGGCCCGATCACGAAGGACATGAACGGGCCCGAGGTGTACGCGACCATCTTCTCGGTCGGCCCGAGCAAGGTCGACATCGACGTCATCTGGGCCGGGTCGGACGATGGACTCGTCCACGTGACCCGAAACGGGGGTGAGAGTTGGGATGACGTTACGCCCGGCGACATGCCCGACTTCGGGCGCGTGAGCCTCATCGACGCCTCGGCCTTCGACGCCGGTCGGGCCTACGTGGCGGTCAAGCGACCGCTGCTCGACGACCGCGCCCCCTACATCTGGAGGACCGACGACTTCGGCGAGAGTTGGACGAAGATCACCGATGGCATTCCAACCGGCGCCTACGTGCATGCCGTGCGGGAGGATCCGACACGCGCCGGGCTGCTCTACGCCGGTACCCAGCGTGGCGTCTACATCTCGTACGACGACGGTGCGAGCTGGGCCGCCCTCAACCCGGAACTCCCCGACGTACCGATCGTGTCGATGATCGTCGAAGAAAATGAACTCGTGGTCGCGAGCCACGGCCGAGGCTTCTGGGTACTCGACGACATCGCGGCGCTGAGGCAGTGGGAGCCGGGCCTCACCGACGAGGCGGTGAAGGTGTTCGACCCGCCCGCCGCCTACCGGAGCGGGCCGGGGGCGAGAGTGTCGTTCTGGCTCGGAGCCGAGCCCGAACACGCCAAGCTCGAGTTCTTCTCGAACGAGGGCGAACTGCTCCGCACCATCGAGACGCCGTCGGGCGACGAGGAAGGCCCGGTACGAGGCGCCCTGAGCGTCGAGGCGGGGCTGAACACCTTCGAGTGGAACCTCGCCACGGAGTCCGCCGTGACCTTTCCCGGGATGATCCTGTGGGGAGCACGGAGCACAGCTCCCATCGTGCCGCCCGGACGCTACACCGTGCGACTCACCGCCGACGGGCTGACCGACGAAACCACGGTCGAGGTGCGAGCGAACCCCTGGATCACCGACGTCACCGCAGACGACATGGTGGAGCAGTACGAGTTCGCCGTACGCATCCGCGACAAGGTCGACGAGGCCAACGGCTCGGTGATCGCGATTCGTCGCATGAAGTACCAGATCCAGGAGCGCCTCGAGGCCTCCGACGACAACGCGCTCGCGGGGGCCGTCGCCGCCCTCGACGCGGCGGCATCGGACGTCGAGGGCCGCCTCTACCAGGTGAAGAACCGGGCCGGGCAGGACCCGCTGAACTTCCCGATCCGGGTCAACAATCGGCTCGCGAATCTGATCGGGATGGTGCAACGCGGAGATGGGCGCCCGAACGACGGCATGTACGAGGTCTTCGACATCATGGTCGAACGCCTCGCCGGACTCACCGCAGAACTGGACGCGGTCTGGGCCAACGAGATGGCGGCGGTCAACGCCGAACTGCGGCGGCTGGGACTCGAAGAACTCGACCCCTGGGACGAAGACACGCCCATTCTGACACCGGAGGAGTAGGTCCCCGGCGGATCAGCGCGGGGCAGGGACGGGGGCGGTCACTCGAAACTTGGTGACGGTCGGCACGTCGAAGGCGTCGAGGGTGACGCCCCAGACGTGGTCGGCCCCCACGCCGGCGACTCGAATCGAGTCGGCGACGTGGACGCGCCTCCCGACCCCGGTCCGGGACACGACCTGCCAGAGCTGGTCGGTCGCGCCGACCTCGTCGTCCCAGAGGGCGAGCCATACCTCGCCGCTCGGGGCGACCTGGACCGATCGGGCCTCCATGCCGCTGACGCCGCCCTCGATCGGGGGCAGATGCGCCGGCACGACCAGTTGCTCGCGGGCCGATGCGAGCACCTCGGCCTCGGACCCGAACTGGCCGACGCCGACGAGCATCGCGGGAAGAGACGACTCTCGGATCAGGTCGAGCGCCCGATCGACGTCGGCGTCGGAGACCGCCCGCGGTACGGTCTCGACCTCGACCGCGTACTCCTCACCCGTGGGCTCGACCCAGGTGACGGAGTAGCCGAAGCGACCCGACTCGAGTACCCCGCGGCGCACCACGACCAACCCCCCCTCCCACGCTCGAACGAGGGGGTAGTGCACGAAGGGCTGCGTCAGGCTCGACGTACCATTCGGGATCACGCTCCACTGCCGCTCGGGGGTGTCGACGCGCAGCAGCTCGCTCGCTCCATCGCGACCCTGCGCCCGCACCTCGAAGGCATCGTCCGTCTGGGCCGCGTAGAGGGTATAGGCCCCGGACAGGCCGAAGGGAACGGCGTCCGCGGCCCCTGACGAGATGGAGCGTGTCTCCAGGGAGTGCCCGAAGACGTGGGCCCGCCGCTGTCGGGCATCAACGCCCCAGGGGTGTTCGCCGACGAAGCCGGCGGTGAAGACCGAGGTGAACTCGCCCGGCCCCTCCCCTTCGCCCCCATGGAACGCGACGAAATCGCCCTCTTCATCGAACTGCAGGAGGCCCTGCGTTTGGCCGTCGACCAGCACGATGGAGCCCCCCACGGACTCGGCGATCCGCCGCACCGAGGTGAGGGGGAAATCGGTCGGGACGCGGAGGCGGAGCCCCGGCTCGAGCACGGCGACGACCGGCGCCTCGTCGGCACGCTCGGGGCTGCACGCGAGAGGTGCGCACACGGCGAGGAGCAGGATGCCGCACCGCATCGACTTCGCGGCTATCATCCGTCCCTCAGCGCCTTCGTCGGCCTCACACGCAACCCGCGAAGAGTCGGGACCATACACGCCGTGAGCCCCACCACGACGGTGCCGACCACGACCCCGACGAGGGAGGGCCACGCGGTGGCTGGATCGATCATTTCGTACGCATCTCTCACCATCACGATCGCGACCGGGAGTCCCAACACGACTCCGACGGCGAGCTGGGCGAGGGCGCGGCGCGCGATCGTGGCGATGATGTTGCAAGGGCGCGCGCCCAGGGCGGATCGAATCCCGATTTCGCGCGTCCGGAGGGAGACCGTGAACGACATCAGTGCATACAGGCCGGTCACCGCCAGGAGCAGCGTAACCGAGGTCAGCCCCACCAGGCTCAGCGTGCCGAAGCGAAGCATGTACGACGCCTCTCTCGCATAGGCCGCCACGAGGCGGGGGTGCTCGATCATGGCCGTGGGATCGATTCGGTCGGCGACGGCCCGAACGCCGGGCGTCAGATCCAAGGGGGTCGGGCCCCTCGCCTCGATGATGATGCGAACGGGGTGGACGTCGCCCGGAGCCACAGGGTGATAGAAACCGGCGTCCTGCGCCGGGTTGTGGAGGTTCATCGCCAGCGGTCCGACGACGCCGACCACCTCGTACCACGGTCCCGGCTCGCCACCTCGGGAGCTATCCCGGAACCGTCGTCCTACCGCCTCCGCGCCACCAAACACCTGTTCGACGAAGGTCGTATTGACGATCACCGCGTTCGATCGCCCCTCCGGATCGGCAGGGAGGTCACCGGAGTCGAACGGGCGTCCGACGAGAATGGGCCGACCCAGATGCTCGAAGAAGTCGGGGTCGACCCGCGCGCGCCGCGCGCGATGGTAGGTCAGCGTACCTCCCCCGCCCTCCACCTCGAGCCCCACGAGTACCGCGTCGTATCCGGGTACCCAACCGCCCATCGCGACGGCGGCGATCCCCGGTAGTGCGACCAGCTCTCTCCGCAGATCCGTCTGCGCCTGCCGGACCCGAGCGGCGAACTCTCGATCGCGAGCCACCTGGTCGTTCAGCATAGGCGACGCCTCCTGGATGCGGAGCTGCGCCACCAGATACCGCTCCGGCTCGAGGCCGAGCTCGCCCTCGGTGTCCTGGAACGCGGCGCCGACCGCCGCTGTGCCGAACGAAAGAAACCCTACGGAGAGTGCGACTTCCACGACGATGAGCGCCGCGGAGAACAGCCCGAAGCGAATGGTCGCGCCACCGCCCGCCGACCGCTGAAGGTTGCCCTGAATCCCCCTGCTCGTGGCCCGCAGCGCGGGGAGCACGCCTGCGATCACCGCACTCACAGTGGCCACTCCGATCGCCAGGACGACCGTCTGCCACGTCAGCGCGAAGCTCATCCAGTGGGGTAGTTGAGGTCCGACGATCGCGTCCACCTGCCGCGCGAACCAGGCCGATAAGAGAAGCCCGGCGCCGGTAGCGGCCAACGCCAGGATCAAGGCCTCGACGAACAGCTGGGTCACCACCCGCGCGCGGCTGGCGCCCAGTGCCGTACGCACCGCGATCTCGCCAAGTCTGCTGGCCGTCCTGGCCAGGAACATCTGCCCGATATTGGCGCACGCGATGATGAGCAGCAGGATGCTCATCACGTAGGCGCTCACCACCTCGAGCTCGGTCGCGGCGCCGGCCCGGAAGCCCATCATCAGAATCGGCATCGTGACGACCTCGGCCGTCAGGAACGCGTGCGACTCCGGATACGCCTCCGCTCTTCGCTGACCCAGCACGGCCACTTCGGCGCGAGCCTGCTCCAGTGACGACTGCTCCGACAGCCGCCCGAAGACCTGGATGACGGGCCCCTCTCCGATGGGGTAGTCGAGCGCCCGACTTCGAAACGGCAGCCAGAGATCCTCGTCGTACGGAAAGTGGAAGCCCTCCGGCATCACACCCACCACGACGTGGTCGACCCCGCCGACCTGGATGCTTCGCCCCACGATCCCAGGATCCGAGCTGAACCGCGACCTCCACATGGCCGTGCTGATCAGGGCGACGGGCTGGGCATCCACGACTTCATCTGCCGGAAGGAGCGGTCGCCCAAGTACCGGCGCGACCCGCAGAATCTCGAAGGCAGAGGCCGAGATCTCCGCGCCACTCGCTGGTGCGGGCGGGGTCTCGGCGCTGCGGACGTTCCAGTTCCGCCGAGTGTAGGCGGCCAGTGATTGGAACGACGACAGTTCACCCCGCCAGAACTCGAAATCGTGAAGCACCCCCCTCCATGCGGGGCCGCCCCTACCGCTACGGTCCCAGTTGCGGACACCGTAGACGCGGTCGCCCTCGTCGAAGGGCATCGGGGCCATCATCGCCGTCCACCCGTGATAAACGGCTAGACTCGCCGGGATTCCGAGAGAGAGGGCCAGTGCGGCGACGCCCGTGAGCAGGGGCTGCTTGAGGAGCATGCGTACACCGAGGCGGACGTCGAGCATCGAGACCGTTCGGACGCCTCGGGTGAGGCCGGCCCACGCCAGCGTCGCAGCCGAGGCGAGTGCGTTCTGGGCAAACCGGACGTTCGCGGGGACCGCGGCCACTCCGCGCTCGAGGTCGCGACGGTAGAGCTCGTCGAGATCGGCCAGCACGTCGTCCCTGCAGGCTCCCCGGACGAGGAGGCTGAACAGGCTGCGGAACCAGCCTCCTCGGGGCCCGGACGGACGCATCGGCCCCTACTCTCGCGCCATCTCGTGGAGTCGGCCGAGGAGTCCCTCGGCAGCCACTTGGAGCGTCTCGTGGCTCCGAGCGAGCGCCCGCGCGCCGTCGGGGAGGAGCTCGTAGTACTTTCGAGGCCGCCCGACACGACGCACCGGCGACGCATCCACCCGATGGCGTACGAATCCCTTGGTTTCGAGACGGCCCAAGGCGGTGTAGATCGCCCCGGAGGAGGGCGTCTTGCCGGTGCGCTCGGCGATAGCGTCGCGAATCGCCAAGCCGTACGCGTCGCCCTGGAGCCGGAGCACCGTGAAGAGCACGAGCTGTTCGAATTCGCCGAGGTAGGTCATGCGCGGCCGTGTCAGAGGTCTCGATCCATAATACTACGGCGTAGTAATATTACAAGGATGAGTCCCCTCTGACCTGGAAGCCCAGGGCGAGCACTCCGGCGCGCAACAAATCCGCTTCGAGGGCGTACCTCAGGGTACCCTTCCGTCCAAAGCCCGCATGGAGGCCCATGTCGCCGACACTCCGGATCGTGCTCGCCGCCACGTTCGCGTTGGCACCATCGTCGGTCGCCGCGCAGGTCTTCGACCCCGATCCAGTCGACCACACGACCCTCTGGGTGCAGGTGGAGAAGCCCTTCATGGAGGGGGCCGCCGACTTGGCCGTCTACACCTCGATCATCGAGGCCGATGTCGTCGTGCCCCTTCGACCCGGCCTCTCGCTCCAGATAGGCCTGCCGCTTGCCGTGGCGGGGAATTCGGGCAGCGGTGCGAGTCAGCAGCATGGGAACCTCAGGCTGAACGTGTTGTTCGGCGAACCGAACGAACCTCGTGGCCGCCTGGGGCTGGTGCTCCCCACCGGCTCGAGCCCTCGAGACGAATCCCTGCCCCTTGTCCTGGGTTTCTTCACCTGGCTGAACGAGCCGGAGAAGTGGATCGACGAACTCCTCGCCCTTCGCGGCGAGCTCATCCGCTCTACCCAGCTCGACGATGGCGCCCGCCTCGGCATTCGCGTGGGCGGCGCGGCGATCACGCCCACCGAGTTCAACGACGTGACGTTCTTCGGTCGCTTCGCCGGGTGGGCCCACTTCGACACCGACGGTGCGCGGTTCCGCGTCGATCTCGAGACGAATCGGCGGGTGACGACCGATCCGGGTTTCAGCGAAGGGTGGGCTTCCTACCTCGCGCTAGGCGCGTCCCTCGCCGAGGTGATGGGCCGCCCCGGCCTCTTCGTGCGGGTGCCCCTCGGCGACCTCACCCGGGACGCACACGGCTTCTCGGTCGGCCTCACCGCACGTTTCTAGGCCGGCCCGGTAGGCCGGGCCCGGGCGACCCGGACCCGGCCCACCCGTCAGACTCCTACCGGCTCCAGCGTTCGGTTCAGGGCACGCTCCAGATCCGAGACCAGATCCTCACCACACTCGATGCCCACCGACAGGCGGAGCAAGGTGTCGGAGATTCCGGCCCGCAGGCGCGCCTGCTCCGGCATGGACGCGTGGGTCATCGTCGCCGGGTGGCAGACGAGGCTCTCCACACCGCCGAGCGACTCCGCGAGGGAGAAGCACTTCAGCGCCGCCACGCAGGGCTCCACGACGTCGGCGCTGTCCAGCTCGAAGCTCACGCACGAGCCCCAACCGGACTGCTGCCGAGAGGCCGTCGCGTGTCCGGGATGCGCCGAGAGACTCGGATGATACACCCGTCGAACGGCCGGATGCGCGCGGAGCGCTTCGACGACCCTCAGCGCGTTCTCCTCGTGCCGGGCGATGCGCACGTGCAGCGTTCGAAGACCCCGCAGCGTCTGGTACGCATCGAAGGGGGACCCCGTCACGCCGATCGCATTGGCCCACCACTGCACCCGCTCGGCAGTCTCGGATCGGGCAGAGATGACCGCCCCTCCCACGACATCGCTATGCCCGTTCACGTATTTCGTCGTGGAGTGCACGACCACGTCGGCCCCGAGCCGGATCGGATTCTGGAGCGCCGGCGAAAGGAAGGTGTTGTCGACCACCACGGTCGCTCCGCTGGCCTTCGCCCGCTCGGCCACTGCCGCCACGTCGGTCACCCGCAACAGCGGGTTGCTCGGAGTCTCGACCCACATCAGATCGACTCCCTCCCGAAGGCACGTCTCCACGGCTTCGAGATCGAGGTAGTCGGTCCACTCGACCCGAAACAGTCCACGCGCCTCCCACCCCGCCAGCAGGCGATGCGTGCCGCCGTAGCAGTCCTCGGGGGCGAGAATCCTCCCCCCGGGCGGACAGAGGTGGAGCGCGACCGCGACCGCCGACATGCCGGAACTGGTCACCACACAGCCCACCCCACCCTCCGCCTCGGCCAGCGCCTCCTCCAGGACCGCCCTCGTCGGATTCCCCGATCGGGTGTAGTCGAACCGGCGAGGCGCGCCCAGGCCTTCGAAGGTGTAGTTCGTGCTCAGGTGAAGGGGGGGTATGACGTCGCCGTGCACCTCGCAGGCGCCGACACCGGCCCGTACGGTAGCGGTTCCCACGCCAGGGCTTCCCGGACCACGACCGCCCGCGTCTCGACTTCCCGCGCCCCGACCTCCCGCGCCGCGCCGGCTCATGCGCGCACCTCCCGGAGGAAGTCCGACACGATCTCGGACACGCGCAGGGTCTCCTTGAGGAACGCGTCGTGCCCGAACCGCGACGACAGCTCGATGCATCGGCACGACCCGCCGTGCCGGTCGGCGAACTCCCGCACGAGCTCCGGCGGCACGAGGGTGTCTTCGGCGACGGACACCGTCGTGGTCGGCTGGCGAAGGGCCTCCGGGGCCACGCGGTGGGCATCGGCCGAGGCGCTGAGGCAATGGAGGGCCTCCGCGTCGAGAAGCTCGGCATCCCGTTGCCCGACGTAGGCCAGGTAGTCCTCGACGGCGAACCTCGGAACGCCTCTGCTCCAGTCCGGCGCCACACCGAACCGGCCATCGAACTCCCGGCGGGTCCGGTAGGTGGTGATGCCCAACGCACGTGCAATCTCCACGCCCTTCTCCGGCACTCCTGCGCCACGCGCGAGCTGCAGCACCGAACGCTGGACGGATCGAAGCGCCGTCGCCATCGGATGCGTCCGGTGTGCGGCCGAGATCACGAGCAGACGACGCACGGCGTGGGGATGGAGCGCCGCCAACTGCATCGCCACCATCCCGCCGTACGACGCGCCGATCAGGTCGACCGGGCCGTCGATACCCACGAACGCCAGGAGGCCGGCGATGGCGTGGGCCTGGTCTTCGGTCGTGATGCATCTCGGCACACCGTCCGGGCCCGGGGTGGCGCGGGCCGAAGCTCCGCGGCCGCCCAGATAGTCGATCGACAGGACGCGTCTCTCCTCCGCATCGATCGCTCCGCCGCGGCGCACGATCTCCGGCCACCACCCAACTCCGCCGTGCTCCGTGCCCGACGGATCGCGGTGCGCCGAGATCCCACCGAGCACGACGACGACCGGCGCTCCAGGGGGCCCCACCAGGGAGTACGCCAGTCCCCCGGGAGCGACGGCATCCGAAAGACGAACGCCGGGGAGTGCCTGGAGGGGAGCCGTGCCCACAGGGGGGGACGCATGGAGGAGCGTGCTCATCGGACCCCTCCGATCGCCGTCCTCGAGGCCGAGGTGACGAGAGCGAGGAGGTCGACGAGCGCGGCCTCGGCGGTTGCATCGGCCCCCAGACCCGCGCCCTCGAGCTCGATCGTGCGACCACACCCAAGCGCATATCGATACACGACACGGTCGGTCGCAACGGCGAGTGGGTGGTCGACCGGCAGCGCTTCGTAGGCGAGCCGCGGTGCCTCGCCCGGTCGCCAACGCCCCACCAGCCGAGTCGTGGCTCCCCCGCCCCGACGACGCCTCAGCAGGGTGGGGTCGAGCGCGCGGAGGTCGACCGGGGCGAGGGTCGTCGAATCGACCGACTCACCCGAGATCAGCCCCGTGACGATCGCCAGCTTCACGAGGGCGTCGGCACCACGCAGGTCCAGCTCGGGATCCGGCTCGAGGACGCCTCGCTCCGATGCGACGCATATCCCCTCCTCGAGGGTGCCTCCGGCTTCGACCACCTCGATGATCGTCGTCGTCGATGCGTTTCCGGCGAATGCGCACTCCCGGAGATCGTCGCGCAGGTCGCCGAGGGCCGCCGCATGACCGGCCCCCGTCCCGCCCAGTACGGCGTTGTAGCGCACGGCATCGACGCCGAACTCGCTCAACCAAGACGGCCCGCGTGCGCACAGGGCGTCTTTCGACACCAGTACGAGCGACCGCCCGGCACGCAGCACGCCCTCCTCCAGCGTCTGATACCAGCTCTCGCGACCGGCGATGGTGGGGGTCGCATCGACGACGATGTCGGGGTCGGACCGTAGGAGAATCTCCGAGAGCGGCAGCCGGAGCGCGCCCCGCTGCGTCGAAAGAGGCGCGCCGGAGCGCTTCGTCCGCGTCAGCGCGCGAGGGTGGTCGTCGGGTCCCAACAGGACCGACGCCGACGAGTCGCTCACGCCGACGATGCGCAGTCCGGCGGTCCCGGCCCGCTCGACGAGGGCGCATCCGACCGCCCCCACGCCCAGAACGTGGACTCGAAGTGGGGACGCGGAGGTGCCCGGTGAGCTACCGGTCGTGACGAAGGCGTCGATGTGGCGGGAGCCGAACGAGGCGTCCGGCGAGGTCAGGTCGTGCTGTGTCATGATGTCCTCCTCAGTGGATGTGCCGGAAGGCACCGAGGAGGCGGAGGATGAGACACGCACGGGCACACCGAAGCGGCCGGGTCCACTCATCTTCCGGAGACCCCTCGGGGTCTTCCGCAGGAATTGGCACCGTGCCACGGGTCGTGCGATCCGCGTCGGTTGCCCCGGCGTCGTAGGGCCTGTCCCTCAGCCGGTCTCGATGAGACTCAGGGATCTACACAAGACCGGCGCCGGGGTCAAATCTCACCCGCCACCCACCCGACCCGGCCGACGCCACCGCACGGGGGGAGCCGGCTCGGTCTGAAGCACATCGGGCCGCGTGTCGAGCAGGCGGAGCGCCTCTGCGATCGCCGCCTCCAGCTGCGGATCTCCGCCCGCGATGACCGGGGCCGGATCGTTGTGGACCTCGATATCGGGGGCGACGCCTTCGGCCTCGACCGCCCAGTTGCCGTCGGCGTCGATGAAGCCACCGCGGGGCGCGACGAAGCCTCCACCGTCGATCAGGGGCGGCGTATCCCAGGTGCCGACCAGGCCTCCCCACGTCTTCGTCCCGACGAGGGGGCCGACCTCCTTGAAGCGGAAGAGGAAGGGCATCAGGTCGCCCCCGGAGCCCGCTCGCTCGTTGATCACCATCACCTTCGGCCCCCACAGCCCCGCCATGGGCTGGGTGAAGGGCTTCTTGTCGCCCGCTCGGGAGTTGAAGTATCCGGTGAGTTCGCGGTCCAGCACGTCCACGATGTAGTCGGCCGCCGACCCGCCGCCGTTGTTGCGTTCGTCGATGACCGCACCCAGCCGGTCCTGCTGCGCGAAGTACATCCGGTTGAAGTAGGTGTAGCCGCCGTTGCCCGTGTTGGGGAGCCAGACGTAGGCGAGGCGTCCATCGCTCAACTCGTCGACCATGGCCTGCCGCTCCGCCACCCAATGCCAACGCCGCAACGTGCCCTCGTTCGCGGCGGGTCGAACCACGATTTCGGTCGCACCATTCGTCGTGGGCGCGTCGTTGACGTGGATGGTGATCGTTCGTCCAGCCGTGCCCTCGAGCAGCGAATACGGATTCACCCCGGGGGTCAGGGCCACATCGTCGATCGCAACGAGGAAGTCGCCCTCCCCGACGGCCATACCCGGGTGTGCGAGCGGGCCGATCAGCCCCGGATTCCAATCCTCACCGGTGTAGATGCGCGAAATCCGGTAGCCTCCGTCGGCGAGTTCGAGGTCGACCCCGAGCAGGCCGGTTCGGGGGCTGTCGACCGAGGGGAGGTCGCCTCCTCTCACGTACGAGTGGCCAACCGCAATCTCACCCGACAGCATGTCGAGCAGCTGTGTGAAGTCCGAGCGGTGCTGGACGTCGGGGAGCCACGCGGAGTACCACTCCCACACCTCGTCCCACGGCGCACCGTGCGCATTGTCGACGTAGAGGAAGTCGCGCATGAAGCGCCACCCGTCGCGCAGCATCTGTGCGTACTCGGCCGACGGGTCGACACGCACGCGCAGGTCGTCGAGCACGAGCCGGTCCCCGTCGGACCCCGACCCCGCGGAGCCGACGACCGTCCAGGTCGAGCCGGACCGAATCAGCACCTTCGAGCGGTCGTGCGAGGGAATCACGGCCGCCGCATCGTCGCGGAACTCCTCCGCCTCGCGGTCTTCGACGGCGTACCGGTGAACGGTGGCACCCTCCCGCACGAACACATGACCGGCAGGGGCCGGCACCAGGCCGGCGTAGTCGCGCACCGGGAGGCCCGGCACCGCCAGCACCCGGCGCATGATCCCATCGAAGTCGATCTCAACGTCGGCGGCCTCGTCGGTGTCGGTGTCGTCGCTGGAGTCGTCCTCCTCGCCGGTGTCGTCCTCGGCGGCCCCGTCGGCCTCCGACTCCGACTCCTCGTCGCTGCGGGGCAGGAAGGGCGACGGTGCGTCGTCGTCGAGCAGCGTCAGGTAGAGGGCGCGTGTGACCGGACGGTCGAACGACGTCATGTCGAGCCAGCCCGTGTTCAGGCCGTAGTCGGTCGACGCGAGGAAGTAGAGGTAGTCGCCCGACTCGTCGAAGACCGGATCGATGGCATCGGCCATCCCGTCGGTCACCTGCTGGGTCTCACCCGTCTCGAGGTCGTGCACGAAGATCGCGCGAAGCTGGTTGTCGAGGCGGCGAGCGTAGGCGACGTACCGAGACCCGGGCGACCACACCGGGTTCATCGACCGCTCCGGATGGGCGAATCGATCGGTGTCGACGTGGGTGAGGTCGCCCGTCGCGACGTCGACGATGAGCACCCGGTAGTCGGTGTCGGTGAAGGCCAGATGACGGCCGTCGGGCGACCAGGTGGGTCGGAAGTAGAAGGTGGGATCGGCGATCTCGATCCGGCGCGCGTTCGCCCCGTCCTGATCAGCGATGACCAGCCCGTACTCACCCCCGTCGTCGTTGAACCAGGCGATGCGGCTCCCGTCGGGCGACCAGACCGCGTGACGGTCGGCCACCCCGGGCGAACGTGTGATGTTGCGCCAACTGCCCTCCCCCGCCGGGGCGGTGAAGATTTCGCCTCGATGCTCGAAGACCGCGCGCCTTCCCGTCGGCGAGAGCCGCACATCGCGCAGCTGCGTGGGCGAGATCGATTCCCACCGGGGCCGCATCCAGTTCTGATCACCCTCGGCGACGATCTCGAGTCGACGGGTCGCACCGGAGGCCGGATCGAGTTCGTGCAGGTATCCCGCCTGTTCGTAGATCACTACACCGTGCCCCGCCCCAAGACTCTTCACATCGAAGTCGGCGTGGGTGGTGTGTTGGGTTTCTTCACCGGTCGAGGGGTCCCACGACCAGACGTTGGAGGCGTAGTCCCGCTCCGACATGTAGTAGACGGATCCGTCGAGCCATACGGGCTCCATCTGGCGCTCCCCCTCCCACGGCGGCGTACGGAGCGACCAGTCGTCGGTCGACACGACACGAACCGGCTGCGCCTGCCCGCCGCGGTAGTTCCGCCACTCCGGGTCCCAGTAGCCGATCTCCTGGTAGGCGAGGAGCGAGCCGTCGCCGTTCAACCCGCCGATGTAGGCCTGAGGCACCGCCATCTGGGTGGGGAAGCCGCCCTCGGGCGACACCGTGAAGAAGTGCCAGAGCTTCGTCGGCACCGCGTTGCGCCCCGACCGAAAGAGGATCTCGCCCTCAGGTGTCCACCCCTGCACCTCGTCCCCGCCGGGGTGCCAGGTCAGGCGACGGGGTTGCCCCCCCTGACTCGACACCACGTAGACGTCCTGATTGCCCTCGTACTGGGCCGAGAAGGCGATCCACCGGCCGTCAGGAGAGTACTCCGGTGAGGTTTCGGCGCCTTCGTCGGTGGTCAGCCGCCGTGCCTGCCCACCCTCGCGCCCCACGACCCAGATGTCGTTGGCGTGCACGAAGGCGATCTCGTCGGCGCTGACGGTGGGTTGCCGGAGGAAGCGTGTGCCCTGTGCGGCTGCGGCCGTGGCGTCGATCACCACGAGGAGCACGACGGCGGCGAGTGTCGGGAAACGGGACATCGAGGACTCCACATCGAGTGGGGTGGGCGTCGGTGCGTGAAGTCTGCGCCGGCCCCTCCTGGGCCGCTACCCCTTCGTGGAGTTCACCCCGCCCGCGAGTCCGGCTCAGGGGTCCTCCGGCTTCCGTGGACGAAGTCGAGCTACCCGCATAGGTCGGCGGGCCCCGGAAGGGATCAGCCGGTGCGAGCCAAGCTCGGCCGCAAAGCTGCGGCGACTCTGTGGGCCGAGGCCGCCGCGGCCTCCAGGAGCGGGATCCCCTCGCCGGCATACGACCCCACGGGCCAGATCCTGCGGTCGGGGTCGCGGGTCAGCGCGGCGAGACGAGCAGGCACGTCGCGCGTCGCGAGCGTCACGACCGGACGCGACACCACGGCTTCGGTAACGATGGTCGCCGGGTCGGGCTCCACGATGGGATTCCACGTCTGAAAGAGGGGCGGTGCCGAGGCGAGGCCAGGCTGGACCTCGTTCAACCAGATCGTGGCCATCGGGGCGTCCCGTTCGGGCGCAACGATGAAGTTCACCGGTCGCCACGAGGCCCGCTCACGCGGAGCCAGGCGCATATCGTGATGGACGACCACGCGGCTCGACTCGTGGGGCACCCTGGCCAACACGTCGCGGAGCGCGCGGTCGCCCTCCAGGAGTTCGGCGCCGCGGTCGGCGGGGGCAGCGAGGACCACGTGGTCGTACCGGTCGACCCTCCCCGTGTCGTCGGCGACGTACACGCCGTCGGGGGTTCGCCGAATGCGGCACACCGCGGTTCCGGTGCGCACCTCCCCTGCCGGTGCCAGCAGGCGGCGGATCACGTCGTCCGAGCCGCCGATCGCGCGCATCACGCCCAGTGTGGTCACGCCCGAACAGAAGTACCCCACGATGACATCGGCCGGGTAGGCCCGAACGGCCTCGGTACTGCAGGTGCACACCGACGCGTAGGCCGGGAGCAGGAAGCCGTCGACGAACGCCGGGTCGTACCGCTCCGCCTCCAGGTACGCCCCGAGGGTGCGACCCGCGAGCCGGCCGCTCTTCATCTGCTCCACGCCCCGCCGGTGCAGACGCAGCACTTCGCGGGCGATCACGCGGGTGAAGCCGTCGAGAAGCATGGTCGGAGGCAGCCACGGAAGGGAGCGCCCTCCGATCCAGGCGTTTCGGTACACGAAATACGTGTCTCCGCCGAGCCGCGAGAACGATGCGGCGTAGTCGACCGCCTCGACCGACACCCCCGCCTGTTCATACAACGCCAGCAGGGTCGGGTAGTAGGCCGGGGTGAACACCCGGAGTGGCACGTCGACGAGAGGCGCTTCGCCGTACCCCGACAGGCGCACGCTGTGGGCTCCCATTCCCGGGGTCTCGTGCGCCTCGTAGACGGTCACCTCGGCGTGACGTCCGATCAGCCACGTTGCCGCCAGGCCCGCGAGCCCCGACCCGACCACGGCGACGCGCAGGCCATCGCCGGCCCCGGACGCGCTCCGCACCGCGTCGGTCACGAGGGGCGCCGGCGCGCGGTGACCATGACGTAGCGTAGCCCCGCCCGACCCGCCAGCCATCCCGCCGCGCGCCCGGTCGCCGAGAGGCCGACGCGAGCCGGCCAGGGGGCGGCCCCGTCCTCGAGGTGACCGCCGCTCCGAGTCCACTCGGAAAAACCACCGAGGACATCGTGCGTGAGGTCCCGCAGCCGCACGACATCGAAGCCGTGGGCGTCGAGCATCTCGCGGTAGCCCCTCTCGGTCGTGAGGCTGGTGCGGGGCACGCCGAAGAGAGGCGCCACTCCTCGAGCCAGCGAAGATGCGCCCGCCCGACCCAGCACCAGGTCGGTCACGGCCAACAGACCACCCGGGCGAACCACGTCGCGGCAACGGCGCAGGAACGCGGGGCGAGAATCGAAGAAGTAGGCGGAGTCCAGGGCGACCGCGACGTCGAGCTGGCGATCGGGCCCCCACGAGTCCGAAGCGTCCCCGAGAAGAACCGTCGCCCGGTTGCCCAGGCCCCACGAGGCGATGCGCTCTCTCGCCCGACCGCACAGCATGCGATCGGGCTCCACACCGGTCACGTGGGCCACACCGAAACTCTCGACCCACACACGCAACTGGTCTCCAGCACCGCAGCCCACATCCACCATACGATGCCCCGGCCGCAACTCCGCCGCCCTCCCGAGGGCCATCGCCAGCGCATCGGCCGCTTCGACGTACCCCGAGGCTCGGCTCCACTCGCCGAGATTGCCCCACATCGTGGGATAGCCGCGGTTCAAGGTGTCGACCGGAGGCACGAAGGCCATCACAAACCCCATTCCAGGGAGGCGAACGTCAGCCAGAACACGATGAAGCCGTTGGCCGTGAGGCCGGCCAACAATGTCACCGTGAGGGCGACCCCGCCGAGCCAGCCACGGGCTCGGGCGCGTGGCACCGCGCCGGCCCACATGCTCCGCATGGCGGCCAGCGTCGTAAGCGCCAGGACGGCCAGGCTAGCACCATCCACCCACGACCGCACCGGCGGTCCCACGATGCTTCCCAGCGCGGCGCCCGTCACGCGAATCGCCGGCCACACGAAAAGCATCCACGCGAGCGCCAGCAAGGCGAGAACGATGTGGCGCCCGAACTCCTCCCTGCGCGCAAGCGCCTTGGCGACGAAGGCGATCGGGAGCGCCATCAGGATCACGAAGGCAGGCTGACGAAACCGCAGCGCGCTGTTGAAGCGCTCGCGGTAGACGGCCGTCTCCATGTCGAGACGTGCGATCTGGGCGACGACGGCCTCGGCATGTCCCGGCGCCTGCGCCACGCTGTCGAGGGTGAAGGCCATCAGGCCCACGGACGGACCCACGAGGAAGAAGGCGAGGTTGGCGAAGAGGTAGAGGCGCAGAGGCCCGCCATAGACCTGGTCGGTCGCCGCCAGCGCCTCCTCGACCGCGCCTCCCGGACGCCGCACGAGCCTCCTGAAGCGGGCATGG
>JANQNV010000242.1 GCA_028279425.1 Longimicrobiales bacterium | reverse complement strand
CGCTCGACCGCCGGCGCCTCCCCCCGCGCTGCCCCCCATGCCGGCGCCCGCCGCGCCTGCACCTCCCGCCGAGCCGCCGGTGCTCGTACCGCCTCCGCCGTCGGACTTGCCGCCTCCGCCGCCGCAAGCCACCAGGCTCGCACCCAATGCCAACGCGGCAGAACCCAACCAACCCGCCGGACGCATTCCTCTCATCGTATCGGAGAGTACACGCGGACTCTGCAGCCCGCCATCAATGCCCTGTCCTCCAAAACCACCGCGCGGTTCGTCAGGCGTCCCCTCGCACGAAGCGCGGGGCAGGGCTACCCTCGCGACCATGCGCATCATCGCGGTGCTCGTGATCTCCACGCTCGGCTGCACCAACGCGGCGGCGCCTCCCGAGTCCACGCCCGATGCTTCGGGTGGGGGGCCGGCGACCGCGGAAGGCGGGTCGACGGAACCGGGCGAGCTCGCCGACGTGATCGAAGTGACCTCTCGTGAGACGGGCGGAGCGTTTCAGCTCAGCGTGACCGTCCGGAGTCCCGATACCGGCTGCGATCAGTATGCGGATTGGTGGGAGGTGCTGAGCGCGGATGGATCGCTCTTGTACCGTCGCATCTTGCTCCACAGCCACGTCAGCGAGCAGCCGTTCACTCGCAGCGGAGGCCCGGTGCCTGCAACCTCGGGAGATCTCGTCGTCGTCCGCGCTCACATGAACCCGGCGGGGTATGGCGGGCGGGCGTTTCGAGGGCCGATCGAAGGTCCGTTCGAGTCCGCCCCGCTGCCTGGGGACTTCGCCTCGGAAGTAGAGAGCGCGTCGCCCCAGCCCGACGGCTGCGACTTCTAGACGAAGGAGTCGCCACCGCACGATGGAGCCGGCCGCACTCTCTCGGGCGCGTCGAACGACCGAGGAGCGTGGCGTGGTATCCTGTTTCGGACCCTCGACGTGACGACGCTCGGTCGAAGACGCTTTCTCCTGTGGACGGGCACGGCCGGTGTCGGGGTCGGTTGCTCCTCGGCAGGAGGGGACGCGGCCCCGGCCGACGGCGGTTCGTCATCGGATGCTGGATCGCCCCCCGACGTTCCTCTTCCCGATCGCATGGACGGTCCGTTCTCGGCGGCGACCCGCCAGACATACGTCCCGTCGCCGACCTTTCCGTGCGGCATCATGTCGGGGGATCCGACCGCTCGAGCGATCGTGTTCTGGACGCGGGTCGACCCCGAGCTCGACGGGGGGGATGGGGCGCCGGTGGTGCTCGAAGTCGCTGCCGATCCCGACTTTTCGAGCATCGTGGCCTCGGTCGAGGGCGTGGCGCGGGCAGCTCGCGATCACACCGTCAGCTTCGACGTCGGTGGCCTCGAGCCGGCCGCGACTTACTTCTACCGGTTCCGCGCCGGCGGCGAGACCAGCCCGCTGGGCCGGACCCGAACGGCGCCGGAGAGAGAGGCCGCCATCGACCGTGCGCGGGTCGCCTGGTTCTCCTGTCAGAAATGGACCCACGGCTTCTTCACGGCGCACCACGACCTTTCTTGGATGGCTGCCGACGAAGCGACCGACGTCGACGTCGTGCTTTCGGTGGGTGACTACGTCTACAACAAGGCGAGCAACAATCAGCCCCGGCTCAACGCGGAGGGCGAGTGGGTGACGATCCTCGTCGAGGCGCGGAACGACGATCCCATCGATGGAGCCGTCACTCACGACGAGTACCGCCGCAAGT
>JANQNV010000237.1 GCA_028279425.1 Longimicrobiales bacterium | reverse complement strand
CGCGGGACTCGCTCGACAGGCAGGCGATCCCCTCCGGATCGCTTCGCCGACGGGTCCGCCGAGGCGCCGTCTCGGTAGCCTCGATCCTCGCCCTCGGGTTGGCGGCCTGCGGCGGCGATGACGGGGGAGGCCCGATCGGTCCTGCCGTCGTGGCCGAGGTCGAGGTCGCCCCCGCTCAGGCGACGATCGAGGTGGGGTCGACCCAGCCGTTCACCGCGGTGGCGCGCGACAGCGACGGCAACGTGCTGACCGGGCGGACCGTCTCGTGGAGCGTGCAAAGCCCGTCTGTGGCCACGATCGACTCGGGATCGGGCCTCGCGACCGGGGTGGGCGCGGGGAGCACTACGGTCACAGCCACGATCGAGGGTGTGCGGGGCACCGCGGAGCTGGCGGTCGAGCTGGCCGACTTCGCCCCGAGCTCCAATACGAGCATCTCGGGCGAGCCGGCGTTCGACAACGTGAACGTGCCGGCCGGGGTGACGGTCACCGTCACCGGTCCCCTCGTCATGACGGTCACCGGCGATGTGACGATCGCCGGAACGTTCACCGGGGACTGCCACGCGATCGAATTCCGAGTCGACGGCGACTTCACGCTCGATGGTCTACTGTCGAACGTGTGCTCCACCGATCCAGGGGGCGCGGGTGGGGATCTGACCATCGTCGCCGACGGCGAGCAGGTGATCGGATCGGCGGTTTCGGCCGCCGACGCCATCGTCTCGGATGGGACGGTCTTCCTGACCGACTCCGAAGGCGAAGACGCCGACCTCGAGACGATCGTGACCACGCCGACCCCGGCGCCGGCCCGATCCGGGTCGGCACGACAGGCCGGAGGGAACGGCACGACGATCAATCGACCGGTGCGGGCGAAGCGGGGCGGCTCGGAGGTGAGAGTGAACCGCACCGGTGGTCCCGTCACCGTCAATGGTGACCTCGAGGCGGCCGACGGCGACGACTCGGGGCCGCCCAGGGTCGACGGGGCGGTCTGCGACGCCAGCAACGCCTTCGGGGGGACCGGGGGCTCGGTCCGGCTGGCCTCGCAAGGCAATCGGGTGTTCATCGGCATCAACGTCACGCTGACGGCCGGAAACGGTGGAAAGGGTGGGGACTGCACCGCGAACGCCCCCGCCGGCGAGAGCGCGACCTCGTCTGCGGGCGAAGGTGGAATTGGGGGAACCATCTTCTTCGGGGGCGAGGACATCGTGTTCGAGACGGGTGTGGTCCTCGAGAAGGGCAACGGAGGCCCGGGTGGCGATGCCATCGCGAACGGCGGCGACGGAGTCGCGCCGTGCGAGGACGGCTACGCGGCCACCGCGAGCGGAGGGAAGGGCGGCCGGGCCGGGGGGGTCGCATACATCCTCCTGTTGCCCGGCGAGATCGTCGGAGAGCCGACGGAGACCCACGCGAACGGCGGCAAGGGAGGGCGCGGCGAGGCGGTGGGCGGCAACGGCGCCGATTGTGAATGCAATGTAGACGACGGTGCAGGTGGCGACGGCGGGCTTGCGACCGCCGACGGTGGGATGGGCGGCAACGGCGCCAGGGACAACATCTGGCCGATCGCACCCGGCTCGCACCTCAAGGGCGAGGGGGGCGACGCCGATGCGGCGGGTGGGGAAGGGGGCCTGGGCGCGGGATGCTGCGAGGAGGGACTCCCGGGTGGCGACGGTGGAAAGGGCGGCGACGCCCAGGCCACCGGTGGCCCGATGGGTGAGCGCGGCCTCGGTGGCGACTCCAGGAGAGGCGATGCGAACGCCGAGGGAGGCGCGGGCGGCGACGGGGGCGATGGCGTGGCGATCATCGGGCTGGGAGGGGCGGGTGGTCAGCCTTCAGCCGACGGGCACGACATCGATGAGACCGATGGCACCGACGGTGCCGACGGTGAGTTCTGCCCGCAGATTGGCGGGGCATTCCTTCTCACCGGGGTGGGCGCGCCGACGACCGTGACCCTCGGATTCACGGATGCGACGCACCTTCCGGATGTCTCGACCTTCATGGTCGTCGGGCTGGACCCCGCTCAGGGAGCGGTTACCGACGTGGAGGTGCAGGAAGGCCCACCGGTGGAAATCACCTTCACGTTCACACCGGCCGCCGGGTTCTCCGGTACCGCCGAGTTCCAGGTGAAGGTCAGCGACGAGTCCGGGAGCCAGACCAACCTCGCCCCCGTGACCGTGTTGGTGTCCAATTTCATTCAGCAATTCATCCTCAGGTCGCAGGGAGTGAGCACGATCCCGGCCCAGTTCTCGACGCTCACCATCCAGCATGAGGAGACCGGGCAGGAGGCGGGTACGCTGCAGGTGGTCCCCGATGGCCCGGTCTTCCAGTCGAACACCCTCGTGCCCGGGCCCCGGTTCGGCTTCGCCAACGGCGGGGTCTGGTTCTTCGACCTCTGGAGCCTCTCGATCGCCGGGGACGGTTCCGCTGCGATCCGCGCCACGCAGCTCTGCTTCGTCAACCTGTCCGGGGTCGACTTCGACAACCCGATTCTGATCTTCCTCCAGGGCGACACGGGTGGATCGTCACCGCCGCTCGCGAGCCCCAGCCCCGACCCGAACGCGACGCAGAGCTCGGACGAAGAGGTCTTCGGGGTCACGGGCGAGGGTTGTGGCAAGGTTCTCATCCGACCGGAGCACCGGTGGCTCATCATCCAGAATCGAGGCTCCCTCGGGGACTTCCTGGACCCGCACTTCTACATCGAGACGACCAACGAATACACCGCGAACCCGAGCCCGGGGAGGCGGGCGCCGAGGTAGTCGAATCGTAGCGGCAGGATGGGCCGGCCCCGGGACCCATGGGGCCGGCCCTCGTCGCTCGGTTGTCGGCGCGATGCCTATTGGGCGGGCCGATCGGGTGAGAAGGCGCCGGTCCTGCCCCCGGCGGATCGGCACGATCGAGCGACCAGGCCGTTGACTCCCGGACCGCACCGATCGGATCATGCTGGGCCCTTCTCCCGTAGCACACCCGCCCACATGAAGAAGTTCCTCTTCCGACTTACCCTCGGCGCCGGCCTCCTCGTCGCTGCCGCCCTCCTCTACATCGGTGTCCCGGTCCTCCGTGCCGGGGCCGGCCTCCCGGTGTGGGACGGCTCGACCACCGTCGCCGGGCTGGACCATGAGGTGACGATCACGCGCAGCGAGTACGGAACCCCCTTCACCGAGGCGGAGACGCAGGCGGACCTCTACTTCGCCCAGGGCTTCGTGCACGCCCAGGACCGGTTCTGGCAGATGGCGATGGGGCGCCGCCTCGCCCTCGGGAGACTCGCGGAGTGGTTGGGGGCGCCGGCGCTCGCGGCCGATCGCTACTCGCGGATGTGGATGTGGAGGGATCTCGCGGTGCGGTCGTACGAGGCGCTCGCCGCGGAGGAGCGCGCCCTCCTCGACGCCTACGCCGCCGGGGTGAACGCCTGGCTCGAGGGTCCGCTCTACCGACGTCCGCCGGAGATGCGAGTCCTTCACGTCCACCCCGAGCCCTGGAAGGGGTCGGACGCCCTCCTCATCATGTTCAACGTCCACGCGATGCTTCGTGGAAATGGGTCGGAGCAGCTCCGCTACGAGATCTCGCCGGAGCGCGTGCCGGACGTCGAGCGCGCGGTGGAGATATTGAACACCAGCGGTCCCGACGCACCGACGATTCTCTCGGCGTCGAGCGAGGCTCCGGGCACCCACTCCGCCAGCGCGATGACGGACGGAAACTTCTCCAACAGCTGGCTCCTTTCGGGCGCGCACACGGTCAGCGGTCTCCCCCTCGTCGCGAACGACCCCCACCTCGCCATCGGCCTCCCCGGCGTCTGGCAGATTCAGCACCTCACCCTGAACGGCCGGCGGATGGCGGGTGGGACGATCCCGGGCTTTCCCTCGATCGTGGTCGGGCACAACGGCGCGGTCGCGTGGGCGGTCACCAACTCCACCGTCAACACGATGGATGCGACGCTCCTCGAGCTGGAGATGCCCGATGGACGGCGCTACCGGTCGTCGCCGGGTGGGCCGTGGCAGGAATTCGGAGTGCGGGAAGAGGTCTTCGGGGTGCGCTTCGGATCGGACGTCACCGAGCTCCAGCGGACGACGGAGCATGGCGCCGTGTGGCTGGAGGACCTCGACCCGCCCCTGCTGGAGGGGCGCCCCGGCTTCACCATCGAGATCGTCGACGTCGCGATGGAGGCGTTGAATCGGGGCCCCGTCGCGCTGATGGGGATGCTCCACATCGACACCGTCGAAGAGGGGATGGAGCTCATGGGGGAGATGACGCTCCCCTCTGTGAACGTCTCCTTCGCGGACACCGCCGGCAGCATCGGTTGCGCCCTCAGCGGGAGGATCCCGATTCGCTCCCGCGAGAGCGCCGAGCAGATCGCCTTCGCCGCGTGGGATACCAGTGAGCGCACCCACCTGGATCCGGCCGAGAGCCCGCGACTCCTCAACCCGGAGAGCGGACGGATCGTCACCGCGAACCAGCGGATCGCGACCGAGGAGGAGTTCCCGACCTACCTCTCCGACAGCTTCGCCTCCGGATACCGCGCGAGCCGAATCCACGAGGCGCTCGACGAGAGACCAAGGCACGACGTCGAGAGCTTCCGCGCAATGCAGCAGGACGGTCTCACGCCGGAAGCCCGCGAACTCACCCCGTGGATGCTCGAGGCGAAGGCCGCGACCCCCGCGGATCAGGCGCTCGTCGACCTCCTCGCCGAGTGGGACTTCCGCTTCACCCCGGAGAGCGCCGCGCCGCTCGTCTGGTCGATCTGGATGCGCCAGCTCGGCCGGGAGCTCCTGGATGAGGCGGGACCGACGCGCCCCTTCCGCGAGAGCATGCTCACCCCGGCGATCGTCCTCACCCTCTCCGGCGAGTGGTCGGAGCTGTGCAACCGGGTGGAGACGCCCGAGGTGGAGACGTGCGCCGACGCGCTCACGAAGACGCTGACCCAGACGCGGGAGATTCTCGAGGCCGGGTGGGGACCCGGGGTCGACGATTGGCAGTGGGAGAGGGTCCAATTCAAGCTGGGCCACCTCGGATTTGCCGACCTGCCGCTGCTCGGGCAGCGCTTCTCCCGCTCCACCTCGATCCCCGCCGGGCTGAGCTCGCTCTTCAACAACAACTTCATCATCGGCGACACGCCCGACGCCTTCCCACTCATGGGGGGGGCCGGGTACCAGGGGATCTACGACCTCTCCGACCTCGACGCCTCGCTGTTCATGGCGCCCGGCGGCCCTTCGGGGCACGTCGGGTCGGACTACTACAACAACCTCACACCGCTCTGGATCGCCGGTGAGCGGATGCGACTGGACCCGGATGAGATTGGCCCGATCGCGACGCTGACGCTGGCGCCGGGTGGGGAGTAGGCCCGTCGCGGGGGCCCCACCGAAACCCTCCACGATATGGCGGATTCCGAGATGGTGGAGAGAAAGTGTCGCATAGCGACCAAAAGGCTCCACCATCTCAGCCATCGCCCGCATGGTGGCGAGTTAGTGTCGTATAGAGACCAAAACCCTCCAGCGTCGTGATTCGAGCGATACGCTGGAGCGTTTTGGTCGTCCGGGATGCACGTGTCGAGCTCATCGGCACCAGCGGTCCCCGACCGAGTACCTATCGCACCGGAAAGGTCACTCGCGCCGGCCACCCCGAATGACCCACACGCTGTCCCCCCACTTCCTGCACACGCTCCGCCGCACCCTCGGCGCGTCGTCGGTCGAGGTCGTGGAGAGTCTCCAGGAGCTGTGGAGCGGGCACGGGCAGATCCTGCGTGTGCGGCTCGGTGGCATGCCGGAGGGCGCCCCCTCGACCGCCATCGCGAAGTACGTGCGCTTTCCGAACTGTTAGCGGCGGGTGAAGATTTTCCATTCGCGGCGGACGAAAATGTTACAGGCCCGGCGTCCAGGAATCGGACGCTGCGGGTGGCCTGCATGAGGCCGTAGCTGCCCGGGCGTCCCATCGTCCACCTTGG
>JANQNV010000221.1 GCA_028279425.1 Longimicrobiales bacterium | reverse complement strand
GCCCCACGCCCCCGGATACCGACACGTCGAGGGGATCGCCGAGCGACTGGCCGAACGCCGCGGCGAGTTCCCGCGCCTCTTCTCTCGCCTGCTCCGCGGCCCGCGCGACTCCTCGCGATCCGCCAGGCCACGGAGCAGGCGAGAGAAGAGGCGCGTGAACTCGCCGCGGCGCTCGGCCAGACGCTCGGCGATCCCCTCGACGTGTCGGTATCCGGGGGCGTCGGCCCACGAGAATCCCTGCAGTTTCGGGGCGCCGCCATGGCGATGGCCGACACCCCCATCGAGGCGGGCAGCCAGGCGGTGTCGGTGACCGTGAGTCTGACCTTCCGCCTGGAGGGTGGCGCGCGTTGACCACGCCTCCCCCCGGCCCCGGCTACCGCGTGCGCACCGACCCGCGGGCTGCCGACGCCCGCATGCGGGGCCGCCGGTATGCGATCCCCTTCGAACACGTGTGGACCGCGGCGATGCAGCTCGCCTCCGGACACGACACCGGGTGGGGGCTCACCTGGCAGGATGACCGGGAGGGGGTGATCGAGGCGCGCGCACCGAAGCAGTTCCTCCGACCCGAGGGGCTCGTGCGCATCCACATCTTCCTCGACGCCGACGCGCAGACGTGTGTGGCCATGGCCGCTGGACCCTCGTCGGGCGGACGCGACCTCGGGGCCAGCGGGCGACGCATTCGGGGCTTTCTGAAGTCGCTGGACCGCATGCTGTCACCCCGCCCCGAACAGCTGCTCTCGCCCGAACCGAGTCGACTGTGACGCCCGGCCGTCGCCCGCACTCCCGGGCGCTCGTGGTCGCCCTCGCCGCCATCGCCGTGATCGTCGCGGCGGCCTGCTCCGACGTGGCCCCGTCGGCCGACGCCACCTCCGACGACCTCTCCACCGCCGCCCCGGTCGCCGACACCGGCCGGATCTTCGAGCGCTCGATCGTGTTCGTCGGCACCGGGAGCGACAGCATCTTCGTGGTGCCCTGGCTCTGGTCGGTCCGGACCGGCGGGGAGCAGGTGCTCCGCCACGCGCGGGGTTGGCTGCTTCGGGGCGACGTCTGGGACCCCTTCTTCGACGAGCGCTGGTCGACCCCACCGTTTCGCGACCCGTGGCGCCCTCTGCCGCATGGGCCCCTGCGCCTCATGGTGGGCTCCGGTGGTGCGCTGGAGCAGATCTCGCATCAGTCGACCGGCCGCACCCTCGATGTGACGCTGGAATCGTCGCTCGCGGAGTGGACAGGGCGGCAGGGCGAGTCGTTCCGCTTCCTCGAGGGGGGGCTCGTGCTCGCCGAACGCCGCGTGCCGGGCCTCGTGCTCGACCTCAATCGGGCGCGCGAAGTGGGCGACGACGAAGGGGGCGACTGGATGATCCTGGCCTCGGGCGACTCCGTGATGAGCGTCATGCACACGCCCCTGCGCGCCGACAACCTCGCGCCGGCAGCGTGGCGGGGGCGCGCGAGGGTCGACTTCCGGGATATTCCGCTCACTCGAATCACGGTGGAGTGGGCCGCCGTACGGGCCTTCGACAGAGCGCGACGCGACGTACCCGTCGGCTGGACACTCGACACCCCCGACGGCGCCGTCGAAGGACGCCTCGACGCACGGTCCTCCAACCTCGTGGCCGGCGAGGGCGAGGGCCCCCTCCTTCCGGTCGACGGTCTGTTCGAAGTCGCGGGAACCCTCACGCTCGAGGGCGTCGAGTATCCCGTCCACGGACTCCTGCGCCACACGCAGGGCACCTGACCCCCCTCGGACCACACCCTCCGTGAACGAAGACCTGATCACCGCCATCCTCACCGTCGTGTTCGGCGCGCTCGCGGGCGGCCTGACCAACACGGTCGCCATCTGGATGCTCTTCCACCCCTACGAGCCCCCCACCCTCGGTGGGCTTCGCTTCGGCTGGCTCCAAGGCGCCGTTCCAAAGAACCAGGCTCGATTGGCGGCGGCGATCGGACGCACCGTGGGTGGGAAACTCCTCACCCCCGACGACCTGACCCGCATCTTCGCCGAAGCCGAATTCCGCGCGGCCTTCGACGACCGCCTGGCGGCCTTCCTCGACGACGTGTTGCACGAGGAGCGCGACGCCCTCACCGAGATCCTCCCCCAGGACGTGGTTCCCGAGGTCGAGCGGCTCTTGACCGGAGTCCTCGACCACTCCCTGCGCCGCCTCGACGAGTATCTCGCGTCGGAGACGTTCTCCGAGGTGATGCGCGAACGTACCGGGAGCATCGTGGCCACGGTCGCCGACGAGCCCATCTCGGGTCTCCTCACCCCCGCGCGCGAAACGGCAGTGGCCGAGGCGGTCGAAGAGTGGCTCGTCTCGGCGGTGGAGAGTGACGACTTCCGTCAGGCACTCGACGACTACCTCGAGCGCGCGGCCGAGCGACTCCTCGTGCCCGACCGCAACTTCGAAGAGGTGCTCCCCCTCGGTCTCGTGGGATCGCTCGAACGGGCGATCGGGGGCTACCTGCCGCTGGCCATCGAACGACTCGGGGGACTGCTCGACGACCCGCAGGCGCGCAAGAAGTTCGAGCGCACGCTGCGGGAGATCTTCGAGCGATTCCTGGGCGATCTGAAGTTTCACCAGCGGGTGGTCGCCCGCCTCGTGGTCACCGAAGACACCGTCGACAAGATTCTCGATACGATCGAGGAGGAGGGGGCGCAGCGCCTCTCCGAGATGCTGCGGGAACCCGCGATTCAGGAGGCGATGGCGCGGGGCGTCAACGAGGCCATCGTCGACTTCTTGCGGCGACCGGTCCGGTCGGTTCTGGGCCCCCCGGACTCGGCGAGCGTGGTCGACGCGAGGGAGACCCTCGCCAACTGGATCGTCAACATGGCGCGCGACCCCCAAACCCGCGCGTTCCTCGTCGAAAAGCTCCAGCAGGGGCTCGACAAGGCGGGCGCCCGCACCTGGGGCGACGTGTTGGAGCGCGTCCCGCAGGAGCGCATCGCGGGGTGGCTGGTCGCGGCCGCGCGCAGCGAGCCGGCGCGACGGCTGGCCCGCGACGTCGGCACCCGTACGGTCGACGCCGTCATGACCCGGAAGATCGGCACACCCGCTCGCTGGCTACCCGACGACGCACCCCAGCGGATCGAGCGCGGCCTTGGGCCCGTCATGTGGGACTGGCTGCAGGGTCAGGTGCCGCGTGTGGTCGAGCGACTCGACGTGGCCCGGCGCGTGGAAGACAAGGTGATGGACTTTCCGATGCCGCAGCTGGAGGCGCTGGTGCGGCGGGTGACCGATCGGGAGCTACGACTGATCGTCCAGCTCGGCTACCTGCTGGGGGCCATGATCGGGTTGGCGCTGGTCGGAATCGACCGGATGATGAGCTGACCCGCGGTCAGTCTTCGTCTCGCTCCGAGACCGCCGTGCGGAACCGGCGCCGGGTTTCGGCCCGGCGGCGATCGGAGGCCAGTTCATCTTTGCGGAACCGGTCGATCGCGATGAAGTGGCGCTTCACTTTGCGGCGCTTCGACCCACCGCGTGCCATGAGCTGCTCGAGTTCTTCGGTGCTCTGCTCGAACCGTCCCGGCAAGCCCAGCCAGATGCCCAGGGCCAGGGCGAAGACGCCGAGAAGGACCTTGATGAGCATCAGCTCTTCTTCAGCGTCTCCAGGGCGAGAATCCCGACACCGAACGTCAAGATGATGGCCATGGCCTGTGTGCCGACCGCGATCATCGACACGAGCGTCCAGAAGACGACGTGCGACAGAAGGTATCCGCCTGGGACCAGATCCCGCATGATGAAGGTCTCGAAGAGAGGGTGGACGAAGAACCGGAGCGGAAAATATACCGCGCGATGAGCCGTTGGGTAAACCCGACGACACCCGCGGTTCCACCGTCGCCACATCGACCGCCCAACCCGATCCGACGGGCCCGCCCGCAGGCCGCAGCCAAGTCCTGTCGGTCGATGCCGGGCCCGCCGTCAGCCGAGCACTGTCGGTCGATCCCGGGCCCGCCCGTAGCCGAGTGCCGTCAGTCGATCCCGGGCCCGCCCTCACCGAAGCCGTTCTCGGCGCGCTTGCGAGCCTCCGAAAGGTAGGCCATCTCGAGGTCGAGCAACTTGCTCACCTTGCGCATCAGGTAGTCCTCGCGGGCACTGAGCTCTCCGTCGGAAAACACGAGGCCCCACATGATCTCGGCCAGCACCATCTTCTGGCCGAGCGAGTAGTTCTCGCGAATCAAGCTCGTGAACTGCCAGAGGTCGGGCGCTTGCTGACGCGCCTGTTCGGCGTGATGGATCAGCGAATCGGCCTGGTGGTGATCGAGGCCGAAGTGCCGCCGCACCGCGCCGGAGAGGTGCTCGCGCTCGTCGTCGGTGAAGGCGTCGTCGGCGTGCGCGAGCTCGAGCAGGAGCGCACACGCGGCCAATCGCAGGTCCCGATTGCGCGTCTGGGGTGGGGCATCGTCGGCCGGGAGCATGGAGGCCTTGAAGAAACTGCGGATCGCGTCGAGCATGCGCGGAATGTAGAGTGCCCCGCGCCGTGCGTCACCAATCCCGGTCGAGGACCGGGCTGCGGGGAAGCGACCGCGGGCTCAGTTCAGCGTCGCCGTGCGGCGCACCCCGGCCCGCAACGGCAACCAGACCGCGAGGGCCGTCAGGAGCAATGCCCCGCCGAGGCCGAGCGCCATCGGTCCCCACGCGAGCACGGCGTCGCCCTGGAGTCCCGACGAAAGGAAACGGTAGACCGGCCACGCCTCGAGGACGACGACCGCGCCGAGGTACAAGACGGCGGCCATCATGAAGAGGAGCCCGCCGAACGAGGTGGGGATCTCGGCTACGTTTTCGGTATCCAGATTCGGAAACAGCGCGCCCAGCCCAAGCGCCATGGCCGTGAGGGCGAAGGTCATGCACACCATCGAGACCGAGGTGAGGACCAGAATGAAGGGCGAGGTCTCGAGCAGGATGTTGGTTCCGACGATCAGGGGGACCGCGATGACGAGCAGCGGGATCGTGCCCACCCAGTACTTCGCCCAGAACAGGGTGCGGATGTCCATCGGCGAGGAATGGAGCAGCCACATGACGCGACCCTCGATCGACATCGCCGGAAAGACGAAACGCGCCGCCACGGCCGCGACCACGAAGCCGGCAAGTCCGAGGTTCAGGAACGACACGACCGTGATGAGTACGAAGGACACCTGCTCGCCGGTATAGAGCGGGAGCTGCCGGATGTTGTAGACGTACACGACCACGAGCACACCGAGCAACACGAGCTGCGACCACTGCGTGGCATCGCGGAAGAAGACGCGAACCTCCTTCTCGACCAGCTGGCGGGTGGTGGGCCGCATGCGGGCGAAGAACCGCTCCAGCAGGCGAGAGCGAGCCCTTCCCGGACGGCGGTCGGCGCCCTCCTGCGCCTTGCTGAACCCGCTGTGGTAGAAGCGCCGATGCAGCCAGAGGCCGATGACGACGAAGGCCGCCGCCGTCGACAGCAGCAACAGGAACGGATGCCAGTCGGGCACACCGTTCAGCCGCGACATCAGCGCGTCGGCCGCCCACTCGCTGGGGAGCCAGACCGAGGTGGGCGTGCGGAGCACGGCCATGAAGTCGACGAGATCGCGGAATTCCTCGGGTCGCACCAACCGCTCGGGCCGAAGGAAGCGGAACATCGCCACGAGGCCCGCCACGGCGAACAGGCCGATCAGCGCCAGCAGGTCACGGGTGCGCCGCGCGGGGAAGACGTTGACCAGCATCAGCGTGAAGGCCGAGCCGAGCACCGCGGGCAAGACGAGAAACGAGGCGAGCACGACCAGGGCCGTGGCGTAGTAGGCGGGGCCGGCCGCATAGACGACGCCGTAGGCGGCGAGGATCGGTACCGCCATCAGCGCGACCATCCACGACGAGTCGAGGATCGTCTCGGCCAGCCTCGCCCCGTACAGGTCGCCCGGCTTGACGGGCGCCGCCACGAGCAGCTCGAGGTCTTCCGACAAGAAGAACGTCGAAAGCGCGGTGATGACGTTCGACAGCAGCAGGATCGAAAAGAACGTCAGGAAGGCCAGCCCCAGGAGCTTGCCCGCCAGGAGGTCACCGATGCCCTGCGTGTTCCGAAAGTACAGGAGCATGCGGAAGATGACCGCAAATACGAAGGTCCAGAAGAAAAGCCCGACGAAACCGAGGAGCACCCCTTTCAGGACGCGGCCGCGGGCCGATCGAGCCCGGTTGACCTTGGTGCGGAACTTGGGCCCTACGAGGAACCGCCAGCCATGCTGTTGCACGGCGGCCGCGACGCCCGTCGGACTCACGCCGCACTCCCGACCGGATCGGCGAGCGCAGCCACCACGTCGGCCAGCGCGTCGCCTCCCGTCACCTTGAGGAAGATGTCTTCGAGGTGGGCGCCCCCGTCGGAGGCCTCGGCGCGGAGTTCGTCCATCGTGCCCTGGGCGATCACGTTCCCGCCCTGGAGGATCGCGATCCGGTCGCACAGCGCCTCGGCGACCTCGAGGGTGTGGGTCGACAAGAAGACGGTGCCCCCCTCGTCGGCGAACGCCCGCAGCAGATCCTTGAGAATCCGCGCCGATCTCGGATCGAGGCCGACCATGGGCTCGTCGACCACGATGAGACTCGGCTGATGCAGGAAGGCGGAGGAGATCAACAGCTTCTGACGCATGCCGTGCGAGTAGCTCTCGACCAACTCGTGTTTCCACGGCGTCAGGCTGAACAGGTCGAGGAGCCGATCGGCACGAGCCTCGACGTCGCTCCCATCCCGCCCCCACAGGCCCCCGACGAAGCGCAGAAACTCCCCGCCCGACAGCTTCTCGTAGAGGTAGGGTCGATCGGGGATGTAGCCCACCTTCTGCTTGGCCCGCTCGGGCTCCCGGTGCAGATCGTCGCCGGCGACGAGAATCCGCCCCTCGGTGGGCTGGAGCACGCCGGCCACCATGCGGATGGTGGTCGTCTTCCCCGCTCCGTTCGGACCGAGAAAGCCGAAGATCTCGCCGGCGCGGACCTCGAGATCGAGGCCGTCGACCGCGGTGAAGCTGCCGTAGCGCTTCCGCACCCCTTCGAGGCGGAGCATCGTCTCGACACCCGGGTCAGTCTGCATTCGTCACTCCCTCCACCACATCGATGTTGAGGCGCCCGATGAGCCGAACGAGCTCGACCTGTTGGGCGAGTCCCCCGACCACGAACCGGATGTGCGACGCATCGGCGGGGAACTGCCCGAAGGTCGGATCGACCGCCACCCACTCGCCGAGCCACACCTCGGGCCAGGCGTGGTAGAAGAAGGCACCGTTGACGAACACGAGGCCGACGGCGGTGCGGGCCGGAAGCCCGAGGGCGCGCGCGAGCGCGACGTACAGCACGGTGTGCTCGTTGCAGTCGCCCCGGCGGCTCTCCATCACCTGCAGCGCCGAGGGCACCGAGAAGGTGATCTCCTTCTCGAGCATGTTGTACACGGCGTTGGTGAGCTCTTCGGCCACGCGCCGGGGGTTCTGCGCCCACGATGCGCGACGCGCGGTGATCTCTTCGGCCAACTTCACGATCCGCGGATCGGCACTCTGGATCAGCGGCTCGGGCTGCAGCGCCTCGCGCAGATCCATCCGGGGATACGGGAGGCCGTAGCCGGGCTCCAGCTGATTCCACGCCTCTCGTCGCACGATGAGGGTGTCCCCGCGAAGGGTTTGCCGGCCCCCGTCGAGATCGAACCCCGTGAGGTCGACGCCCGACAATACGAACCGGAGTTCGTCGAACGCCTCGGCGCCCGTGAGGTCGACGTTGCTCTGGATGGCCGTGGCCAGGATCACGTCTTCGTCGGTCGACGCGCCCCCGTCGAGGCGTGCATCGCCGAGAGCCTGCGTCGACAGCTCGTATTCGGTCTTCTCCATCGCGAAGCCGAGGGGAGACTCCGCGCGGAGCACCCGCCCGTCTTCGTCGACCCAGCTCTCGACCGACACCCCGCCGAACATCTCGGCGATCTTCCATGCGGGGACCGAGTCGTAGGTGGCCGGCTCCCAACGCGCCGAGCCCGGCGCCCGCATCACACTGTCGGGCACCACGAGCGTGTCGTGCTCGAGCACCCGAACCTCGACCGAGCGGGTCGAGAGCGTGGACGGATCGAACACGGGCATACGCGTGCTGGAGCCGACCTCGAGGCCACCCCCCATCGCCACCCGAATCGGCACGACCGCGGCAAAGACCGGCGCGGAGGCGAGCCGATAGCTCACCGTCTGGCTGCTGCCCTGCGAGGTGATGTCGACCTCGAGCAGGGTGTCACCCCGCACGGTGCCCTCGGCCTGGAAACGACCGACCTCGGAGTCGAGCGAAAAGGTGAACGCCCGCATCTGCAGAGACGGGTCGAGATCGACGCGAGATCGCGCCACCGCAGTACCGGTTTGACCCAGCGCCGGGAGTTCGAGCGACATGAAATCTTCGAGCAGGAATCCCTCCGGCACCGTATCGAGGGCCGAGGTGGCCTGCCCCACCGCGCGCCCTCCCATGCGCAGGGTGTAGAAGCTGGTGCCGGGGTTCAGCGCGAGCGCCGCCGCGGCCAGCTTCTCGAGCTCCGGCGCGAAATACTCGCGGCGCACGTGCGACCCGAGCAGAAGAACCCAGACGACGATGATGGAGGCGGGCAACACCTGCGAACGGAGGCGGCGCAGCCCACTCATACCGCGGCCCCCAGGATCCGATCGAAGACGTCGAACTCGTATTCCGACTCGACGATGAGGTGCAGCTCGCGGGGCGGCTCGCCTCGGTCGAAGTGTTCGCCGAAGGCGGCCGCCATACTGTGGGCCGCCTCCTCCGCCTGGAGATTGCCCGCGTGTGTGCCCAGGGGCGGGAGCGCCAGAGACTCCATGCCGAAATCCACCGCCCTCGAGAGAATGTTGGCGGTGGCCCTCTGGACGATGGCGGGGGTCACGGCCTCCTCGGCCGATTGGAGCACGACGTGCATCAGGAACCGAACGGGCAGATCGCCTCCCGGCGTCAGCACGGCGCTCCCGACCGGGAGTTCACCCATGCCCTCGATGCGCCGCGCGATGGCGTCGCCCGCCGCCGTCTCGAGTCGCCGAGCCACGGGGGTGACGGAGGCACCGTCGGAGCGCGACACGCGCACGACACACTCCCCTTCCCATTCTTCGAGTACTTCGCGCACGACCCGGATCAAGACACACCCCTGCTGGCAGCCACCGTACACGCGGAGGTGCCGGAGCGGCCGGACTACTCCGCAGTCGGCGGGGGCTCGGACGGGTCCACTTCGGCTCGCAACCAGCCGAGATAGGACTCGAGCCCCGCAACGATGGGCAGCACGACGAACTCGGGCACCTCGTACGGGTGGAGAGAGACCACCCGGCTGCGGAGAGCATCGACCCGGTCGGCGCGGGTCTTTAGGACCAGCAGAACCTCGTCGTCGACCTGAATCTCGCCGCTCCAGCGGTACACCGAGCGGATGCCCGGGACCACGTTGGCGCAGGCCACGAGCCGGTCCGTCACGAGGGTGCGGGCGAGTGCGTCGGCGACCTCGTCGGAGGGTGCGCTGACGAGCACGACACGCGCGTCGGTCGACTCGGCCGCCGCCACGCTACCAGCCCGGGAAAACCGCGCGATGGGCGTTTTCGTCGGCGTAGAGCCGATCGATCACGTCGACGAGCCGCTCCTGCACGATCCTGCGCCGCACCTTCATGCTGGGCGTCAGCGTGCCGTCTTCGATCGTGAACTCGTGGTCGAGCAGCGCGATCTTCTTGGGGATCTCGAAGTTCGAGAGATCACCCAGGTGTTCCCGGATTTCTCGGTCGAGGTGTGCCTGGACGCGGGGGTCTTCGAGAAGTTCACGCCGAGCACCCACCGCGACTCCCGCCTCCTTCGCCCACGCCTCGAGCGTCGCGAAGGCCGGTACCAGGAGGAGCGAGGGGAACTTGCGCTCGTCGCCGACCATCACGACCTGCTCGACGAACGGATTGGTCTTCAGCCGGTTCTCGATCGGCTGTGGGGCGATGTTCTTTCCGCCCGCGGTCACGATGATGTCCTTCTTGCGGTCGGTGATGCGGAGGTAGCCCTCGTCGGTCAACTCGCCGACGTCTCCGGTGTGGAACCACCCCTCCGGACCGATCGCCTGCGCCGTCGCCTCGGGCTTGCGATAGTACCCCTGCATCACCTGGGGACCGCGCACGAGGATCTCACCGTCATCGGCGATGCGAATCTCGGTGCCCGGGATCGGCGGGCCGACCGTCCCGATCCGGATCGCCTCCAGCGAGTTCACATTGGTCACCGGGCTGGTTTCCGTGAGCCCGTATCCCTCCAGGATCGGGAGGCCGACGGAGAAGAAGAACCGGTTGATCTCCGGCGACAACGGAGCCCCCCCGCTGAAGAACCAGCGGAGTCGCCCGCCCACCCCTTCGCGGATCTTGCGGTAGACGAGGCGGTCGGCGATGGCGTGTTGAAGCGCCAATACCGGTCCGGGCCGCCGACCCGCCAGGACCGCGTCGGCCCAGCGACGACCGACGCCCGTGGCCCACGCCACCAGGCTGCCGCGCACCCCCCCGGCCTCCATGACCTTGTTGTAGACCTTCTCGTAGAGGCGCGGGACCGAGACCGCGACGGTCGGACGCACCACCTTGAGGTCTTCGGCGACGTTCCGAATGTCGCGGGCGTAGGCGATGGTGCAGCCGGCGGCCAGCAAGAGGTAGTCGACCATGCGCTGGAGCACGTGGCTGAGCGGCAGGAAGCTCAGCGTCACGTCGTCGGGCGTCACCTCGATCACCTGGGACGCCGCCCAGACGTTGGAGTGCAGATTGCCATGGGTCAGCACGACCCCCTTCGGCGGACCGGTCGTGCCCGACGTGTACAGGATCGTGGCGACGTCGTCGGGCGTCACCGACCGCGCCGCGGCATCGAACGCCTCACTCGAGGTATCGCGGTGATGCGCGCGCCCGAGCTCGAGGAAGTCGGACCATGCGACGACCCCCTCCGGCATGGACGCGGCCTCGTCGAACATCACGACGGTCAGTTCGAGGTCGGCGAGCTCGGCCGCCTGGATCGCCTTTTCGACCTGCTCCAGCGACGACGCGAAGGCGAGCCGCACCCCCGCGTCACGAAAGATGTACGACACCTGGGGCGCGATCAGCGTCGAGTAGACCGGGACGTCGATGAAGCCGCCCAGGAGGCAGCCGTAGTCGGCGGCCGCCCACTCAGGACGGTTCTCCGACAGAATCGCCACGCGGTCGCCTCGGCTCAGCCCGGACGCTGCGAGGCCTCCGGCGACCGCGCGCGTGATCTCCACGAGCTCGTCGTAGGACTGGTCGACGAGGGCATCGCCCACGCCCGAAAACGCCCGCAGCGCGGGCGCACTCCCGAACCGCTCGACGGCGTCGAGGAAGAGCGAGCAGAG
Source organism: Longimicrobiales bacterium (assembly GCA_028279425.1). Lineage (GTDB taxonomy): Bacteria > Gemmatimonadota > Gemmatimonadetes > Longimicrobiales > Gaopeijiaceae > Gaopeijia. The sequence goes on along the minus strand of JANQNV010000221.1, from coordinate 1,993 downwards.
CGTGCCCGGCGGGGGAGATCCTTCGGTGGCGGCGTAATTCCGGGACGTCACCGCGGCACCGGGGTCAGACGCGCTCGTGCGCGATCTCGACGTCCAGATCGGGGCGAAGCGTGTGGAAGACGCTGCAGTACTTCTCGCGCGAGAGTTCGATCGCCCGAAGGATCTTGCCTTCGTGCTCCTCGGCCGGTCCGCGAAGGCGCACCATGAGGGCGACACGGGTGAAGCGTCGAGGGGCTTCGTCGGCCCGATCGCCCTCGACGAGAATGTCGAGCGCTTCGATGGGCACGCGCCCCTTGTCGAGGATCATGCGGATATCGATCCCCATGCAGGCGGCGAGCGACAGCAGCAGACCATCCATCGGCGAGGGACCCGCAGCCGACCCACCGTCGAGTCGAATCGTCGGGCCGCCCGGGGCGCCTCCCTCGAAGAGATCTCCCTCGCCCGACCATCTCAAGACGACATGCTTATCCGCCATAGCCGTCTCCCCCGTCGCCGCCCGCGCTCATCACATCGCCCCGCAGCTGCGCGAGCGTCGCCTTGGCGTGCTCGAGGTGATCCCGAGCCTCTTCGCCACTCGGGGGCTTTTCGAGGAACGCGCGCAGGTGGCGCTCCGCGTCCTCCTGGTGGCCACTCCTCAGGTAGATGAAGGCGAGACCGTAGTGGGCGCCCGAGGCGTCGGGCTGGCTCTTGAGCACGTGCCGATACGTCTTGGCCGCTTCTTCGGTCATCCCGATGCGGGTGTACGCGATCGCGATCTGCTGCAGGACGATGGGATCGCCGGGTGCTTCCTTCAGGGCGAGGCGGAACGAGGTGAGGGCCTCATGGAACTTGCCGTCCCGCATGAGGTCGGTCCCTTCGCGGTAGTAGTTCACCTGGTCCGACTCGACTTCGCTGCCGAAGAGCTTGCTCCAGATGGACATCGCACCCGAACGTTGGGGAGGAATCGACGGCTCGATTCGTGAACCTAACCGAGGGGCAAGATTCGGCGCAACGCTTAGCGATCCGTCGTTTTCGAAGCCGTCTGCTAGCCCCTGCGATCGACCGAAGGGGCGAGGTGGGGTGGGGCCCACGCCGGCACGGGGCCGTACTGCGCCCATTGGTTGGGCGTCTCCCAGATGCGGGTGTACAACAGCCCGTCGCGAATGCCTTCGGGAAGTCGCTCCTTGAGCTCCTCGTAGAACCACCGCGCCTGGTTCTCGACGCTGGTCTCGACGTCCTTGAACTGGGGCAGATCGTTGAGCAGGTGGTGGTCGAGCGAATCGGCCAGGGCGCGCAGCTCTCGCTTGAGATCGGTGAAGTCGAAGGCGATACCCGCCTCGTTCAGCTCCGCGCTCTGCACGGCCGCCTCGACGACGTAGCGGTGGCCGTGGACGCGGTTGCACTTCCCCTCGTAGTGGTTCAGGAAGTGAGCGGAGTCGTAATGGGCCTGCGCACAAACCGTGTACATGGGCTTCGCTCAACCTCGCTCGATCTGCAGGAGTGGGATCCGCACGTGCTCCGGCCGGCCGAGCAGGAACACGACGCTGTCGGCGACGTCCGACGGGTCGAGCATCGCGCTGCGCGGCGGGAGACCGGGATCGTTGTCGGGATCCAGGGGATCCCACAGCGGCGTGTCGGTCGCGGCCGGTTCGACCAGGGTGGCCGAGACACCCGTTCCCCGGAGCTCCTCGACCAGCACCTCGTGGAGCCCGCGGAGCCCGTACTTCGACGCCGAATAGGCCCCGTTTCCCGGAAAACCGCGGCGGCCGGCCACGGAACCGATATGGATGATGCGACCGGCTCCCCGCTCCAACAAGGCCGGGAGCACCGCCCGGGTCACCAGAAACGCCCCGCGCAAATTGACCGACACCATGCGATCGAAGTCGGCCACCGACGTCTCGTGCAGCGGAGCGACGTCGAACGTCCCGGCCGAGTGCACTACCGCGTGCGGTGGCCCGCCGAGACGCTCGACGAGGGCGTCGACCGCCGTCCACACCGCGACGTCGTCGGTGAT
>JANQNV010000217.1 GCA_028279425.1 Longimicrobiales bacterium | reverse complement strand
CCGGTGGGGAACCACCCGGCGACGTCGCGACGATCGACGCCGACGCCTACGTGCAGATCACCGACCGGACGAAGGACCTCATCAAATCGGGCGGCGAGTGGATCAGCTCGATCGACGTGGAGAACACCGCCATGGGTCACGAAGACATCGCCATGGCGGCGGTCATCGGCGTCCCCGACGAGAAGTGGGGCGAGCGACCACTCCTGATCGCGGTCCCCGCCCCCGAGGCCGCACCGAGCAAGGAAAGCGTCCTCGATTTCCTCTCTGGCTCCCTCGCCAAGTGGCAGCTCCCCGACGACGTCATCTTCGTGGAGTCCCTTCCCATGGGTGCGACCGGGAAGGTCCAGAAGACGAAGCTCCGGGAGCAGTACGTTCCCGGCTGACGCGATAGCGCCAGGCGAGCTCGGCGTTCGCCACGCACGCACCCGCGGCTCCTCGTTCCAGATTGTGGCTGACCACCGTGAGGGCGATCTCCCCGGGTTGGGTGCGGCGCATCCTCCCCACGGAGACCGCCATACCTCCCTCGGCGTCGACGTCCATCCGCGGTTGGGGTCGGGACGGTCGATCGTGGAGGATCAGCGCTCGCTTCGGCAGGGAGGGTACATCAGGGGCGGCCCGGGTGCCGAACGCCTCCGAGAGCACCGCGCGTACCTCCTCCGCAGCGACGTCCCGCTCGAGTCGGACGAAGAGGTGCGCCATGTGGCCGTGGACGACCGGGACGCGATTCACCGCGGCCGAGACCGGAAAGGACCCGCCGACCACCTTTCGGAGCTCCTCGGAGATCTTCTCCTCCTCGCCGTCGATCCAGGGCACGACGTTCCCCTCCATGGTCAGCGCGGTGGGTCCGGATCGACCGGCTCCGGAGAGCGCCTGCAGGGTCACCACCACCAGCGATCGGATACCCACCGATCGATGAATCGCGGCGACGGGTAAGGCCACGCCCGATACCACGCAGTTCGGATTCGCCACGACGAATCCGCCGCGTCGGGCCCACTCCTGCTCCTCGATGCGGGCCAGGTCGAGGGGGTTCACCTCCGGTACGATCAAAGGCACGTGGGTCTCCATCCGGAGCGCCGACGCATTGGAGCTCACGACCTTCCCCTCGCCCGCGAGGCGCGGCTCCCACCGGCGAGCCGCGGGCGTCGGGAGAGCCGACAGCACGAGCGGAGAGCGAACCGGCTGCCCCTCACCCTGCAGCACGAGGCGCGAGGC
>JANQNV010000214.1 GCA_028279425.1 Longimicrobiales bacterium | reverse complement strand
TCTCCGTCGATCATTCCGACACCCAGCGCGCCAACTCCAGACATGGCGAGGCCCCCCGGGCGGTCGCCCTCCGGCGCCACGTAAGCGCCGCTCGGCCGTACGCCTCGGTTGGCCAGCCGCAGGACGACGGGCGCGCGCACGTAGATCCCCTTGCCCGGTGGCTTCGCCGACCGAGTCGTGGCGGGCGTCGGTGGCGCGGCCGGCGTCTCGGGGGCTGCCTCCGGAACCTCGGGCTCGGGAGGAGGCTCGGCTTCGGACGGCAGGAGCTGCGTAGTGGCCGGGCGAGTCACCGAGCGCAGGGAGGAATCGGCCTGTGCCCACGCGACACCGACCGCGGATCCGACGTGGTCGCCGATCCACCGACCCGCCACGGGGACGGCCACGACCGGCACCATCGCGATGACGACTACCGACCAGACCCGCCGCGACATGTCGCGTCGAGTATGCCCCGCTCGGCGACGGTCATCCATCCCGCAGGTGCTCAGCCGCAGAAGCCGTACTCGACGCCCTGAAAGAACTCTCCGGCGCCCATGCACGTCCCCGTGCTGCAGTCGCTCCGCCCGACCCGACAGTACTGGGCGCAGGTGTCGTCCGTGAGGCAGGCGTATCCGGGCGCGCAGGCGAGCGCGTTCGTTTGCGAACAAGCATTCGCTCCGATGCCCGTACCCGCCCCGGCGCAGTCGGTGACCCCGCCGGCGATGAGGCACGTCGTGCCGGGCCCGCAGCGCGCTTCGGGATTGATCGGATCGCAACCCGACGTACAGATCCGGAAACCCGGAATCGCTCCACCCGCCGAGTCGGTGGCATCCCGGCAGACTCGGTCGGAACCGGGGCAGTCGGTGTTGGTTTGGCAGAAGGGCTTGCAAGCGTTGCCGACGCAAGACAGTCCTCGAGCGCAGAGACCCGGCCCGCCCACACACTCCTCGTACTCCCCGGGCGACGCTGCCGGATAGCACTGGGTCGCGCCGGTCGCGTCGGCGACGTCGCAAGTCTCGGTCGAAGCGCAGCCGCATTGCGGGAACGTGTCGCACGGACCCGAGACCGGCGCCGAGCAGGTCCCCCCACCGC
>JANQNV010000151.1 GCA_028279425.1 Longimicrobiales bacterium | reverse complement strand
AGTCTGGTGACCGCCGAGGGTGCGGAGGCGCCGCGGGGGCGAGGCGGAACGACGCGGCGTAGCGATAGCTACGGCAAGGAGTTCCAACGACGCATCCCGTGGGTGCCCCCGCGCACGAACGGCATCAGGACTTTGGCGACACTACACTAGAACCCCTCGTCCGACAGCGCCGTCCAGCGTCCGTCGCCGACGATGACGTGGTCGAGTACGGGGATGCCCAGGAGTCGACCCGCCCCGGCCATCTGCCGGGTCACCCTCCGATCCTCCGACGAAGGTGAAGGGTCTCCGGAAGGGTGATTGTGCACGAGGATGACCGCGGCGGCGCCAGCAGTAACGGCCGGCCGGAACACTTCGCGCGGGTGCACGAGCGAGGCGTCCAGGATGCCTCGGGTGACGAGGACCTCCCGGATCACCCGATGCTGGGAGTTCAACAGCAGGGTGTGGAACTCCTCTTGTTCGAGATCTCGCAGCGCCGGGCCCATCCGGAGCCAGACGTCGCGCGGACCCCGGATGGAGGGGTTCTCGCCCGCCTCGTCGCTCGCGGCGCGGCGCCCGAGTTCGAAGGCGGCCGCCAGTCGCGCCGCGCGCGCGGGGCCCAGTCCCTCGAACGACATGAGTTCGACCGCCGACCGTCGCGCCAGGTCGCGCACCTCACCACATCGGGCCAGCAGTCGCTCGGCCACCTCGATCGCCGTCGCCCCCCGCACGCCGGACCCGAGGATCACCGCGATGAGCTCGCGCAGCGCCAACGCCCTCGGTCCGAGCCGGGCGAGGCGCTCGCGCGGCCGTTCGCGTCGGCCCGGCCGGGCCACCGGGGGTGGGGTGTCCTGGAGCATACGCGAAGGTCGGGCCACCATCGGGGCGAACCCATGTCGACGCGTGACCCGTCAGCTCACCACCCCGTCGAGGACCTCGACCACCCGGGCCATCGCCCCCGAGTCGATGTAGAGGTGGGGCGCGAGCCGCAGGAGGCCCTCCCGCACCGCGGCGCGGACGCCCGCCTCGTCGAGCGCCTGGTACGCCCGCTCGGCGTCGGGGAGCTCGAGGGCCAGGATGCCGGCGCGCCTCCGCGGATCGAGGGGCGTGACGACCCGCACCCCGGGTCGAGCGCGGGCCCATTCGAGGATCGGATCGTGCAGGCCGGTGACATGTCGCTGGATCGCCTCGATCCCGACCTCCTGGAGTAGCTCCATGGCGACCGCGAGGCCGAGGTAGTCCTGGACCGCCAGGGTCGCGGGCTCGAAGCGACGCCCGTCGTCGAGGTAGTCCAGATGATACCCGCCATCGGTCGAGTACGCCGCTCCATCTTCGACCGCCAGCCAGCTCACGATGGGCGGACGGATCTTCTCGCGATGCCGGGGCGCCATCCAGGCGAAGCCCGAACCCCACGGAGCGGACAACCACTTCTGCCCACCGGTGGCGAGAAGATCGACACCCAGGTCGGCCGGCGAGAGGGGAACCACGCCCAGCGCCTGGATCGCGTCGACGATGAGCAGGGTGTCGCGGGCCCGGCAGACCCGGCCAAGCGCCTCGAGGTCGATGCGATACCCGGTGGCGAACTGGACGGCCGACACACTCACGGCTCGGACGTCCGATCGGGCCGCCGCCTCGAGGATCGCCGCCTCGTCGGGGAGCCCGCCCACGGTGGGTACCACGTCGACGCTCCACCCCTCGTCGCGCAGCGGGAGCCAGGGGAGCACGTTCGCCGGGAACTCCCCGGCCGAAACGACGATGCGCCCTGGAGCCCCCGACCGGACGAGGGCCGCACCGAGGTTGATGCCGTACGAGGTGTTGGGGGCCAGGCTGATCTCATCGACCCCCGCGCCGAGTAGCGTCGCCGCAGCCCGTCGGGCGCGCCGCAGTGCCGCGCCGGGCTCCGGATCCGGAACCCCGAGGGGCCGGTTGCGCCGCGCCGTGAGCCCGTTGATCGCCTCGATCGTGGTCCGGGCCAACAGCCCATAGCTCGCCGAATTGAGAAAGACGGCGTCGAGCTCGGGGTACTCGGTGGCTCGCAGCGCGTCGATCGACAGCGTGCCGGCCGGCGTCACGTCGACTCCGGCCCGAGGAGGGTCGGCCGACCCGCGACTCGAGCCCGGCCTTCGTCGTTTTGGAACCGCCGCATCGACGCTCCGCGGAGCCGCAAAGTGGACAGGCCCCGCGTTTCGGATAGCTTCGTGGGCCACGACCGAGAAACTAGATCCGCCACTTCGCCGGTCGCAATCCCGATTTCGAGGTCCGTCCGATCGAAGCGCACGACGAAGAGCGACGCGGGCGAGGCGGCACCGAGGCCGGTCTCGTGGGGCTCGCCGTGATCTGGGGTGTGAACTTCCCCCTCATCAAGATCGCACTCGACGTGGTGCCGCCCCTGGCCTTCAACGCTCTGCGCTTTCCGTTGGCGGCCCTCGCGCTCTGGCTGGTCGTGCGCACCCGGCGGAGCCCGTCCCGTCCGCGGCGGGGCGATCTCGTGGGCATCGCGGCCCTCGGCGTCCTCGGACACGTGATCTACCAGGGACTCTTCATCCTCGGCGTCGATCGCACCTCGGCGGGCAACGCCAGCCTCGTGCTCGCGACCAGCCCGGCCTGGACCGTCGCCCTGTCGGCGCTTACCCGCCAGGAGCGGGTCGACCGGGGCGTCTGGGCGGGCGTGGCGATGACGATGGCCGGGATGACGCTCGTCGTGCTGGGAGGGGCGGGTCTGGCCTTCGGACGATCCACCCTCGCGGGCGACGTGCTCATGATGGGGGCCGCGATGGCGTGGGCGGCCTACACGGTCGGAAGCCGCCCTCTCGTGCAACGGTACGGCCCGATGCCGGTGACCGCCTGGACGCTGTGGATCGGGACGCTGGGGGTGATGGCCCTCGGGCTGCCCGAGCTGGGCCGCGTGGATCTGACGGTGCTCGACGTCGGCTTCTGGGCGATCGTCGTCTACTCGGGGGTGCTGTCGATCTCGGTCGCGTACGCCCTCTGGAACCGGGGGGTGAAGCGTCTCGGAAACAGCCGTACGGCCGTCTACGCCAACCTCGTGCCCGTCGTAGCGCTGCTCACCGCATGGGCCGCGCTCGGGGAGCGCCCGACCCCCCTGCAGATCGCCGGCGCGGTGGTGATTCTCGCGGGATTGCGGATGACTCGGCGCCGCTGACCGATCGGCCCACTCGGTGCCGCCGGCCGGATCGCCTCAGGCCTCGCCGGCTTCGAGCTGGTTGCGGTGCAGGACCTCGGGAAACTCGAAGAGCAGAATCCCGTTTTCGGTCACGTCGGATCGCACGCGGAAACCATCGTCCATCTGAATCAACACCTTCTCGGCCGCCGGAAGCGAGAGGTTCAGGTCGGCGGCGACCTCGGTGACCGTCAGCGTACCGCCCTTTCGGGTCGCCAGCCGCAGCACCTTGCGCTGAAGCCCGGTGGTCAGCGCCTGCCGGCGCTCCTGGAGGGCCTTCCACCCCCAGAAGAACATGCCCGACCCACCCGCACCGAAGACGCTGCCGACCGCCACGGCGGCCGCCTCGACTTCGATGATCCCGACCATGATCAGAAACGACGCGAGCAGGATGAGCGCCGAGCCCAGGACCCGCCGCTTCACCCCGGAGGTCGGGAGCGGCACGTCGGCCTGGGGCACCAGCGCCCCGCCGCCGTCCGCCGATGACGTCGCTGGAATCGCCCGCGCGGCGACCTCCCATCCGAGCCCGCAGTTCGGACAGATGTAGTGCCGGCGCCGGGCCAGCCAGTACGCCAGGCCGCCGATTCCGTACGTGAAGAGACTCACGCCGATGAGCAGGCCCACATGCCCCGTCCGGCTGAAATAGGGCACGCCCTGCCCCTGATACCCACACCGGGCACAGCGCTGCGCGGCCACACCCCCCTGCGCGCCACCCGAAGCGCCCATCGCGTCGACTCGGATGGGAGACCGGGGCACCACCGTCCCGCAGGTTGGACAGCGCTCGGCGTCGGGAGAGAGTCTCTCCCCACATGTGGAACAGCGCATCATGGCGCTTCGTGGCCTCCGTCGACGTTCGTGTACGGCCCGCCCCCGCGGAGCGCGACCCACGTCCATATACGTCCGCAGACCCGAGAAGGATTCATCGGGTCCATCGCTCCGCCGGGAGCGTCCCGGCTCCTCCAAGATAAGGCCCTGGCGCCGGCGTGCCGACGGGCGAAACGAACGGAGGTCGCACGTGTACCATCGACGGTCGTGCTCGACGCCCCACCCACTCCTTTCCGGATTCCATGAACCGGCCCTTCCTTGCAACGGCGCTCGTGCTGGCCGCCTCCCTGCTCACCCCGCCCGCGCACGCGCAGGACATCCCCTCTCCGTACCGCTACATGGAGAAGGGCCAGGAGGTCGGTCTCTTCGGAGGGGTCATGAACCCCGATGTGGGAAGGTTCGGCTTCGGGCCGCGCGACCTGCAGCAGATCGGCGCACGCTACAGCGTGGTGGTCTCCAACGCCTTCTCGTTGGAGGGCTCGGCAAGTACCGCCTTCGGCCCCCGCGACGTGGTGAATCCGAACCGCGACGAGGGCGACCGCATCGTCGAAGAAGCCGAGGTGCGGCTGGTGGCTCTCGAGGCGCGGCTCCAGTTCGCACTCACCGGGCGCCGCACCTGGAATCGTTTCCATCCCTTCGTGTTCGCCGGGGGCGGTGTGTCGTTCGATACCCTCGGCGAGCAGGACGAGGACTTCCTTCTCGACGAGGAGGATCGCTACTCCTTCGGCACCCGCCTGAACGGCACGTTCGGCGGCGGATTTCGTTTTGCCGTAGCCGAGCGCTGGCTCCTTCGCGGCGACGCCGGCGTGTTCTTGTACAAGATCGACTATCCGTTCGGGTGGCGAGACGTCTCGGCGGGCTTCGTCGGTGTCCCCGAAGACGAGTGGATGTCGGCCCCTTCGTTCACGCTCGGACTCGCCTGGCGTTTCTAGTGTCCCGTTCGAGAAGTCCCGATGGTATTCGAGGTACGCACCGGACTTCTCAAACGGGACACCAGGGCCTGTAGAATGAACAGGCCCTGATGACCTCCCCGAGCCCGTGACCGACTCCTCCTCCCCCGCAGCGCCGCGCTTCGAGACCCGCGCGGCCGACTGGATCGACATCGCGGAGGCTCAGGCGCGGGTGGTCGAATCGACGGCCCCCCTCGCGCCCGAGGCAGTGCCGCTCGCCCTCGCCTACGGACGCTACCTCGCCGACGATGCCGAGGCGCGCGCCGACATGCCCCCGTGGGACAACTCCGCGATGGATGGCTACGCGGTCCGCGCGGCCGACATCGGCGGCGCGACCCCGGAGGCCCCCCGTCGGCTCGAGGTCGTAGGCAAGATTCTGGCGGGGTCCGACGAGCGCCCCGCGGTCGGCCCCGGCCAGGCGTGCCGGATCATGACCGGGGCGCCCGTGCCGGAGGGCGCCGATACGGTCGTGCGGGTGGAAGACACCGACGCCGAGGCCTCGACTCCGGGCCGGGTCGAGATCCAGTCGGACCGCGACGCCGGGCGCAACGTTCGCCCAGGCGGCCAGGACATGCGGGCCGGCGACGTGGTCGTACCGGCTTCGACGTGCCTCACGCCAGGGTGGGTGGCCGCCCTGGGCACCGCGGGCCACGACCCGGTGCGTGTTCGGCGACGGCCGCTCGTGGCGATCCTGACGGGGGGCGACGAGTTGCGACCGACCCACGCGTTCGACGACGTGCTCGCGGGTCGAGCGATCCCCGACTCCAACGCCCCCATGTTGGCCTCGGCGGTCACCGAAGCGGGCGGCACACCTCTCCTCCTCGGTCCTGCCCGTGACGACCCCGACGATCTGCGTCGACTGCTCGCCCTCGCAGCCGAGCGCGAGGCCGATCTGGTGGTCACGGTCGGCGGCGCGTCGATGGGTGAAGCCGACCTTCTGAAGCGCACCCTCGACGAGGACGGCTTCGACCTGGACTTCTGGCGCATCCGCATGCGACCCGGCAGCCCGGTCGCCTTCGGCTGGTTGCCCGAACGCCGTCCCCTCCTCTCCCTTCCGGGCAACCCCGCGTCGGCGTGGGTCACCTTCCTGCTCCTCGCGCGTCCGATGCTCCGACGCATGGTGGGAGACCCCGAGCCGTTTCTGCGGGTCGGGCGTGCCACGGCTGGCGAGCCGCTCCGTTCGGTCGAGCGGTTGTGCCATTTCCACCGCGTTTCGATCACCGACGATGCGACGCACGAGGGGCTGCCCGTGGTGCGCCTCTCCGGCCACACGAGCTCGGGACTCGTGCAGAGTCTCGGCCCCGCAGACGCCTTGGCCGTCGTACCTGAAGGGCTCGAGGCGATCGAGGCGGGCCGGGAGATCGAGGTCCTCTACGTCGCCGGAGAGGCGGGCTCGCCCACCCCCGGCTTCGTGGCGCGGGTGTGACGCCGACCCTTCGGCGCCTCCACGGGCTCTCTCTCGCGGCGACCCTCGTGGCCGCAGCTGCGACCTCTGGATGCGTGGTGCCCCGTTGGCCCGTCGACGGGCCTGTGTCGTCGGCCTACGGCCTGCGCTGGGACGGCTGGTTGCCCGAGATGCATCGGGGGGTCGACATCGCGATTCCGGTCGGAACCCCGATTCGAACGATGGCGCCGGGTCGGGTACGCTTCGCCGGAGAGATGAGGGGTTACGGCACCGTGGTATGGATGGATCACGGGGGCGAGGTGCTGAGCGTCTACGCGCACCTGTCGGAGCTGCACGTCGAGACGGGCCAGGCCGTCGGCGAGCGTGCGGTCATCGGCCTGAGCGGGGCGACGGGCAATGTGACCGGACCCCACCTGCACTTCGAAGTCTGGCGCTGGGGGCGCCAGGCCGACCCGATGACGCTGCTCGGCGGTCCGCCCCGGCGCTGACCCGGCTCAGCGCCCGAATCCGCCTCCGAAGTCGCCGACGAACCCGTCGTCGCGAGCCAGGGTCTGCTGCTGGTAGTCGAACTTCAGGTCCTGATTGTCGATCAGCCGAACCTCGAAGCGGAAGGTCCAGTTGCCGGTGGCCGTCTGGAGGAAATCGAAGTTGGCCTCCCACCGGTGTAGTTCGCGCGTCAGCCGGATGGTGTGGTCGTTGAACCCGCCGTTCTCGAGGTCGTAGCTCGTGCGCCACGACATGTCCCAGCTCTCCGTGGGCACGAGCCCCATGTTGATCGTGACGTTCTGGCTCGCCCGCGACGTCGACGTGGCGCGCGGCCGGATCAAGGAGTAGCCGAGGCTCACGTTCCACGAGCCGACCGCCGAATTCTGGCCGGTCTCGATCCGCTCCGGCCGCGACGTCGTGGGCACGAGCGACTCCTGGGCGGCCGCCACCGAACCCGGATCCGCCTCCTCGGGTCGAGCGAAGGGATCACGCACCTCGTCGCCGCCTCCCCCACCCCCCCCGAGTCCCAACCACCGGAACAGGCTCGACCGGCTGCTGAAGCCGTAGTTGAAGTTCATCCCCTCGAGGTGGGGGGCGAAACGCTTCTGCGCCGGGGAGCCGTCGGCACCCGGCTGTCCCTCGTCGAACAAGTCGTGGCGCATCGAGATGGCGAGCCCCCGCAGGTAGTCGGACCGAATCGTGTTGTTGAGCGAGGCCGTGGTGAAGCCGTCCACGATGCGCCCGGTCGAATCGGCCACGAAATCGTAGGCCAGCGCCGACGTCTGGATACCGAGGAGCACCTCGGTCTCGGCCCGTTCCGGGATCGTGAAGCCGTCGTCGGTCTGCTGGGGAGCATTCAGGCCCCCAAGGGCTGCGGAATCGCCCTCTTCGACCTCGGGCGCCCGCTTGCGGCCCTCGAAGGTCTGGTTGAGCCCGATGTTGAGGACGTTGCGGGGGTTGATCACCGACGAGCCGAACACCTGCCGCTGCAGGTCGGTCGGAGTCACCTCGGGAGAGTAGCTGTAGCTGAACGACGGCGAGATCTTGTGGCGGATGCGCTCCCACGGCCCGACGCCCGGGAAGAAGCCGTAGATGTCGCTCCGCAGGTTGGCACCGAACGATACGCGCGTGGGGCCCGACACGAAGTCCTGAGCGAGGGCGAGAGTGTCGGCCCGACGCAACTCGCTGTCCCACGACACGCGGGGCGTGAAGGTGGTGGACCCGATGAGATTCTGCTGATAGTCGATCGAGGCGTTCCATGTCAGGCGCGTGTCGGCGATGTCGGCGAGGTTGCCGTACTCCTGGAGCAGGACCTGGCGAAGCAGAGGATCGTCGAACACCTGCGCTCCCCGCTCGGCGATCTCGGACGGCAGATCGGCGACCGCTCCGATCGAGTCGGTCCGCGGCACACCCCGCGTGTTCACGCGGGCACCGAACTGCGAACTCTCGCGGTACTGCATCCCGCCCCCGACCGAGAGCCGTCCGAAGTTGAGCGCCGATCGGAGCGAGCCATCGAGCGTGCCGGCGTCGGGCTGCGTGTCGCCTGCGCCCCGGATCGTCGTGGAACGGCGCAGCGATCCTCCGCCACTCAAGGTGATGTTGTTGAAGAAGCCGGCGCGCCCCTGGGGAGCCGGAAACAACGTGATCGTGGAAAGCGAGAGGTTGACCGAGGGGAACGTCTGTTCAACGCGATCGTCCGAGAGGAACTGCCGCCGGTTCCCGCTGACCGCCAGGTTCCCCCAATCGAAGCGACGCTGGAGTCCCCCCTCCGAGTCGATCGACTGGGTGACCTCGGTCGGGTTGAAGGAATTCTGGGCGACGAAGCGGCTACTCGACGCGAAGGCGACGCGCATGTTGAGGTTGGTGCGCTCCGACATCTGCCACTGGTGGCTGGTGTTCAGGGTGAGCTCGGTTCCCCCCTCCGCCCTCCAGAATTGGCGGAAGCTCAGGCTGCCCTGCATGAACCTGCGCGCCCAGCGGTAGCGCGCGGTGCCGGTGATGGCCGTGTAGTTGTCGTCGAACCAGTCCAGCGCCAGCGAGGCGTCGGAGTAGTCGCTCATCGCCCAGTAGTAGCCGAGATTACTCAAGCGCCGACGATAGCCACCGCTCGTGCGCACGATGTCGTTGACGCTGAAGCGGGGGGTCAGCAGCCCCGACGACCGACCGCGGCCGAGACCCTGCGCGATGAAGGGCAGCCACGCGACCGGTACGTCGCCGAAGTAGAGGCGCACCGACTTCGCGACGAGAATGCGGCCGCGCACGATCTTGAGCTGACTGGTGCGGAAGTGATAGTGCGGCTCGTCGTGTGTACACGAGGTGAACATCGCATCGTGCCCGTAGGCGCGTCCCGGCGTGATCTCGGGAAAATCGCTGGTGATATTCCACTCGGCGCCTTCGGAGTACTGCATGCGGGCCTGCCGGGCCGCCCCTACGTCTTCGTTGGCCCGCCAGATCAGCCCGTCGGCCTGGATCTCGTCGCCCTCCGCCGGGAGGAATACGGGCTGGCCGAGCGCCTCCATCTCCTCACTCGCCTCGTTGAAGCGGATGCTCTCCTTGGCGGTGAGCCGACCGTCATTCATGGTCACCGAGGCGTCGACCGTGCTGTCGCCGTACAACACCAGCATTTCGTCGACGGTGGAGTACTCGGCCGAGTGCCCGGTGAACTCCGTGATGTCGTAGCCGGGGAGAACGCGCAGGACCGCGTAGTGGTCCTGCGCGTCGGGTTCGCCTCGTTCTTCGGTCGCGAAGCGGCTGTTGCGGCTTTCCTCACCCGACTCGAGGCTGTCGGCGTACGCCTGGGCACGCGCCGAGTCGGAGCCGGGCCCGCGGTTGAGCAGCTGCAGGCGCTGCCGGATGCGAAGCTGGGTCGAGTCGACGACGACGGTATCGGGCGCCTCGGCTCCGACGGCCGGGGGACCGGTGGGGGGAGGATCCTGGGCCCGGAGCGGCTGCGCAGCGAGCGTCGAAGCGGTGAAGAGGGCGAAAACCGCCGCGGATCTCATCCCGCCTCGACCGTACCGTCGGGGGGGGTGGGGTCGGGATGGATCGTATGATCGTCCTGGTCGCGGCCCCTCGTCACGAGAACCGACAGGAGGATGCTGAATTCATACAGGAAGATCAGGGGCACCATCATCAAGACCGTCACGGTAATCACGTCGCCCGGACTCAGGAGCGAGGCCGCCACCGTGCTCACGACGATCGCGTGTCGGCGCTTCGTACGGAGAAACGCGGGGGTGACCAGGCCCATCACGGACAGGATCAGAATTACTACCGGTAGCTCGAAAATGATCCCGAAGCCCATCAGCAGTCGGATCGCGAACGACAGGTATTCGTCGGCCCCGAGAACCGGACGCAAGAACTCCGTCTGGATGCCGGTGAAGAACCGCATGCTGACCGGCAGCGCCACGACGTACGCGAGCAGCGCCCCCCCGATGAACAACAGCATGCCCATGTAGAGCGCGGGAACGATCAGGCGCTTCTCGCGCTTCTCGAGCGCCGGCGACAGGAAGGCCCACACCTGGTACACGATGATGGGAAACGCCAGGATCAACCCCGCCAGAAGCGACAGCTTCAGGATGAAAAAAAACGGGGTAACCGGATTGAAGTACGCGAGCTGGCCGTCGGTCAGGTAGGGGCGGACCGGCTCCACGAGTAGATCGAGCACGCGAAAGCGCTGGACCAGTACGAACCCCACCACGGTGCCCACGACCAGGGCACCGAGCGCCTTGAAGATGCGCCAGCGCAGTTCCTCGAGGTGATCGAGGAACGGCATCTCTCCTCGGGATTCGGTCATGTGGTGGCGGGACCCAGGGGAAGCTCGACCTGGTTGCGGGCCTCGAGCTCCCGTTTCTGTCGGATGGTGAGTTCGTCGACGAACTCCTGAAACTCGCCTATGTCCTGGAAGTTGCGGTAGACCGAGGCGTATCTCACGTAGGCCACGCGGTCCAGCGGCCGCAGAGCATCCATGACCAGCTCACCGATCCGGGCGGAGGCCACCTCGACTCCCGAGGTGCGCGCGAGCATCTCGGCGATGTCGTCGGCGATCCTCTCCATACGGGCCGCCGAGACCGGCCGTTTCGCGCAGGCGATCTTGAGCGAACGGAGGAGCTTGTCGCGGTCGAACTCCTCGGCGCTGCCGTCGCGTTTCAGGACCTGAACGGGACGCACCTCGATGTATTCGTAGGTCGTGAAGCGCATCTCGCACACGGCGCACTCGCGCCTCCGCCGCACGGCACGCCCCTCGCGGGACGTCCGGGTATCCACCACGCGGTTCTCGGTGGCGTCACATCCCGGGCATCGCATGCGGTCGCCTCCGTAGACGAGGGGTGGCGACGCGCCGGTCGCAGCCGATCAGAGCCCGCCCAACTCCGACAACGCCTCCCGAGCCCGCGTCGCAGCCTCGGAGTCGCCGTAGGTCGCGATCAGTCGATTCAGCTCGATTCGAGCCTCGGTCGTGTTGCCCTGGTCGATCAGCGTAAGCCCGATCCCCAGCATGGCGCCCGGGACACGGTCCGAGTCCGGGTGGAAGCTCGTGACCTGCCGATACGCCTCGAGCGCCGCGTCGAGATCCTGCATCTGTACGAACGACTCTCCGAGGAAGAAGTACGCGGCGGCGACGAGCTCGTCGCTGGGGTAGGCGTCGATGAACTCCTGGAAGCCGAGGCTGGCGGCGGTGTACATCCCCTGGTTGTACGTCTGTACCGCCGCGTTGTACGACGTGACCGCGTCTTCGGGCGACCCACCACCGACCGGCACGCCCAGGTCACCCACCCCGCCCCCGGTCATGCCCCCGCTTGGCCGCCGGGGTCCGGCCTCCAGCTGATCGCGAATCGAGGCCATGGTGCGCTGGTTCTGCCCGACCAGTTCGGTCAGCCGGTCGAGCTGCTCCTCCATGCGCCCCAGCCGGGTGCCGACGTCGCCTCGGATCTCGAACAACTGGTTCGACGTCTGCCGAATGGTGTCCCGCGTGGTCAGGTTCTGACGGCGCAGCTCCACCAGGAGCGAGTCCTGACGCAGCGCGAGGGCGCGCATCTCGTCCTGGAGATCCCGAAGGTCGCCCTTCGTGGCACACCCCGTACACACCAGTGCGGCGAGCAGGACCGAAGCCCTCCCCGCCGAAATCCGATTCGTCCTCATCGTCTACCCCAGCCCGGCCCTGCCCCCCGAAGCGCCAGAGCGCTCCGGGGGGTGGCCGGTGATTCGAGACTTACATGCCGGCGGTGATCTGGTCCGCGCCGGCGGTGATCACGAACTCGCCGCGACGGTTGCGCGCCCAACTCGACTCCGAGCTCCCCATCGCGAGCGGACGCTCCTCCCCGTACGACGTCATGTCGAAGCGGCTCGCGTCGAGGCCGAACGAGATGAAGAACTGTCGCACGGCTTCGGCTCGCGCCTGGCCGAGAGCGATGTTGTACTCGGTCGAGCCGCGCTCGTCGGCGTGGCCCTCGATACGCATGCGCACGGCGGGGCTGGCCCGCAGGATCTCGGCCTTGCGGCGGAGCACACTCTCGGCATCGCCGCGCAAGCTCGACTCGTCGTAGTCGAAGAAGACCATCTCTTCGAGGGTCGAGCGCGCCTCACGCATGGCGGCCTCGGCGGCCTCGCGTGCACGGCGCTCGGCCTCGGCGGCCTCCTCGGCCGCGCGGCGCGCAGCCTCGGCCGCGGCGATCGAGTCCTGGCGCATCTGTTCGATTTCTTCGGCCGTTGGCCCCGTGGGGGCGGGCGGCGGCGGCGGGTCCTTGCTGCAGGCGGCGAGCATCAGCGATGCAGCCAGCGCGGGCACGACGAGACGGCGGTGAATCATTCCTGCTCCTGGTGAATGGTTGAATCGCTGAGCTGCGATCGAAGCCGAACAAATGTTTATGCCGACTTCATCGACTACTGTATACCCCAAAATACGGTGTCGCGCAACGTCCGCTCACCCCACGGGTTGGGGTGACGGCACCTGACGATCGCCGAATCCGGCCGTGCTGCAACGTCATATGTTTACATCCAGCGGGTTCTCAGCCGCCCAGAAGCGGAGACCAGTCCGGCTCACCGACGTCGACGCCACGCAGGATCGGGCGGATCCGGGCCGTGGCCGCGTCGACGACAAAAAGCCCCTTGCCCCAGTCCCGCTCCCCCACGAACACGATGTGGCGCCCGTCCGGAGCCCACGACGGATCCTCGTTGTTGCCCTCGGTCGTGAGCTGCGTCAGACGGGGCGGACGCTCCCCCATCACCGCCACCAGGATGTGAAAGCGTCCGCTGCGCCCCACCCGGCCGTGGAAGGCGATGCGGTCGCCGTAAGGCGCCCAATCCGGGGCGTTGTAGTACCCTCCGCCTCCGTAGTTGTACGGGGAGAGGATGTCCGGGTCTCCCCCCTCCGCGGACATCGTGTAGATCTGCGGGGTGGTGGAGCCGAGACGACTCGAGTTGAAGACCACCGTTGAGCCGTCGGGCGAGAAGACCGGGCTCAGTTCGAAGAACCGACCCTCGGTCAGGCTCGACAGGCAGCAGTCCCGCGCCACGTTGTAGGTGAAGATGCCGGAGCGGTTGTTGAGTCCCTGCACCGCGAAGATCAGCGTCTCCCCATCCGGGTGGTAGCTCGGAGTGAGGTAGATGCCCTCCCGCCCCGGGCTGAGTTGCCGCGAGGGCCCATTGGGCATCGTGGCCTCGAACAGCGTCGGCTTGCCCTCGACGTAGGCCATGTAGGCGAGCCGATCCCCCTCGGGCGCCCACGCCGGCGACACGGCGATGTCGCGAATGCTGCTGATGCGCCGCAGATTCTCACCGTCCGAGTCCACCACATAGATCTCCCGGAAGCCGTCGTCGCGCATCATGCTGAAGCTGATCCGCGAGGCCGCCATCCCCGGCTCACCGAAGGCCCATTCGACGACGGCGTCCGACGCCCGGTGCACCGCCATGCGGAAGCCCTCCTGGTCGGGCCGGGGCAGTTCGAAGCGCCCCTCCTGCGCAAGGCGGGTGTAGGCCACGTCGTGGAGCTCGAGCACCAGTACGAGCCCATCGCCCGTACCCTCCACACGCCCGCGCACAAGATAGATCGCGCCCAGGCGATCCCAGAGGGCATAGTCGACCGTTTCGCCCCCCGCCATCGACGACGGCAGCGAGTCGACCACCGAGAAGCGGTCGGAGTACCGCAGGTCACGCCCGATGATCGCCTCGACCGCGCCGGCGGCGCTCTGCCCGCCGAAGCGACCCTCGAAGGGCTGGATCGCCAATCCCGGCGGGCTGACCGCGTCGTAGGCGAGGCCGAGGGCCACACCGGGGAGCCGGTCCTGGCCCTGCGCGGGGCTCGCGACGACCCCCAGGGCGCAGGCGACGACCGCGGCGCGGCGGATCCATGAGGTGGAGCGAGAGGGTCTGTGCATGGACGAGGCGACGGGGTCGAGGGTGGAGGGGACGGCTAGCGACCGATCCCGCTGGGTCGGAAGGAGAACTGCACCGGGAGGGTCTCGTACGGGAGCTCCTCCGGCAGCGCTCCGAACCGACGGCCGGCGCAGTCGGCGATCGCACCGATGGCGGCCAGGTCGAAGATCTGGCTGCCGGAGCGTTGTACTGGGCGCACCCCGGAAACGGTCCCGTCGGAGCGGATCTCGAAGTAGATGACGGCCTCCAGCCGGCGGTTGCCGCGCGGCGGGCGGAAGCAATTCGAGATCTGCTGGACGATGTTGGCGTAGTAGACCGGGAAGTCGCGCTGGAGTCCCTCGAGCCGCACGTCGACGTTCGAGCCCGTCTCCTCGACCTCCTCCTCCGTCGGTACCGCGTCGGGCTCGGGCGCCGGGTTGTCGTTCGTCTCGACCTCGTCGGGCGGCGGCGGCGTCTCCTCGACTTCGGGCTCCGGCTCCGGGTCGGGCGGCGGCGTCTCGTCGACCTCCGGCTCGGGCTCCGGGTCGGGCGGGGGAATCTCGGGCGGCTCCGGCGGCGACGGGTCCGGGGTGTCGACGATCAGATCGTCCGTGGCCAACTCGACCTCCGGCTCGTTCGTGTTGGCCACGATCGTCATCTGGAAGGTCTCGAACTGCTGGGGCGGTGGCCGCGTCGAGGCGACCCACAACAGAACGGTGATCACCGCGGCGTGGAGTACCCCGGAAACGAAGAGCCCGCTCCGGGGCAGTCGGCCCCGATCGCGCCTCAGTTGGAGATCCATTCCTCTGCCAGCACGGAGGCTGCGATACCGGTCGTGTTGATGATTCCCATCACCTGCAGGAAGGTCTCGACCGACGCCCGGCCGTCGCTGCGCAGGTACACCTGCTGACGGTCTCCGGCCTCGACGACACCGGGGAAGGCACTCCGGAACTCACCGATCTCCATCGGCGTGTCTTCGAGATAGACCGTACCGTTCTGGGTGAGGCTGACGATCAGCGGCCGGTCGACCGAGGTGACCGGCGCGACGTCGGCCTCGGGCATCTGCACTTCGATCCCGCCCTGGAGCGCCGGGGCGATGATGATGAAGACGACGAGGAGGGTGAAGGCGACGTCGACCAGTGAGGTGATGTTGATGTCGGCGGTGAGCGGCAGGTCGCCGCGATTGCTCCGGCGACGAGCCATCAGACGCGGCCCTCGCGGGCGAGGGTCCCGATGAACTCACTCGAGAACCCCTCGAGCTCGCCGCTGACCAGGTTGAGGCGAGACACGAAATGGTTGTAGCCGATCACCGCGGGGATCGCGACGAACAGCCCGGCCACCGTGGTGATGAGCGCCTCGGCGACGCCGGGCGCGACCGCCCCGATGTTGGTCGACCCCGTCGCCGTGATCCCCAGGAAGGCGTTCATGACGCCGATCACCGTCCCGAGCAGCCCGAGCAGCGGCGAAACCGACGCGACGACCGCCAGCCAGGTGAGACCGCGCGCGAGTTCGTCGCGCTCCTCGGCCTCCTCCTTTTCGAGCACGAGACGGAGCGCCTCGAGCTGCGCGGCAGACAGCCCCTCGACCACGGCCCCTTCGCGGAGTCCCCCAGGGCGGAGCTCACTGAAGAAGTTGATCCCCTGACGGAAGACCCGTCCGTAGGGCGACTCCGGCAACGAAAGGATCGCCTTGTAGGCGTCGTCGAGCCGCTGCGCTCGCTCCATCGCCGATATGAACTGGTCCCCCAGAACCCGCACCCTCCGAAACTGCCGCACCTTCGCCCACATGATCCACACCGAGACCAGCGAGAAGGCCAGCAGCGTCGCGAGTACGATCTGTGTGGGTAGGGTCCCCCCCAGCACCATGTCGAGGGGGCTGGTCGGCATACGAAGCTGTGCGAAGAGGGCGGGAGGCGTCACGTAGTCTGGGCTCGATTCTGTTCGATGTGCTGGAAGGTTTCCTGGAGCGCCTGCGAAAGCGTGAACTGCGGGGCCCACCCCCGCTCCCGGAGCTTGCCCGCCTCCAACGTACTGTGGCGAAGCTCTCCAGGGCGACCAGCGCGGTAGTCCCGCCCCGGATGGATCCCCGCGACCTCCTCGAGGGCGTCGGCCAGACGATTGACGCTGGTAGCAAGGCCTGTGCCCACATTGAACGCCACCTGGTCGATCCCGCCGACCCCCTGCTCCGCCGCCGGGAGACCCATCTCGGAGGCGAGCATGTTGGCCGCCGCCACGTCACGCACGAAGACGTAGTCCCGCGTCTGCTCTCCGTCGCCGAAGATGGTCAGTGCCTCTCCGGCGAGCAGCCGGTTGCAGAAGATCGCTACTACACCGGCTTCCCCATGCGGGTCCTGTCTCGGACCGAACACGTTGCTGTATCGGAGTGCGACATACTCCATGCCGTGCACGCGGCGATAGTAGTTGAGATAGAACTCGCCACCGAGCTTCGTCACTCCGTAGGGAGACAACGGAAGCTTGGGCATGGTCTCGGGCGTGGGGCGTACCTCGGGCTCGCCGTAGACGACGCCGCCGCTCGACACGTAGATGAAGCGCCGCGTGCCCACCTCGAGGGCCGCCTCGGTGAGATTGAGCAGGCCGATCGCATTGGTCTGCGCGTCGCGCGCGGGATCCTCGACGCTGATGCGTACGTCGATCTGGGCGGCGTGGTGGTTGACCACGTGGGGCTTCACCTCGCGGAAGAGCTCGCGCACCTCGCTCGATGCGATGTCGGCCACCAGCAGATGGGCTTCGGAGGCGAGATTCGCGCGCCGCCCGGACGACAGGTCGTCGACGACCCACACCTCGTGGCCGCGTGCGAGATAGGCGTCCACGACGTGGCTGCCAATGAAACCAGCGCCACCGGTGACGACGACGCGGAGAGATTCAGACATGGATTAGCGGGGTTTCGAGTTGGTGTGGGGGGCCGCCGGTCTCATCGACGTCGGCGGTCGAGTCGCACGAGGCGACCGGGCTCGAAGGCCGAGCGCCCGAGGCGCACGATCCGTGCCGTCGCGAAGCACGACGACACGTCGAGCACCTGGATACGTCCTGGACGCCGTTCCACATCCGCCACCCAGGCCGGGACGAACTCGTCTCCGACCTGAATCCCCTCGTCCGAGCCGGCATCGAGGACGACCCAGTCGCCGGGCCGAAGTATCGGCTTTTCGACCGCCGACGCCAGCACTTCAACCTCGAGGCCCGCCGATACGGCACTCGTCTCGCGAGACGCGTCGAAGGCGTCGGCGTCGAAGGCCCGCACGAGGTCGCCCGGGGCGACCCGGCCGAAGACCGTCTCGACGACGGCCACGGCCGCGTTGGCCTGGGCCGTCTCGACCCGCAGCAGCGCCGTCGGCATGGCGACCACACCGGCATCCCGCCCGAGTCGACGACCAGGCCGGAACGCCTGAACGAGAGCG
Source organism: Longimicrobiales bacterium (assembly GCA_028279425.1). GTDB lineage: Bacteria > Gemmatimonadota > Gemmatimonadetes > Longimicrobiales > Gaopeijiaceae > Gaopeijia. Next base: position 186 of record JANQNV010000151.1, on the reverse strand, counting down.
CCGGGTCGCGCGTCGAGCGCGGTGAGGTCGAGCCGAAGGCGGTCGCCCGGGCGCGCCGACCGAAGCGAGGAAGGGGCGATGGAGTCGGCCATCTGGACGAGTTGGTCGCTCGGCACGACGAACGGGGCCTGCGCTCGGGCCGACCGGGGTATCGCCATCGAGTCCGTACGCCTCGAGCCGCCCGCG
>JANQNV010000124.1 GCA_028279425.1 Longimicrobiales bacterium | reverse complement strand
CGGGCGGATGGCGGTTGCGGCGCGGGTGTCCCGACGGGCGGATGGCGGTTGCGGCGCGGGGCGAACGTGTCGTCCGACGGGGCGGATGGCGGTTGCGGCGCGGGTCTCCCGACGGGGCGGATGGCGGTCGCGGCGTGGGGCGAACGTGTCGTCCGAGCGGCCCTCGGCACCGCGGACGTATGGGAGGCCTCCATGCCCGCGCACCCGCGGAGCAACCACAAGTCGCCACCATCTGCCTGAAATCGCGACGCTGGAGCCTTTGGGTGGCTATACGACACGTTCTCGCCACCATCCGCCGCATCGCGCCGATGGTGGCGACTTCTAGTCGTAGAGCAACCACAATGCGCCACCGTCGCCGGCGGCGTCGCATGGTGGAGACTTCTGGTCGTTCCTACCGGCGGCGTCTCCGAAACCGGAACCGCGCTCCCCGCCGCCACGGCCGCCCGCAGCGCCACAACCGCCCGCAGCGCCCTGGTCGCCCGCACCGCCACGGTCGCCCGCAGCGCCCTGCCCGCCCGCACCGCCACGACCGCCCGCAGTCCCCTGCCCGCCCGCACCGCCACGGCTGCCCGCACCGCCACGGTCGCCCGCACCGCCACGGCCGCCCGCAGTCCCCTGGCTGCCCGCAGCGCCACGGCCGCCCGCAGTCCCCTGCCCGCCCGCAGTCCCCTGGCCGCCCGCAGCGCCACGGTCGCCCGCAGTCCCACGACCGCCCGCAGTCCCCTGGCCGCCCGCAGCGCCACGGCCGCCCGCAGCGCCCTGGCCGCCCGCAGTCCCACGGCCGCCCGCAGTCCCACGACCGCCCGCAGTCCCCTGCCCGCCCGCAGCGCCCTGGTCGCCCGCACCGCCACGGTCGCCCGCACCGCCCCTCCGCCCGAATCCGGCCCAGCGCCCGGGCAGCCTTGCGGTCGAATGGCGACCGTTGTACTGTTGCACATAACTGCAACAGTTACCGCGAGCCCATGCTGATCCGCCTCGAACCGTCCGACAGTCGCCCGCTCTACGTCCAGATCATGGACGAGGTGCGAAGCGCCCTCGTGCGCGGCACCGTCGGGCCCGACGACCCTCTGCCCTCCGTTCGGGAGTTGGCGTCGGGGCTGCGAGTGAATCCGCGCACGGTCTCGCAGGCCTACGCCGAACTCGAGCGCGAGGGTGTCGTGCGCGTGCAGCCGGGCCGAGGCACCTTCGTCGCCCCCGGTGTTCGCCCCGACGAGGAGGCCCGCCCCCACCTCGCCCGAGAGGTGGCACGTCGCGCCCTCGCCGACGCTTCGCGCAACGGGCTCGTCCTGGACGAACTCATGGCGGCTCTATCGGAGCTCGCCGAGACCCACGAGGTGATGCCATGACCCCTCCCCGGATGTCGCTCCCCCTTCCGACCGACCTGGGCGCGGGCCCACGCGCCGTGTCGGCATCGGCCGTCGCGAAACGCTTCGGCGGGGTGTCCGCCCTCGACGGCGCCGACCTGCAGGTGCCCGAGGGATCGGTCTACGTCCTCGTCGGTCCGAACGGGGCCGGCAAGAGCACCCTGCTCCGCATCCTCGTGGGTCTGCTGAGCCGAGACGAGGGTTCGCTGGACGTGCTCGGCTACGATCCCGCCGAATCCGGGGCCGAGGTCCGGGCGCGCGTCGGGTACGTACCCGAGGGCCAGGACCTCGGCTACAGCTGGATGCGCGTCGACCGATTGCTGACGCAACAAAGGGTCTACTACTCCACGTGGGACGACATCTATGCCCAGCGGCTCGTGAAGGCACTCGACGTCGATGTCTCGCGACGTTGCCGCCAGCTGTCGAAGGGAGAGCGCCGGCGGGTCCAGTTGATTCTCGCTATGGCACACCGCCCCGCGCTGCTTCTCCTCGACGAGCCGACCGACGGGCTGGACCACGTCGTACGCGACTCCACCATGGCGCTCCTCTCGGAGCACCTCGCCGACCACCCGACGACGGTGCTGATGTCGACCCATCGTGTCTACGAGGTCGAGCGACTCGTCGACACGGTCGGCGTACTCTCGGAGGGGCGGCTGCTCGGCCAGATTCCCCGCTCCACCCTCGGCGACCGGCTGCTGCGCTACTGGACCGATGTACCCCCCGACTGGGACGAGTCGAGGCCGGTCGACGCTCACGTCATCCGGCGCGTTCGCGGCCGGCGCGAGGTCGAGTGGCTGGCGTGGGGCGATCGATCCCAGGTGACCGAAAGCCTGTCGCGGGCGGGTGCCGAGGTGCGCGACATCACCTCGGTGTCGATCGACGACGCAGCCACGGCCCTGCTCTCTCACCGTGAGACCTCATGAACGCGTCATCCTCCACCCAGCCTGCATCCCCTCGCCCCGGGCCCGCCCACCCCGGGCCGACCTTGCCCTCGGCGCCCGCCGTGTTCGTCGAGCAGATCCGATCCGTTGGGCTCGCCATCCGCCGGGAGGGGCTGGCGTTCGTCGGCGGCATCGGCGGGCTGCTGCTGTTACTCGCGATCGTGCTCGCATCCCCGACCCTGTCGGTCGCAGTCGCCAGCGACGCACCCCCGGCGCTCCATCTCGAAGACCTCGGCTTCCTCGCGGCGTGGATCGGCTTGGCGTTTCCGATCCTGGTCTGGAAAGACGAGGCCCCGTGGAAGGACACCCCCCTCTGGGGCCTGCCCGTGGCCCACTCCCACCACGCCCTCGCCAAGATCGCCGCGGGGTGGATCTGGCTGCTGGGCGTGCTCGCGCTGGGCCTCGCCGCGTTGAATGTCGCCGTCGGGATGGCCGGTGGCAGCGTGGGCCCGGAGGTGACCCGCCTCCTGCTCGCCGACCCGATCGCCGCAGCTGCGATGGGAGGGGCTGGCGCCTCCCGGGCCGGCATACCCGAAACCGTGGCCGTCACCTGGCAGCCCCCGCTGTACCACTGGGCCATGCCCTTCACGGCGGGGAGCGTGGTCTACCTTCTCGGCTCGGCCTTGTGGGTGGGGTCGCGCCATCCGCTTCGGTGGGTCGTCACGATCTGGCTGGCGCTGCTCTCACTCGCCTTCGTTCTGGGCGTAACGGAGGTCACGACGCTCGAAGCGGTCGCCGACGGCGTGCTCGGCAGCGTCGACCAGGTTCTCGCCGGCGGGTCCGAAACCACCCGTCGCGGTTTCCGGGCCGACTCCGGAGAGTGGACCACCGCCTGGGTGGAGCTGCCGACCTTTCGACGCTGGGCCGCGGCGACGGCTCTGTGGTTGGCGGCCGGAGGGATCGCCGTACTGGTCGCGGTTCGCCGCCACCGACGGCGCTGACGACCTCGCCGCCACCGACGGCGCTGACGACCTCGCCGCGCCGGCTCGTGCCGACCTGGCGCGGCGCAGAGGCGAAACCACGGTGCACCGCACGGGGTTGATCCTCCCATGCCGAATCGACGATCGATCTTCCTCCTCGACGGCGCGGGCGCGCTCCTGAGTGCGGGCCTCCTCGGGCTGGTCCTCCCCGCCCTTCCAGCGTGGTTCGGGATGCCCGTCCCGATCCTCCGGGTGCTTGCCCTCGGAGCCCTCCTGCTCGCCGGCTACTCACTTCTGCGCTTCGCCGCGGGCGAGCCAGCCTCGCCGCGGTGGCTCACCGCGCTCATCGCGGCCAACCTGGCCTACTGCCTCGGCAGCGCGGCCCTGGTGGTCGTGCACTTCGACGCGCTTCGCCTCGGGGACGTCGCGTATTTCGGATCCGAGATCGCCGTGATCCTCGGTGTGGTGACTCTGGAGCGGCGCGTGCGAGCCGAGTGGGCTTGAACCGGGCGATGCAGGGTGGGATGATGGTCGCATGACCCAAACCCCCGTCGTAGTTCTCTGCGGCTTCCTCGGCTCGGGGAAGACGACGCTTCTCCGACGCTGGCGGCGCGACGAGGCCGTGTGCGACGCCGCGGTGATCGTCCACGACCTCAGCGACTTCGGTCTCGACGCCGAGCTGCTCGCGAGCGAAGGACGCGCGCCGGCCCGAGGGCGGCTCCAGGACCGCGTCGCGGCGCTGCACGGCATCCACGCCCGCGGGCAGCTCCACGCGTCGGTGGGACGGGCCCTCGATGACATCGCGGCGCTGGATCCCCCCGCGCCCGTCGTGCTGTGCGAGAGTACCGGCGCCGCGCGCCCATGGCCGCTGATCGAGGCATTGACCCAGGACGCACGTTTCTCACTTCGTCACTTCATCGTCACGGTCGATGCCCTCAACCTCCATCGCGACTTCGCCGACGGGCGTATCCTCAGCGGCCAGGCGGCCGCGCCCGGCGACGCTGCGCTACGACGCGCGGCCGGGGTCCTCGCCGAGCAGATGGCGTTTGCGAGTGTCATCGTCCTGACCAAGATCGACACCGTGCCGAGGTCGGTCGTCGATGCACAGGTTCGCACACTCCAGAAGCTTCAGCCGTCCGCTGCGATCGGGCTCTCTGCCCACGGCGGACTCCTCCTCCCGAAGCTCGAGGGCACGCCGGCGCCCGACCTCTCGCAGTTGGGCGACCGCGCCCGAGAGCTGGGTGTCACGGAAGACGCCTCCACCGCCGACGATGTGGAGGCCATCGTGCTTCGCGATCCTCGACCCTTCCACCCCGAGCGCCTGTATCGGGCCTGCCAGAACAAGCTGGGAACGGGGCTCTATCGCACGAAGGGTTTCGTGTGGCTCGCCTCCCGGCCCGGCGACGTCTTGCTCTGGCAACAGGCCGGAAGCCAGATCGCGCTCGAGCTGCGAGGGCTGTGGCGCGCCGAACTCGTCCACGATCCGGACGGCACCCTGCTGCCCGAAGAGATCGAGGGATTGAAGGCGCGGTTGGAGGCGGAGCACCCCGTGTTCGGCGACCGCCACAACGAGTTGACCCTGATCGGGCTGCGCGCCGACCGGGAAGCCTTCTTCGACGCTCTCACGGAGGCTCTGTGCACCGACGCCGAGGTCGAAGCGTGGCAGAACGGCGCGACCTTCTCCGATCCCTGGCCGACCTCCGTGCACCGGATCGAGTGAAGCGTGGCAGCTACTCGACCCACTCGGCGATGAACAGATTCGTGTTGGCCTCGTGCGAAGGATTGCGGTTCGAGCCCCACACGAGGTAACGCCCATCGGGCGAAAACATGGGGAAACCGTCGAAGTCACCCGTGTGCGTGATGCGCTCCTGGCCGGTCCCGTCGACGTTGATCATGTACAGGTCGAATTCGCGGCCGCTCGGGTCGCCCTGGTTCGACGAAAAGATGATCTTCTCGCCGGAGGGGTGGAAGAAGGGACCGAAGTTGGCGGCTCCGTTGTCGGTGACCTGGACCACGTCGCTCCCGTCGGCGTTGGCCACGAAGATCTCGAGCGCATTGGGGCGGATGAGGCCCTGTGCCAGGAGCGCCTCGTAGTCGGCGAGCGCCTCACCCTCCGGGTACGAGGCACGCCAGACGATCTTCGTCCCGTCGGGGCTGAAGAAGGCGCCGCCGTCGTATCCGGGACGATTCGTGATGCGGCGCAAATCCGAGCCATCGACATTCATCGTGTAGAGCTCGAGATCGCCATCTCGCACACTGGTGAAGATGATCTTGTCTTCGACCGGTGAAATGGTGGCCTCGGCGTCGTACCCGGCGGTCTCCGTCAACTTCGTGATGTTCGAGCCGTCGGTGTCGGCCACGTAGAGGTCGTAGCTGTTGAAGAGCCCCCAGACGTAGCCGCGCGACATGTCCGGCGGTGCCGGGCAAACCTCGGATTCACCGTGCGTCGAGGCGTAGATGATCCGGTCGCCGCCCTGGTAGTAGTAGGCACACGTGGTCCGGCCGGTACCCGTGCTCACGAGCTCCTGCTCGCCGGTGGCGAGGTCGAAGGTCCAGATGCGGTCGCAGGCGCCGCCGTGCCCCACCCCATTCTCATCGAACTCGAGTTCGGTGCGCTGGTAGATCAGCTTGGTGCCGTCGGGCGAGAAGTACGCCTCCGCATTCTCACCTTCGAAGGTCAACTGACGGACGTTCCGGAGATGGACTTCCGCTTCGACGTCCGGAAAGGGTTCCCCGGCCGTCACCGCGAACGGCACCCCCTCGACGGGGGCATCCGCGGGCGGATCCGAGGCCTCTCCCCCGCAGGCGACGACGAAAAGAAGGGGAAGCGCTGCAGACGAACGGAGGCCGGGAGTCCAGGACGACGGCATGGCAGTCGGGGGCAGAAGGAGACGAGCCGAAGCGTCGAAGTTTCGCGTCGCGGGGCGACCGATTCAATCCGGGGTTCTACGGACTCGCCCTCGCTCGGTTCACCCCGGCTGCGTCAGGCAGTCCGGGCACTCGCCGAGCAGCTGAACCACGGCCCGGCGAATGGACTCCGCCCACGGCCCGTCGACCGAGATCGACGCGACGATCTCCTCGGGCAGACAGGCGATCCGCCCACACGCACCACACAGGAAGTGGGGGTGCTGATGCCCATCACTCCGCCCCCCGGCGAGCACGTAGCGGTCGATGCCCTCCACTCGACTGGCAACGGCCGCCAGGCCGACCTCCTTGAGCTTCACGAGCGTTCGATAGGTCGTCGCCTGGTCCCAGTCCGCACCCTCGAGCCGCTCCACCACCTGTGTGAACGACAGCGGCCCATCGGCGTCGGCGAGGATGTCGAGTACACCGAGACGGGACCGGGTCACACGAAGCCCGGATTCCCTCAGACGCTGCCGCATCTCGTTTGTCTCGGCCCCCATCGGCGCTCTCCAGTCGGACCCGATTGCCCTCGTCGAGAATAATCGTTCGGAGCTTGCACCTGCAAGCCGTTTGCGTATAGTACACCTCGAAGACGTCCCGCGCCCGCACTTCCGGTGCGCCCACGAGGACGAGCGATCGCCCACGGCATCGTCGCTCCCGAGCCGAGCCCCATAGATGACCGCCCCCCCGAGAACGGACTCACGTCTTCCCGTCACCGTCTTGTCCGGCTTCCTGGGAGCCGGAAAGACGACCTTGCTCAACGAGGTGCTGCAAAACCGGGAGGGTCGTCGGGTCGCCGTCATCGTCAACGACATGAGCGAGGTCAACATCGACGTGTCGCTCGTCGCTCGTGGCGGCGCGCAACTCTCGCGGACTGAAGAGACGCTCGTCGAGATGACCAACGGGTGCATCTGCTGCACACTCCGGGAAGACCTGCTGGCCGAGGTGTCGCGACTGGCTCAGGAGGGGCGCTTCGACTACCTGCTCATCGAGTCGACGGGGATTTCGGAGCCGATCCCGGTCGCGCAGACGTTCACGTTCGAAGACGAGTTCGGGGTCAGCCTCGGCGACATCTCGCGCCTCGACACCATGGTGACCGTCGTCGACGCCGCCCGTTTTCTGCGGGACTTCAGAGCCGCCGAAGCGCTGCAGGAGCGGGGCGAGTCGCTCGGGGAGGATGACGAGCGCACAGTGACCGATCTCTTGATCGACCAAGTGGAATTCGCCGACGTGATCGTGCTCAACAAGGTCGACCTCGTGACCGAAGAGTTCGCCGGCGAGGTCGAGGCCGTGCTGCAGGCGCTCAATCCCGGTGCGAAGATCGTGCGAGCCGTCCGCGGGCAGGTGCCCCTCGACCACGTGCTCGACACGGGCCTCTTCGACTACGAGGCGGCCGAGAACTCCGCGGGTTGGATTCGCGAGCTTCAGGGCGAACACACTCCCGAAACCGAGGAATACGGGATTTCGAGTTTCACGTACCGCACCACCACACCGTTCGACGCGGAGCGGCTGTGGGCCTACGTCAACGACGCCGAGAACTGGGTCGGCGTCCTGCGTTCGAAGGGCTTCTTCTGGGTCGCCGCCGACCACCGCGTGTGCTACGAATGGGCACAGGCCGGCGGCATCAGCGACGTGAATCCGGCCGGAATGTGGTGGGCTGCGCTGCCGAGGGAGGATTGGGACCATCCCGAGGGGGAGCGCCCCGACGAGCAACCGGATTGGGATCCGCGCTTCGGGGACCGCCACCAGGCGCTGGTGTTCATCGGCCAGGAGATGAACGAGACCGAACTCCGGCGGCGTCTCGACGCGTGCCTGCTCGACGAAGACATCGCGTCGCTCGACGGCGCGGGATGGTCGGAGCGACCGAACCCGTTCCCCGCTCTTCAGATGGTCGAGGGGGTCGGCTCGTGATCGGGGGCGAGGGGGGACGAGTGTACGATGTGGCCATCGTCGGCGCTGGAGCCGCGGGAGTCGGCGTGGCTGTCGCGCTCGGGCACGCAGGTGTCGAAGACGTGGTGATCCTGGAGCGTCACGACGTCGGGGCGTCCTTTTCTTCGTGGCCCGCCGAGACGCGCTTCATCACGCCATCGTTCCCCACCAATTCGGTGGGGATGCTCGACCTCAACGCGGTGGTGATCGGTACGTCCGCCGCGGTCACTCTCGGGGTCGAGCACCCCACGGGAAAGGAGTACGCGGAGTTTCTCAGAGCGATCGCCAAGCACTTCGATCTGCCCGTACGTGAGGGGACCGATGTGGTCGGGATCTCCAAGACCGGCGACGTGTTCAGGCTCGAGACGCCCGCAGGCGACGTCCGTGCGCGCCACGTCATCTGGGCCGCCGGTGACTTCCTCTATCCTCGACTGGAGGGCTTCGAAGGGAGCGATCTGTGTCGACACACGGCGACGATCTCGTCGTACGCCGACCTGGAGGGAGATGACTTCTTCGTGATCGGGGGCTACGAGAGCGGCGTCGACGTCGCCTACCATCTCGCCAAGCGCGGAAAGCGCGTGCGGCTGTGCGACGCGCAGACGCCGTGGCGGGCCGAGACCTCGGATCCGAGCGTCGCGCTCTCGACCTACTCGGCGGAGCGTATGCGGGACGCCGACTTCCGCGACCGAGTGGAACTGCTTCCGGAGACCCGCATCGCCGCAGTGCGCCTCGACGACGGCGTCTACGAAGTGGTCGCCGAAGATGCACGCCGCTTCACGACCTCCGTGCCCCCACTGCTCGCGGGCGGTTTCGAAGGGAGCCACACACTCGTCCCGGAGTTGTTCGAAGCGCGAGACGACGGCTTCCCCGTCCTGACCGCCCAGGACGAATCTACGATCGTGCCCGGAGTCTTCCTCTGCGGTGCCGCCGTGCGGCACGATCGTCACATCTTCTGCTTCATCTACAAGTATCGGCAGCGTTTCGCCGTGGTGGCCAAGGCGATCGCCACCTCACTTGGACTCCCCGCTGAAGGGCTGGAAATGTACCGGATGTGGGGCATGTACCTGGACGATCTCTCCTGCTGCGGGCAGGAGTGCGTCTGCTGACGACCCTCCCGCCATTCCACCGGAGTACCTCAACGTGAGTTCTGACATCCAACACTTCGCCACCACCGTGCAGAAGTCCGTGGCACGCGCCACGATCATCGCGCCTTCACGCGAGATCGCGGACGCATCCGTCGAGTATTGCGTGAGTAGCGGCTACGTACTCATCTCGGAGCCGTCGTCCGACCGCGCGTTCGTCACGCACATCAGCAACGTCGTGCTCGAACTCGACACGAGCACTTGAGCAGGCCGCGGCACCGTTGAAGAACCCCCCGGTTTCGGTCGACGATGGGCCCGCTGGAGCAGCGACCCCACCACGTAGCCGCCTCGAACGGGCTCTGCGCGTGGAGTGGTTGGGGCAGACCGTTGCGAGCCTCTGCTGGATCGCGAGCGTCTTCGTCTACGGCATCAGCTCGACCGGGGATTGGTTGCAGCTCGCGGCGGGGTCGGCCTGGCTCATGGCCAACCTCGCCGCAGTTGCGTTCGTGGAGTCGGAATGAACCCACCGCATCAGTAGAAGGAGCGTCATCATGGCGAAGGCAGGAGGAGCGAGAGTCAACATCGTGCTCGAGAGCACCGAGAGCCCCTACCGCTACCACACCACGAAGAACAAGCGCACCCACCCCGCGCGCCTGGTGCTCCGGAAGTACGACCCGATCTTGCGTCGACACGTCGACTTCAAGGAAACGAAGTAGGCGGCCAACATGGTTCGACGCTCCGTGATCGTCGGTCTGCTTCTCGGGCTCGGTTGCTCCGGTGCCGAGCCATCGTCCGGGCTTCTCGCGACGTCGATCGGTCGGGGGTTGCCGTTCGCGGTGTAAGGGCGAGGCGTGGGGAGCGGTCACGAATGGACCGAACACGCTCCTCGTGGCAGTCGACTCCGAATCCAGGGGGGAGTGAGCACCGACACGTCGGACTCCACGAGCGGACAGGCCCGGAGGGTTCGACGGCGATGACTGCAGCGGTGGCCCCGCGGCGCCTCGTATGCGAGTTTCGGAGCGCATCCCTCCCCTCACCCCCGGTGCCGCACCGCCGATGACCGAGCCCCTCGAACTGGACCATCTCGTCTACGCCACCCCGACCCTCGACGCTACCGTGGCCGAGCTGGCCACCCGTTTCGGCGTGACGCCCAAGCCGGGCGGTCGCCACCCGGGGTGGGGCACGCGAAACGCCATCCTCTCTCTCGGAGGTCGTTGCTATCTCGAGATCATCGGGCCCGACGAGGCACAGCCCGAGACGTCGGGCAACCGCGTGCTCGATGTGGATCGCATCTCGGAGCCGTACATGGCGTGGTGGGCCGTGCGCCCCTTCCTGATGCCGCTCACCTGTGGCGAGTTCGAAAACATGGGGTTCGTGCCGGGGCCCGTGATCGAGGGGCGCCGAGACCTCGAGGGCGGCGGCCATCTCGTGTGGCAGATCACCGACCCGCGCGTCCGACTCTTCGACGGCGTCCTGCCTCTCGTCGTCGACTGGGAGGGGGCCGCGCATCCGGGCGAGTCGCACTCCGAGGTGAACCTCCGCGAGCTGCGCCTCGAGCACCCCGAGCACGCTCGACTGAGCCCGGCGTTCGACGAGCTCGGGCTCCGACCTGTGCACCCGGGTGAGGCACCCGCAATCATTGCCGTGTTGGATACTCCCCAGGGCGTCGTCGAGCTTCGCTAGTGTAGTGTCGCCAAAGTCTGGTGACCGCCGAGGGTGCGGAGGCGCCGCGGGGGCGAGGCGGAACGACGCGGCGTAGCGATAGCTACGGCAAG
>JANQNV010000123.1 GCA_028279425.1 Longimicrobiales bacterium | reverse complement strand
CCCGAGGCGTTCCCCTTGACCGTGCGGGGGTGGCGGGCGGGTGACCGTGTGGTGCGGGGTCGCCGATCGGTGTCGCTGGCGCGCCTCTGGGCCGAACAGCGCATTCCCCGTCACGATCGATCGAGGCGACCGGTGGTGGAAGACCGGACCGGACGGCTAGTTTGGGTTCCCGGGTCGGTCCCGCCCCTCTCGTCGGACCATCCCGGGGCGAGGCCTCTTTTCATGGAAATCGCGCATGTCGACAATCGCTGAGGTGGCCAAGGGTCGGCTGGGGGGGCGGTCGGTCCGGCGGATCGTCTACTCGGAAGACGACATCGCGACGCGCGTGAGCGAGTTGGCCGAGGAGATCACGGGTCACTACGCCGCCGACGACCACCTTCTGGTGCTCGGCCTGCTGAAGGGCTCGTTCATCTTCATGTCCGACCTCGTGCGGCGCGTCCAACGACCCCTCCAACTCGACTTCCTGGTGGCGTCGAGCTATGGGTCGGGCACGGTGTCGAGCGGTGACCTCCGACTGCTCTACGACCCGGGGGCGTCCCTCCGGGGTCGATCCGTGGTTATCGTAGAAGACATCATCGACAGCGGTCACACCCTCCAGCGCCTGATTCCCCTCCTCCGGGAGCGGGAGCCTCGCAGCCTCGACGTGTGTACGCTTCTGCACAAACGCATCGCCCCACTCGACCCGGATGCCCGCTGGGTCGGGTTCGACGCACCCCCGGAGTTCCTGGTGGGGTACGGGCTGGATCACGCTGAAGACTTCCGCCATCTGCCCTTCATCGCGTCGCTGTGAGCGGGCGGGTCGGCAGGCAGCACACGAGACATCATGGCTGAACAGGGACCTCTCCGGGGAGACCCGGACAACCGATTCGGACGATTGTCGAAGACGCTGGCCCTCTGGGTCATCATCGTCGTCATGTCGATCTTCGCGGTTCGATTCGTCCAAGGGCAGGACGAGGCGTTGGTGGAACTCGACTACACCGAGTTCCTCGACCAGCTGGAGAACGGCAACGTGCACGCCGTCACCTTCATCCAGCCGATCGACCTCGAGGGTGAGCTGCAGGCGCCGATTACGCGGGAAGGGCAGCAGTACACCGACTTTTCGACGGTGCTGATCAACGGCTCCCAGGAGTCGCTGCTCGAAGACCTGAAAGCCCAGGACGTCATCGTGCGCGCTGAGAAGGCGCAGACGGGGTGGGGCACCTTGCTGCTCGGCGCGCTCCCGTGGCTGCTGTTCATCGCCTTCTGGATCTGGATCTTCCGCACCATGCAGGGAGGCGGAAATCGCGCGTTCCAGTTCTCCCGTTCCAAGGCGAAGATGATTTCGCCCGAGGCCCCCAAGGTCACGTTTTCGGATGTGGCCGGCGCCGACGAGGCCAAGGAGGAACTCCAGGAGATCATCGAGTTCCTCAAGGACCCGCAGAAGTTCGCGCGTCTCGGAGGGCGGCTACCCAAGGGGGTGCTGCTGGTCGGGCCTCCCGGAACCGGGAAGACGTTGCTCGCCAAGGCCGTGGCCGGCGAGGCGGGGCGACCGTTCTTCCAGATGTCGGGATCGGACTTCGTCGAGATGTTCGTCGGCGTGGGTGCGTCGCGCGTCCGCGACCTCTTCGAGCAGGGCAAGGTGCACGCGCCGTGCATCATCTTCATCGACGAGATCGATGCGGTCGGACGCCACCGCGGAGCGGGTCTCGGGGGCGGGCACGACGAGCGTGAGCAGACGCTGAACGCGCTCCTCGTCGAGATGGACGGCTTCGAGTCCAACGAAGGCGTGATCCTCCTCGCGGCCACCAACCGCCCCGACGTGCTCGACCCCGCGCTCCTGCGCCCGGGCCGTTTCGACCGACAAGTCGTGGTCGACGCCCCCGACGTGAAGGGCCGGGAAGCCATTCTGCGAGTGCACGCGAAGAAGCTCCCGTTGGCCGACGACGTCGATCTCGGCGTCCTCGCCCGGGGCACGCCGGGGTTGTCGGGCGCCGACCTCGCCAACATCTGCAACGAGGCCGCACTGCTCGCGGCGCGTGGCAACGCCGACAAGGTGTCCCAGAAAGACTTCGAGCAGGCGAAAGACAAGGTCATGCTCGGCACCGAGCGCAAGAGTCTGGTGCTCACCGAAAACGAGCGGAAGCTCACGGCGTGGCACGAGGCCGGCCACGCGGTGATCGGCCTGCGGGTTCCGGGGCTCGACCCCGTGCACAAGGTGACCATCGTGCCACGCGGACGGGCGCTGGGCATCACCGCGTCTCTTCCGAAGGAGGATCGTCACTCCTACACGAAGGAGTGGCTGGAAGGGCAGTTGACGATGCTGTTCGGCGGCCGCGTGGCCGAAGAGATGATCTTCGGCCCCGAGAAGGTCACCACCGGGGCCGGCAACGACATCGAGCGGGCCACGGCGATGGCGAGGCGAATGGTGACGAGCTTCGGCATGAGCGAGCTGATCGGCTTGATGGCCGTGGGCGACTCCGAGCAGGAGGTGTTCCTGGGGCGCGAGATCGGCCAGCGTCGCCAGGTGTCCGAGCACACGGCGCAGCAGGTCGACCAGGAGGTCAAGCGCATCCTCGACATGTCGCACGATCGCGCCCGAGCCGCCCTCGAAGAGCACCGCGACCTGCTCGAGCGCATCGCCCTGGCGCTGCTCGAGCGCGAGACGCTCGGGGCCAAGGAGATCGACCTGCTCGATCGCGGCGAAGACCTTCCGCCGCTCGAGGTGCCCGGTGAGGCGCTCGAAACCGCGGCGGGCGGGGGCTCGTGGGGGCGTCTGCGTACGAACGAATCCGTGGCGCCGACCGCCGGCGGGCTCGGGGAAGACATGGGTCCCCCTGCACCCGCGGAGGGATGAACCCCGCGCACCCGTTCGTTGAGGACCGCGGGGGTACCCGCGTGTGAGCCGGTTCTGGGATACCCTCCAGCTCTTTCGACCCGGTTGGGGAGACGTCGTCGAGATTCTCCTCGTCGCCGCGCTGCTCTACAGGCTCCTCCTCCTCATTCATCGCACGCGTGCGATGCAGATGCTCCTGGGCGTCCTGCTCCTGGGCTCGATCTATTTCGTGGCCCAGGTGCTCGACTTCCAGTTGATCGAGCGAATCCTGCAGAAGCTGTTCGAATACGGGGCCATCGCGGCGCTGGTCATCTTCCAGCCCGAGCTGCGGTCCGCCCTCGCCCGTCTGGGCCAGAGCCGGATGCTGCGCCCCTTCACGCGGCTCGAAGAGAGCCAGGTGGCCGACGAGATCGTCCAGGCGGTCGACCAGCTCGTGCGTTCGAAGGTGGGCGCGATCATCGCGCTCGAGCAGGAAGTCAGCCTCGATGAATACGCGCTGACGGGGAGTTCCCTCGAAGCGCGCGTGTCGGCCGACATGCTCGCGACGATCTTCACTCCGTATTCACCGCTTCACGACGGGGCGGTTCTCGTCGCGGGTGACCAGATCCGCGCGGCGGGCGCGATCCTTCCGCTCACACAGTATTCGCTGCCGGACCGATCGCTCGGTACGCGGCATCGGGCCGCCATCGGGCTCAGCGAAGAAACCGACGCGATCGTGATCGTCGTCTCCGAAGAGACGTCGCAGGTGTCCGTGGCGAGACGGGGCAAGCTCGAGCGACTCGACCGCGACCTGGTCGCGGATCAGTTGCGCGGGATGCTCGCCGGCTCCGACGCGCCGGCTCGCGGCGCCCTCGGACGTGTGTTGGCCCGGCAGTGATCGGTGGGTGAAAGCTCACGCCGGGGCCGGCGTACAGAGCTGTAAGAACCGCTGCGCCGGCGTCACAGAATCGTGAATTGACAGGTTCGACGACCCGCCCCTACATTGGCGCGTCTCGCAATCCGGATGTCATCGCTGTGGCGATAGCCGCGGCCTTTCGCAAAGGAGCAGGGCTTGGAAAGCCAGTACAACATCATGACTCTGTTCGCCGACGGCGGACTGATGATGTACCCCCTTCTGTTGTGCTCTCTGGTCGCCCTCGGGGTGATCATCGCGAAGGCGTGGACGTTGCATGCGGCCCACCGCGGGGCGCATCAGGTTCTCGAAGCCGCTGAAGAGGCGGCGCGGGCCGGGAATCTGGACGAGGCGATGGAGATCTCGCGCGGGACCCCGGGTCCGACGGCGGCCATCCTGATGGCGGGGCTGCGTCGCATCCAGCAGGGTTCGGTGCGCGAGGGTGAAATCGACCAGGCGATCACGACGACGGGCGCCATCGAGTTGGGCTTTCTCGAGCGAGGGCTCGTGATTCTGGCCACGATCGCCAACGTCGCCCCGCTGATGGGCTTCCTCGGGACCGTGGCCGGGATGATCGAGGCCTTCGGAGCCATCGAGGCCGCGGGTACGGTCGAGCCGGGGCTCGTCGCCGGCGGGATCAAGGTGGCGCTTCTCACGACCGCGACCGGCTTGATCATCGCCGTCCCGATCAACATCTGCTACAACTTCTTCGTGACCCGGATCGACACGCTGATCATGGACATGGAGCAGGGGGCCCAGCGGGTACTGAACCTCGCGTGGGACCTCGAGAAGGATGGCACGCTCTCGGTCTACGACGACGTTCCGGTCGCCCGAGCGGCCGTGCCTCCCTCGCCGACCCCCGGTACGACGCGGATCGAAGAGGCGGAGGATTCCTGACGGAACCGCCTCACCCCCTCCTTGTATGAGAGTTCGAACCCCTACCTGAGACGCCCATGGCCGTCCTGAAAAACAAGAAGTCGAAGGTCAGCGACGAGATTCCTTCGTCGTCGATGGCCGACATCGCCTTCCTGCTTCTCATCTTCTTCCTCGTGACCACCGTCTTTCCGAAAGACAAGGGTCTCTCGATCGTGCTCCCCGAGGAGTCCGAAGAGGTCGAGGTCAACCAGAAGAACATCCTCCACCTGGTGATCCAGCCGAACGGTATCGTCGAGGTGAAGCGTGGCGAGTCGCAGTCCGTCCAGACGGTCGCCCCGAGTGAGGTCGAGGGAATCTGGCGTCAGGACATCGCCGCGAACCCGAACCTCATCGCGGCGGTGAAGACCCACCCGGACGCGTCGTACCGCTTCATGGTCGACGTGCTCGACGCGCTCAAGGTCGCCGGGGCCGAGCGTATCTCGCTTCAGGTTCTGGAGAACTAGACATGGCGATCAAGGGTGGAGGGTTTTCGAGAAAGTCGTCGGCCTCCGACAAGGTGCCGGATTCGTCGCTCGCCGACATCGCCTTTCTCCTCCTGATCTTCTTCATGGTCACCACGGTGTTCCGGACCGACAAGGAGCGCGACATCGTCTGGCCCGAGGCCGAGGCGACCGAGAAGATCGACGAGAAGTCGAAGAACATCCTCAACATCTGGGTGGAGCAGGGCGGCGACATCTTCATGAACGACCAGCCCTACACGATGGACCAGGTGTCGGGGTTCGTGGGTCCGCTGTACGCGGCCTCCGACCGGCGACTCGTGATTTCGATCCGCGGGGATCGTGATGTGCCGTATCGCACGATGGATCAGCTCCAGAAGGAGCTCGTAGCCGCCGGTGTGGTGCGTGTGGTATTCGCCACTGAACTCGAACAGCGCGTAACGAGGGCGAGACGATGACTCCCAATGCCGTTCCTGCCGATTCCGGATTCACCGGTGAGTCGGCCAACGATCGACTGAAGCAGAGCTGGGACAACTGGTTCTGGGGCTCGATCATGGCCGCCGTCCTGGTGCATTTCGTGGTCTTCCAGTTCTGGCCGAACATGAGTGCGGACGACGTGTCGTTCGCGGCCAGTGAGATGGAAGCCATCGAGCTCCCGCCCGAGATCGAGATCCCGCCGCCGCCGGAGGCCATCGCACGCCCGGCGACGCCGGTCATCGCGGAGGCCGAGGTGGCCGAGGACATCACGATTGCTCCGACCACCTTCGAAGACAATCCGGTCAGCGACCTCCCGCCGCCGCCCGACAATTCGGGTGAGGCCGACGTGTCGTCGGCTCCGACCTTCACGCCGTACACCGTCGCACCCGACCTCATCAACCGGAGCGACGTCCAGCGCGCGCTCGAGCGCGAGTACCCGCCGCTCCTGCGGGATGCCGGCATCGGCGGCGCCGCAACGGTGTGGTTCTTCATCGATGAAGAGGGTCGTGTGCAGGACACACAGCTGAAGGAGAGCTCCGGCCACGCCCAGCTCGACGAGGCCGCTCTCGAGGTCGCCAGCATCATGCGCTTCACGGCCGCCCTGAACCGAGAGAAGAAGGTGCCGGTGTGGGTGTCGTTCCCGATTACCTTCCAGGTTCGGTAGTTCGCCGGCTTGGTCCGTAATGGAGGCCCCGCCGGCGACCCGCCGGCGGGGCCTCCGTGTATCATGTGTCCTACAGGCAGAACCGCCGACTCCCCCCACCGCAAGGACTGCGGATGTCGCACAACGCCACCCTGGAGTCGTACTCCCTTCGTCTCGACGCGCGCCTGCCCGTCGTGAGGGGCGAGATCGCTGCGGCGTGTCGGGCGTCGGGTAGGAGCCCCGACACCGTGGGGCTGGTGGCCGTCACCAAGGGGCATCCCGTCGAAGCGATCGCCGCCGCCCGTGCAGCCGGGCTGACGCGCATGGGCGAAAACCGGGTCGCCGAACTGACCACCAAGGTCGGGGCCCTCGGTCGAGACGGCATCGAGTGGCACATGATCGGGCACATTCAACGCCGCAAGGTGGGTGCGCTCATCGAGGTGGTCGACCTGATCCATTCGGTCGACTCGTTGCGACTCGCCGAGCGGATCGGCCGCCTGGCCCAGGGGGCCGGGGTGCGCGTTCCGGTGCTCCTTCAGGCCAACGTATCGGGCGAGCGCGCGAAGGGTGGGCTCGAGGGGCCCGCGCGTGTCGATCAGGCGCTTCAGATCGCCGCGCTTCGCGGGGTGCAGGTTCGGGGCCTCATGACCATGGCACCGTTCGTCGATGATGAAGAGACCCTTCGAGGCACCTTCGGAGCGCTCCGGGAGTTGTCGGAAACACTCCGGCGGCAGGATCCCTCGATCGGCGGCGAGCTTTCCATGGGCATGTCGAACGACCTTCGCTTTGCAGTGGAGGAGGGCAGTACTATGGTCCGTATAGGAACGGCTCTCTTCGGCCCGCGTCCCGGCGCCCCCGAAGCGGCCTGAATCCGCTCGGCGAGCCTCGGCTCGCCGGCAATCAACAGGACGGCTACAAATGATCGATTTGACCCCCCTGGACGTCCGCAAGAAGCGGGGCGACTTCAAGAAGTCGCTACGCGGGTACGACGCGCTCGAGGTCGATGCCTTTCTCGAACTCGCCGCCGAGCGTATGGAGGAACTGGTCAAGGCCAACCTCACGCTCGAGGAGCGCGCCCAGCGACTCGGTGAGCAAGTGGTGGCTCTCGGCGGCAGGGAGCGCGCCGTCAACGAGGCTCTCGTGACCGCGCAACAGCTTCGGGACGAGATCCGCGACCAGGCACAGCGCGAATCCGAGCAGATCCGTCGCGAAGCCGAACGCGAGTCGGAGCAGCTCGTCAAGGAGGCCGAGCGAGAGGCGGAGCACCTCGCGAAGGAGGCTCGACTCGAGGCGAAGAAGCTCGTGGCCGAGGCGGAGCGCCGGCTCGAGGAGCGCAAGGCCGCACTCGCGGAGATCGAGGGGGAACGCGTGCGCTTCCTCGAATCCTACCGCCAGATGCTCCATCGTCAGATGGAGTTGGTCCAGGTCGAAGCCAAGCGCTCTCCCCTCGACGAGGTGGCCGTGGAGCTCGACCTCGGCGGGGGCCGGGATCGGAGCGGTCGCGACGAGGGGCGGCGCACCTCGTTTTCGTTTGCCGACGTCGAGCCGGCCACGCCATCCGCTGACGCCGACGACACGTCCGACGCCGACACGGCCGAGGTCGGTGAGGGGCATCGACCGTCCGTCTTCGTCCTCGATCGCTCCGACGAGGGACGCGCCGCGGGCGATGCGGGTCCGACCCCCGCGGCAGAGGGCGCTCTCAATGGCGCCGAGGGCCACGGTGACGCCCACGCGGAGGGTGATGACGAGCAACACGCCCCCGACGGAATCGAAGTGGCGGCGCCGGACGCCGGCACCGAGTCCGAAGATTCGGCCGAGGACCGCGAGGCGGCGGCGCGGGCGCTTTTTGCCGACGAGGTGGAGGCCGTGAAGGGGGCCGAGGGTGAGTCCCCTGTGGCCGAAGAGGTGGTCGACGAGGCGATCCCCGTGGAGGGGCTCGCACCGGCCGCCCAGGAGGTCGAACACGAGGCCACGATCCTCCCGCCGCCCCGCG
>JANQNV010000115.1 GCA_028279425.1 Longimicrobiales bacterium | reverse complement strand
ACCTATGCGAGTTGGACGCTCAGCGATGACGGCTCGACGCTCGTCTTCCGGATGTCCGACGGCGACCACCCCGACGAGGTGTACGCGGCCTCCCCCGACCTCTCCGACGTACGGGCCCTGACCGATCTGAACCCCTGGCTCGACGAGGTGGCGCTCACCCGAAGCGAGTTGGTGTCGTACCTCGACGTCGACGGGGAGCAGCAGTACGGCATCCTCTACTATCCGATCGACTACCAGGAGGGCCAGTCGTACCCGCTCGTCGCCGAGGTCTACGAGGAGTTCTTCGACAACGGCTTCAACCACCGCATGAATCTGGTGGCGAGCCAGGGCTGGTTCGGCTTTCGACCCTCCGTCGACCTGGAGATCGGGTTTCCGGGTGAGGCGTGGATGAAGGGCGTCACCACGGGGATCAATACGCTCATCGACCGCGGCCTCGTCGACGAGCGCCAGCTCGGGATCCACGGCACGAGCTACGGCGGGTACGCGGTGAATCTGATCGTCACGCAGACGGATCGCTTCGCCGCCGCCATCAACATCTCGGGCAAGGTCAACATCATCAGCTTCCTCGGAGACAGCGAGAAGATCACCACGCGCAACTACCGCGCGGCCGAGTCTGGTCAGGACCGGATCGGCGCTACCCTGTGGGAGCAGCCGCAGAAGTACCTCGCGCACACGGCCGTGCTCTACGCCGACCGGATCGAGACGCCCCTGCTGCTGCTGAGTGGCGAGGGCGACTGGAACGTGCCCGCGACGAACCAGCGCGAGATGTACTACGCCCTGCGCCGGCTCGGGAAGGACGTGGTGTGGGTCAACTACATGGAAGCCGGTCACGGGGCTGGGCGTGCCGGTCGAGAACCCGACTTCCACGATCATTGGGCCCGGATGCTGGACTGGTACGAGACGCACTTCGACGAGGCGGTCTCCGACGACGACGCCGATGTGGTCTCGGATCCGGACGACCCCGCGTCCGGGGGCTCCGGGTGAAGACGCGGCTGGCGCTGGCGCTGGGATTCCTCCTGGCGACTCTGCCGTCGACGGCGGCCGGACAGGTGGAGCCGAAGGTCGTGGCCGTGCTGGCCTTCGACAACGACACCGGCGACTCGACCTACGACAACCTGGGTCGGGGGCTGGCCGCCATGATGATCTCCGATCTCTCGGTCCTCGACGAGGTCCAGCTCGTGGAGCGCCAGCGCCTCGAAGAGCTCCAGGCCGAACTCGACTTCCAGCAGTCGGCCCACGTCGACCCCACCACGGCCCAGACGACCGGTCTCATGGTGGGTGCCGAGTTCGTCGTGACCGGCACGTTCATGCGCGTCGATCCCGACATGCTGCTCGGGACCCGCATCGTCGACGTGGCCACCACCGAGATTCGCAAGACCGCCGAGGTGACTGGGCCCTCGGATCAGCTGTTCGAGCTCCAACAGGAGCTGGCCGAGATATTCATCGACGGGCTCGGGCTGGCGCTGACCGAAGACGACCGCCAACGTCTGCGCGAACGGCAGGAAGCCAATCGGGTCGACGACATCCAGACCGTGATCGCCTTCTCGCGCGGACTCTGCTACCTCGACGCCGGATACTACGAGGGGGCGCTGGAGCAGCTGTCGAGAGTGCGCGACGCCTCGCCCGGCTCATACCTCTTCGGCGCGGCCTTCGAGCTGGTTCAGAACCGGCTCGCCGACGAGGCGAAACAGCGGGCGAAGGACGAAGCCCAGAGCCGGATCGGCGGATTGCTGGGGCGCTCGCGGCCCGCGCCGACTCGGCGTGTGCGACCGCCGGGGTGCTGACCCGTTGATCCCGGTGCCTCCCCCATACGCGGTGCCGCACCCGACCACGGGGGCGGAGCGCCCCAGGCCCCGCAGGTGAAGCGATACGATGAGGCCTACTTCGACCGGTGGTATCGGGGCCCGGACACCCCCTCCGGCCCCGCGGCTCTTCGACGGAACGTGGCACTCGCCATCGCGGCGGCCGAGTCGGTGCTCGACCGGCCGGTCGCGACGGTGCTCGACGTCGGCTGCGGGGAGGGCCGCTGGCAGCCCGTGATCCGAGAGCTCCGACCCCGGGCGGCCTATCTCGGAATCGACCCGTGCGACTACGCGGTCGACCGCTTCGGCGAGGAGCGCAACCTGCGCCGCGGATCGTTCGGCGCCCTGGATGTCCACGACTTCGACGATCCCTTCGACCTGGTCGTCTGCGCCGACGTTCTGCACTACCTCGACGACGCGACGATCGCCCTCGGGCTGGAGGCCTTCGTCGACCTCGTGGGTGGTGTCGCCCTGGTGGAGGTGTTCACGAGCGACGACCCGGTGGTCGGCGACCGCGACGGCTTTCTGCTTCGCGAGCCCCGCTGGTACCACCAGACGCTGCGGGCCGCGGGCCTGGTGCCGATCGGACTACAGCTGTGGGTGCACGAGGAGATCGCCGAAGACCTCGACGCGATGGACCTCGCCCCGGGCGTGGACCGGAGCGTGAGCGACCACCCGTGACGGTGGCCCGCTCGCGAGGATCCCAGGGGGTTCAGTCCGCTCGCCAGGACTCGTGAGGGCTCGGTCTGCCCGCGGGGACTCGTGAGGGCTCAGTCTGCCCGCAGGGCGGCGCGGGGGTCGATCCGAGACGCGCGGAGAGCCGGTAGCAGGCTGGCGACGAGCGACATCGCCACGACGACGAGCAGCACCCCGCCCAGGACGCCCCACCCCGCGGGCTCCTCGACATCGAGCATGGTCCCCACCCACCGATCGAGCGCCGACCAGGCAGCCAGTCCCAACACACCCCCGGCAACGCCCATGGCCGCCGCCTGTCGGAAGGCCGCGGCCATCACGAGGGCGACAGGCGCCCCGAGGGCGCGTCGGATCCCGATCTCACGGGTCGACGCCCGGACGTGGTAGGCGATGATCGTGTAGAGTCCCAAACCCGCGAGCAGGGCGCCAATCAGCCCGAGCGCGACGACGACCGTCAGCTGAAGCCGCAGCGTGGAGAACCATGCCACGACCCTCGTCGAGTACGGGAACGGCTCGAGAGGATCCAGTGACGGGTCGACGGACCGTACCGCGTCCTCGATCGAACGACCCGCCTCGGATCCGCCTCGGACCACGATGTGGCTGTATCCCCATGGGTCGTCGTCGAGCGGTACGTACAGCTCCTTCGGGCTCGGCTGGTCCGGACCGAAGTGGCGGGTGTCGGCTACCACACCGACGACGGTGCGACGCGTCCCGAGCAGGGACACCGTGCGGCCCACGGCGTCGCCCGCCGGAAAGTGCGCATCGGCCAGGGTGCGGTTGATCAGGATCGCGGGCGCGGGCTCGTCGGTACGCAGCCCTCGGCCGGCTTCGACCTCGATCCCCATGACCTGGAGCGCGGCGACGGACGCGACGTGGTATTGGGCCCACGCCTCCTCGTCCGTGCCCTCGGCGAAGTAACCCCAGTTCATGTTGGAGCCCGCCATCGGCGGGTTGGTGATGACGCCGGCCACGACCCCTCGCGACTCCAGGGCGCCGAGGACTCGCTGGAGGGCATCGCGTCGCGCATCGGGCGAAGGGTAGCTGCCTTCAGGGAGCATCAGCCCCGCCGCCGTGACCCCTTCCGCTGAGAATCCGAGGTCGATACGCGAGAGGTCGAGGGTGCGGTTCACCACCAGAGCACCCGACGCGAGCAGGAGGGTGGTCAACGTCACCTGTGCGACGACGAGCGCGCGGCGCCCTCGCAGCCCGGCGGCGACCGATCGACGCCCCGGGCCGTGAGCGCCCAACCTCGACGCCGGCCCAGAGCCCCTCGCGAGTCGCTGGCCGACCCAGCCCACGAGAACGGCGACCCCGAGTCCGAGCCCGGCGAACGCCAAGGCCGTCGGCCAGTCGAGAGCGACGCTCTCGCGACGAGGGACGCCCGAGGGCAGAGCACCGGCCACTCGCGGCAACACGATCGTCGCCACCGGTAGCGCCAGGACGACGCCAAGGAGCCCGAGCGTGAGTCCCTCGACGACCGCCGCGCGTGCGATGCGCGCCTCGGAAGCACCGAGGGCTCTTCGAACCGCGAACTCGGGGCGGCGCTCGACCCCTCGAGCCGCGACGAGGCCGGCCACATTCACGGCGGCGAGCACCAGAAACACCACGCCGGCCGCGAGGAGCAGCCGGAGCATTTCGCGGAAAGGCGCGGTGAGATCGTCCTGGAGTCCCACGACGTGGCTACCCCAGCCGGCATTCTGTGGATGCCGCGCTCCGAGGGAGGCGATGAAGCTCGACAACTCCGACTCGGCCTGCGCCGGAGAGGCTCCGGAGGCGAGGCGGCCCACCACGCTCAGGTATCGAGCCCCCCGCATACCCTCGCTCAAGTCGTCGGGGCCGAAGCGGAGCGGCATCACGATGTCTTTCGCTCGCGGATACCCGCGGTCCACGTCGACGACCCCCACGACGCGGTGTGGCTCCCCGCCGATCGTGAGCATTCCCGTGCGGGCCATCTCCGGATCGGAGCCGAACTCGCGCTCCCACATGGCCGTCGAAATCACCACCTCGGCCGCCCCTTCCTGCCACGTGACCCGCCCGAGCCGCGGCGCCAGTCCCAGCGTCGCAAAGAAGCCACCGCTCACGCGGTATCCGTCGACCACCGCCCGCTCGCCCTCGCGATCGATCTCGAACGATTGGTCGGTGACCGCCGCGACCCCCGTCAGGCTCGTCCACTCGGTGCGGTCGAGTTCCTCGAAGACCGGAGGCGACACCCACGAGAGGCCGTTCGGCTCGTCGAGCCCGCGCCCGTCTTCCCGCTCGTAGATGCGCACGAGCCGATCGGACTCCGGGAGCGGCAACGGCGAAAGCCAGAGAGACCAGGCGACCGTGGCCAACACCGTGGTCGACGCCAGGGCTACGGCCAGCGTGCCCGAAAAGCCGAGCGCGAAGAGCGGACGCGTGCGCACGGTGCGGAGGGCCATCCGCAGGTCTTGGCCCGCATCGGTCCTGAAGCCCGTCCCCGCCCCCATCACGCGCGTCGCAACGAGCGTCGGCAGGGCTCGCCGCACCTGAGCGCGGTACCACCGGCGCGCCGACGCGGGAGAGTCGGCCGCTGCGATGCGGTCGGCCCGGTCGTCGAGGTCCGCCAGAACGAAGGCCCGGTCGTCGGCCGGGAGAAGCCACTTCAGGAGTCGTCGGGCGAGGGCGGGACGGACAGCCCGTCCCGCAGAACCGGAGCTCATGCCCCCGACTCGGTGCCCGGCTGGGCCTCGGCTCCGTCCCAGAGTCGCTCCAGCAGGCGCCGCGAACGCTCGAGAGCCGCGCGGCCCGCAGGCTCGATCCGGTAGTTGCGGGTCTCGCGCGCGCCAGGGGACAGCGGCCCCACGCTGGACGAAACGAGTCCTTTCTTCTCGAGTCGCTTCAGTGTGACATAGACCGACGGAATCGAGACGTCCCGGCCCGTGGTCTCGAGGATTTCGTCGTGGAGGCCTCCGCCGTAGCCCCGCTCCGGTCGCCGCACGAGGGCCCACAACACGACCTGTTCGAACTCACCGAGGTATTCCCTGCCCCCCACGCGACCCCCTCATCG
>JANQNV010000108.1 GCA_028279425.1 Longimicrobiales bacterium | reverse complement strand
GGCGGGGGCGCGCGCCTGGGCGGCTTGGGGGTCTGTCGCGAACCTGAGTTTGCCCGGGTCGCACACCGGTATCGCGCCACCGGCGGGCGGGTTGGGCATCGGTGGGCCGTGGGGGAACGTCCCCGAAACGGCCGCACGACCGTGGAGGGAGATGCCATGGGTCTGTTTCGCCCCCGGCACCGACGCCGCGTTGATCGCCGAGATCACCGGTTCGCCCCACGGGCACACCCCCGCAATGCCGCGAGGCGGCAGAGGTGCATTCCAGGCCGCCGCCTTCCAGTTCTATAACACGCCCCGCTGGTGGAGCACGGCGACCAACCCGGCACCACGCACCGGTCCGAACGCCCTCCGCCAAGGCGACCCCATCACGCTCACCTGGAGCATCGTGCCCGACGGCACCTGGCTGGACCGGAGCGGGGCCATCCCGGGGGAGTCGTCCGACAGGAGCGACCTGGAGGCCTTCCTCGACGACATCTACCCCAACAGGGCCACCTGGCTGGCGCTCATGCAGGATGTCTTCGACCGCTGGGCGGAGGTGAGCGGCATCCGCTACGTCTACGAACCCAACGACGACGGGGCGGCGTTCCCCGACAACGACGGGGAGCTCGGTGTGCGCGGGGACGTGCGCATCGCCGGGCGCTCCATCGACGGCAACTTCAACACCCTCGCCTACAACTACGCCCCGACGAGAGGGGACATGGTCATCGACACCGCGGACAGCTTTTTCAACTCCACCTCGAACAACTCGCTGCGCTTCCGCAACGTGTTCGCCCACGAACACGGCCACGGTATCGGCATGCGCCACGTCTGCCCGAGGGACTTCACCAAACTCATGGAGCCCTCCGCGACGACCCTGTTCGACGGCCCCCAACACGACGATATCTTCTCCGCCCAGCGACAGTATGGCGACCGCCTGGAAGACACCAACGGGGACAACGTGAGCGAGGACAACGACTCGTTCGCCGACCGCACCGACCTCGGCGAACTCGCCCCAGGCGTGACCACGCTCACCCCGCTCAGCATCGACG
>JANQNV010000103.1 GCA_028279425.1 Longimicrobiales bacterium | reverse complement strand
CGCCGACCCGGCGGTTCGGTCTCGCGGTGATCGTGGGGACGGCCGCGGCCGCCGCGCTCGCGCTCGTCGTCCTGCCGCGCTGGTCGGGGGGGTCGGCGGGGGCTGCGCCGGCCGAAGCGACGGCGGCGTAGGGGCCCGCGCCCCGCCCGCCGAAGTGACGGCAGGGTAGGGGTCCGCGCCGCGTCCCGGCCGCCGAAGCGACGGCGGCGTAGAGGCCCGCGCCGCGTCCCGGCCGCCGAAGCGACAGCGGGGTCGGGGCCCGCGCCGCGTCCTGGCCGCCGAAGCGACGGCGGCGTAGGGGCCCGCGCCCCGCCCGCCGAAGCGACGGCGGGATAGAGGCCCGCGCCCCGCCCGGCCCTGGCCGCGGACGCGACGGCGGGATAGCGCGCGCGGGACCGGCCAGGGCGAGACCACCACACCTTGACAATCGACAACAAGGCGCCGAGTGTGGACATGTTGTCGACCGTCTAGGTATGTCGACGGTCGAGGTCTCTCATACGTCCTCGAACGCGGGGCAGGCCGAAATGGGACGTCAGCCCAACGACCTTCTTCAGGGCACGCTCGAACTCCTGATCTTGCGCATCCTCGTCCGGGAGGAGCTTCACGGATGGGGAATATCGAAGCGTATCCGCCAACTGTCCGAAGGCACTCTCGAAGTCAACCAGGGCTCGCTGTATCCCGCGCTGTACCGGCTACGGGACCGAGGACTCGTCACCGGTGAGTGGGGCGTCTCCAACGAGGGACGCCGGGCGAAGTTCTACCGCCTTACAGAGGCCGGGAGGGCCGAAGTCGATGTGGAACGCGCAACGTGGATCGCGTTCTCGCACGCGGTGAATCGAGTACTGGAAGGAGCATAGGAGAGGAGTGCGACATGGGGTGGATGGCGCGGTGGTGGAGGCGGATCGGCGACCTCATACGATTCGACCGGGAGGCGCGTGACGTCGAAGAGGAGATGCGGTTCCACATCGACATGGAGACCCGGGACCTGATGGCCTCGGGCGTTCCGCCGGCCGAAGCGGCTCGGCGCGCCCGGCTCTCGTTCGGGGGTGTGGAACGCCATCGCGAGGGTGTGCGCGAGGCGCGGGGGAGCGTTTGGCTCGACGATCTGCGTCGCGACGCAGCGTACGCGGTCCGCTCGCTGAGCCGGAGTTCCGGGTTCACCCTGGCGGCGGTGTGCGTGCTCTCCCTCGGCATCGGTGCTACCAGCGCGGTGTTCGGAGTCGTCCGCAACGTCCTGCTCGATCCCCTACCATACCCGGAGTCGGATCGGCTCGTCCGGGTATGGAACGCGGCCCCGGACCGGGGGGCCGATCGGATCGGCTTTTCGGTTCCAGATCAGCGGGATTGGGCCGAGGCCGCGCCCAATGTGACCGCGCTCGCCGCCTGGACGACGATCCTCGGCGACGTCGTGCTGAGCGGCGAGGGCCCCGCCGAAGAGATCCGGACTGCGTATGTCGCCGGTGATTTCTTCGGCGTCTTCGGGGTGCCCGCTGCCCTGGGACGCACCCTTCGACCGGCCGAGGAGGAGGGGGCGAACCGGGTCGTTGTGTTCAGCCATGGATACTGGACGCGTCGTTTCGGCGCCGATCCCAGCCTCTTGGGCCGCACCCTGACTCTGGACGAACAACCCTTCGAGGTCGTGGGGGTCATGCCCGCCGGCTTCGCTGCACCGTCCGACGACACCGACGCCTGGGTCTTCCTGTCGACGGTGTCCCAGAGTTCGGTGCCGTGGCGGCTTCGCAGCGTGCGCTTCTTGAGCGCCGCCGCCCGCCTCGCACCCGACGTCGACCCCACGACGGCGCGCGCCGGTTTCGCCGCACTGGCATCCGGGCTCGCTGCCGCGTACCCCGACGACAACGCTGGGCTGACCGGCGCCGCCGTGGTTCCGCTGCGCGAGACGCTGGTGGGCGATGTGCGCGCTTCCCTGTGGGTCGCGTTCGGGGCGGTGGGACTTCTGCTTCTCCTGGCCTGCGCGAATGTCGCGAATCTGCTGCTTGCGCGGGGATCGGCCCGCCGCGTCGAGATGGCGTTGCGTTCGAGCCTGGGTGCCAGCCGGGGCCGCCTGCTGAGGCAGCTTCTGACGGAGAGCGCGCTACTCGGCGTGTTGGGTGGGGCGGGGGGTGTCGCCGTCGCCCTCGGGCTCACCGCGGTGTTTCGTCAACGCGGGGGAGCGATCCTTCCGCGCTCGGGCGAGCTCGGGGTCGATGCAGGGGTGTTGGCGTTTGCCGCCGGGCTCGCATGGATCACCACGATGGCAGTCGGCGGTGTGCCCGCGCTCCGGTCGGCGCGCGTGGGGACAGCCTCCGAGTTGCGCCGGGGCGGGGCCGGGGGTGGCGGCACAACGGGCGCGGCGCTTCGGCGGACCCTGGTGACCGCCGAGGTCGGTCTCGCACTCGTTCTCGTCACGGGCTCGGTTCTGCTCGCGCGGAGTGTGGTCCGACTGCAGGCTGTCGACGTGGGCTTCGAGCCGGCGTCGGTCGCCGCGATGACGTTGACCCTTTCCACCGACCGATACCCGGAGCGCGATGACTACATGGCGTTCTATCGGGCCATCCTCGAAGGGGTGGAGCGGATTCCCGGGGTGCAGGCGGTCGGCAGCATCCGCCGACTCCCGCTGCGCGGCGGTGGAGAGCAGTGGGGCCTGGCGATTCCCGGCATCTTCGAGCCCGGTCCCGAAGACGATGGAGACGTGGAGATCGTGCATGTCGGCGGCGATCTCTTCGAGGCGCTCGGCATCGAGCTTCTCGCCGGTCGCGCCTTCGAGGCCGGTGACGATGCGCAGGCGGAGGGGGTGGTCGTCGTCGACCGGACCTTCGCGGACACCTACCTCCCGGTAACCGAGCCGGTCGGTCGGGCGGTGGTGCTGGCGGGAGGGGAGTACCGGATCATCGGAGTGGTCGAGGGCATCCGAAACCGGGACCCGCGCCAGCCCCCGAGTCCCACCGTCTACGTCCATCAGGAGCAGAACGCCCGAGTGGGCATGGCGATCGTCGCCCGGGTCGTCGACGACCCCGCGGTGATTCTCCCGGAGCTACGAGCCGTCGTTCAGACTCTGGATCCCGGCCAGCCCGTCACCGAGATCACCCTCGCCGCGAGCGTCCTGCGGGAGGCCACGGCGCTACCTCGCCTCCTCGCGGGCTTGTTCGGGTCCTTCGCCGGGCTGGCGGGCCTCCTGGCCGGCCTGGGGATCTACGGTGTGGTCTCGTACGCAGTGCGGCAGAAACGGCACGAAACCAGTCTGCGGATCGCTCTCGGGGCCGACCGGAGCCGGGTCGTGCGCGGCGTCCTTCGTTCGTCGATGGCGCCGGTCCTGGCCGGGATCGTGGGCGGGGTCGTCGGGGCGATCACACTCGCGCGGGTCCTCGAAGCGGTCCTCTTCGGAGTAGGCACGCTGGAGTGGACGGCCTACGCCGCTTCGATTGGAGCGTTGCTGGTGGTGGCCGCCGCTGCCACCCTGGTGCCGGCGTTGCGGGCCGCGCGGGCGCACCCGATGGAGGTGTTGCGCGGCGAGTAGGGCGCATCAGCGTTCCCGCGTCCAGCGCTTCGCGCCGCCCCTCAGCTTCTGGCGGGCCTCTTCCGATGCGAACTGGCGCAGCAGCCCGCAGTCGGCACAGACGACCACTTCGACCTTCGCTCCCCCGAAAAACCCACCCAGACCGGGCAACAGGTTGGGGGAATACCCTCCGCCTGCGCTGATCGGCTTGTCGTAGGTGAAGACGTTCGAGCTGCCGCACGAAGGACAGGGCACACGGCTCATGGGGACTCCGTTCCGAGGGGTGGTCGACGAGGCGCGACGTGCGAACGCTGCAACCCGGCGTGCCTACTACTGATCCATCCTCGGCTTTCTTCAGCGCCGCACGGCCCATCCGGGATCGTCGACGACCGCGTCCTTCCACGCCTCGATTTCGTCGGGGAATTCGCCTGTGTTTCCACCGAGGGTGACCATCCCATACGTGTCGTCGCCCGTCGCGGGGTCCTGATCGACGGTCGCGAATCCCGCGAAACGCTCGAACGAGGGGAAGTAGCGCGTGAACTCCTCGCGGATCAGGGCGGCGCGGCTCGAGACCCCGACCCCCTCGTAGATCGTGAACTCGGGCGCGAAGAACGGACGCTGGGTCACCCGGCCCCACGCCTCGTAGGCGGGCTCGAAGCGCTTCTTCAGATCGTCGAGTCCCTGGTGGTGCAGGCTCTTGCCCACGTAGTCGATGTAGTCGTCGCCGGGGTAGTAGAACTCGGGCCGGTTGAACTCGCCCACGACCGGTGTGATCTGCGTCTGGTCGTCGACGGTGCCGCGGGCCATGAAGCCGCTCGAGCCGTACATGAACCACCTGGGCTCCGTTACGCCCTCCGCTTCGAAGAGGTCGATCACGCGGATGAAGGCGTCTCGCACCCGCTCGGGTCCGTCGGGCAGCGCGGGATCGCCGTAGTGGCCGTGGAGATCGGTGGTCGAGGGCACGTCCAACGCGGGAGGCAGACCGGGGTCCGGCGCCGGCGACTTGAGACCGTCGGGGCCGAAGCCGTAGTAGGCGTTGTTGTCGAACTCCCCGAAGAGAGTCAGCATCACGGGGCTCTGGATCTCGGCAACCGCCCGCGCGAACGCACGCACGTAGTCGTCGTAGCGACCCGCCACGATGTCGCGCACCGAAGGCACGTTCGGGTAGGCGGCCGCCGGGACGTCGAGCACGGGGAGGGGAAGGGCCCACGAGAGGGCCACGGTGGTGCCCGGTCGGAAGACCAGGTCGACGACGGTGAGGTCGAGCGACTCGATCGGCACCGGCTCCACCCGTGTCGCGGGATCGGCGGTTGCGGCCGCCAGCTGCTCGGGTCCGAACCAGTCCACGAAGAAATGCACGACTTCGGGCCCCGCGCCCATCTTGGCGGTGTGCACGTCGTAGTCTTCGGGACCCAGCAGGAACAGCCCCGAGAAGCGCGCACCGGCGGGCGGCGGGTCGCCGTCGTCGGGAAGCCCACTCGGCGTGTTGCTCGCGCACCCGAGCAACAGGGCTCCGGCGCACGAGATCACTGCTCTCCGGAGCGTCGCCCCTTGGCCCATCGCCCCTCGCAACTCGGCTCCCCGGCCCATCCATTCCCGGCCTGTCGTGGCCTCGCCTCCGATTCCTCCGCCCATCGCCTGCCTCCGTGCGTCGCGCCTGCGTCTCTCGCGCGGGGTTTCGGACGTCGATTCACCCGCTGTGTGACGTGGCGGGGACGCCCGTATGACAGGGGCGTCCCTATGGCGGGGGCGTCCCCATGGCGGGGGCTTCCGTATGGCGGGGACCCACGTATGGCGAGAGTGGTTTCGGGGGCTGCCGGGCTTCCGGGCTTCCGGGGCTTCCGGGCTTCCGGGGCTTCCGGGGCGACTGCTCTACCGCGCCCCCGACCGGAAGATGAGCGTCGCCCGCAGGATCGTGCGGAAGGGCACGATCTGGGCCGTGACGAGGTGGGTGGGGCGGGCCGGCTCGTCGGCAACGGAGCAGTCGGTGCGATCGCCGCTGCGCACGCAGTCGTCGTCGGTCAGTGCGAAGAAGTCCTGCACCTGCGCGACGAGGGGCGTGCCGTCGATCACGTCGCTGTCCCGCCGCGCGCGCTGGCGACGCTCGATGCGCACCAGCACCCCGGCGAAGCTCTCGAGGCTCACGCGCACGTCGCTCTTCAGGTAGTTCCACCCGGATGGGTTGTCGGGTCGACCGAACACGCTGACCTGCTCGAAGCCCTCCTGCTCGAGCAGCGCCCGGGCTTCGGCCGGCGGGGTGTCGAGGGTGACGCCCTCGATCGGAAACGACCGAATCTCTTCGAGCGCGCGCTCGATGGGCATCTGTGCGCCGAGGGGAGAGACGGCGCCGAGAAACGAGGCGGCCAGCGCCGCGAGAAGCGGGATTCGTCCGAACGTCCTCATGCCGTTCTCAACCCCGTTCCCACGGGCAGGATCCCGGCTCGCGCCCCTCGCCGGGCCCTCGCGCCGCCCCGCCTGGCGCTCCCCGCTGCGCCCTCGCGCCACCCCGCCTCGCGCCCCTCGCCGGGCCCTCGCGCCGCCCCTCCTCGCGCCCCGTCCCGCCACTCCCTCGAGCGCCCGTGTCATACGATCGCCGGGCCGGCGTCACACATCATCGACGGCCGGGGTGAGAGACCGCGGCTCGCACTCGACCGAACGATCCGGAACGATAGGGAGGACACCATGAAGGCATCCGCTCGCTGGGGCGCACTCGCCCTGCTGGCATTCGTCGTGGCCTGTGACGACTCGGCGGGACCCGAGTCGCCCGAAGCCTTCGACGCGCGCTCCACCGTCGACGACTACGCCGCCATCGAGGGCGTACTCAACGCCGCCGACTGGCAGAGCCTGGGGCTCCTCGCCAAGGCGGCACCCGCGGGTGGACCGGCTCGGGTCGGCGCTATGGGTGGTCCGGCCGCAGCCCCGATCATCTCCGACACGAACCGCGGCAAGACCTTCGTCTACGACGACGTGGCCGAGGACTGGGTCGTCGATCCGGATCGCGAAGGCGCACCGTCGAACGGCGTGCGCTTCATCGTCTACGACGAGGTGGCCGGTGTGCCGGATCCGTCGCGGGAGCGCGGCTTCGCCGATCTGATCGACGAGGGCGACGACAGCGAGAGCGACATCGTGCTGCGGTTGCGGGTGACCGAGGGTGGCACGGTCACCCTCGACTACGGACTCACCGCCGACCACAACGAGACGCGCGCCTTCGTCGAAGCCACGGGATTCGTCTCGGGCAACGGTGAAACGCTCGACTTCGACATCCAGTTGGAGGGCCGCGACGTGGGACCCCACGAGATCACCTTCGACCTCGGCATCGACCAGCGCTCGGTCTTCGTCTCCGGACGACTCGCGGGCCGCGACGATTCCGACGACGGCGTGATCGAACTCATGGCCGAGCACCGCGACCACCGCTTCGACGTCGACTTCGTGTCGGAGGCCGGCACGGTCTCGGGCGGGATCGACCTCAACCGCAACCCCTTCGTCGTGGTGTCGGGCCCCTCGAGCGACCCGGAGTTCACCCGTCCTGACGGCTCGGCGCTGCGCCCGATCGAAATCCTCGCCCTGCTTCGCATCGTCGACGTGGCCGAAGACGTGTTCGATCTGATCGAAGACGTGATCGATCCGGTCGACGAGATCGTCTTGCTGGGACTCGTCCTGTAGCCGCCGTCGGCTTCGACCGACGCTCTACACTCGGGCCGGCCCTCTCGGGGGTCGGCCCGACACGGCGTTATATTCCCAGCTGTTTCGTTTCCCGCACAGGATCGTTTCATGTCCTCCTCTCGTCGCGGTCGCGTCACGTCTGAAGCTCGGCCGGCCTCCCGGTTGACCCCCCTGTTGGCCACGGCCATCGTCGGCGCCGTCCTGGCGCTGCTCCTCCTTCCGGCGGGCGCATCGGGGCAGGTGTCCACGACGCGTGGATGGTCGTTCGCGCTGTTCCTCCAGGGTGCGTCACTCCAGGTCGAGGGTGGCGACGCCGCGGGAAGTGGCGGGGCCGGACTCCGGATCGGCTACGGCATCAACCGGCGCTTCACGATCTTTGCGCGGTTCGACGGCTCGCAGCCCGACGTCGACGACGCGAGCATCGAGGGGCAGTGGAATCTGGCCCACGGCGAGATCGGCGCCCGCTTCCACTTCGCGAACTCCCTGCGCCGCGTGGTGCCGTTTCTCGAGGCCGCGGTCGGCGGGCGTGCCGTGTCGGTCGACGGCGCGAGGGTCGACGGCTCGGACACCGATGAAGAGATCACCTTCAGCGGTGGCGCGTTTTCGTTGGGGGGAGGGCTCGGCGTCCACCTGTCGGAGGCGTGGGCCC
>JANQNV010000080.1 GCA_028279425.1 Longimicrobiales bacterium | reverse complement strand
CCATGTTCGGCCTGTCCGAAACGGCGCCCACCGCCGGCCTGGTCTTCGCCCAGCTGACACGCCCCGCCGCGGTGTTCTGGCTCGCCCTCGCCGCGGTCGCCGCCTTCGCCCTCCCCAACACCCAGACCCTCCTCAAAACCTTCACCCTGGCCAAAGCGATCGCGGGGATCCTCCTCCTCGCCCTCGGCCTCGCCTTCATGTTCACCCAGGCCTTCAACCCCTTCCTCTACTTCCAGTTCTAGAACCTTTGATACCCGATACCCTCCGGCCGGAGGGCGACGCCCCGTCGTCGCCGACCCCATGAACAACCCCTACGAGAACGAACAAGAGACCGTCGATTTCCAGATCGGCCGCCCGGCCGCGTACGCGGTCATCTACCTGTTCCTCCTCCTGGCCACCCTCCCCCCCCTGTTCCGCAACCTGTCCGACGGCTTCGCCCCCGTCCGCACCCTGTTCTCGCCGAAACCCGACCGGGACATCGTCTCCCACCTGCACGCCGTCGAGGAACAGATTGAGGACGCCCCCTTCACCGAACCCGTCCGCCGCGCCGTCCAGGCCGCCCTCACCCGCGGCCCGCTGGGCGAGGGCAACACCAAGACCCACATCGGCCGCGACGGCTGGCTCTATTTCAAGACCGCGCTCGACGCGCTCACCGGCTACGGCCCGCTGCGGCCCGAGCCCGATTCGGTCGCCAAGGACCCGAACCGCAAACCCTGGAACTCGCCGCTCGACGCCATCACCACCTTCGCCGCCCAGCTCGCCGAGACCGACACCGAACTCCTCCTCGTCCCGATCCCGGTCAAACCGATGATCTATCCGGAGCACCTCGGGATCGCGTCGGACGGCCCCCTCGCCCACCCCGACGCCGGGGAGTTCTACGCGAAGCTGCGCGCGCTCCCGAACGTCGAGGTCGCCGACCTCGCGGAGTTGTTCTGGCTCGTCAAAGACACCTCCAGACCCCTCTTCCTCAAACAGGACACCCACTGGACCCCCGCGGGGATCGAGGTCG
>JANQNV010000018.1 GCA_028279425.1 Longimicrobiales bacterium | reverse complement strand
GTTAAGCTGCAGACAGGGTTGGTGGCGAAATCGGGCCCCCTGGGCGCCGCCCCTGGGCGAGGCGTCCTCCGCCTGGGCGCGAACTGTCGCCGCCCCCCGGAGGGCCGCCGCTCGGAAGTGTGGCCGCCCCGACGGAGGGGTCGACGCCCCCGCACGCACCTGCGCCTGCGCCCGCCCAAGAAGTAGCCGGCGCCGAAGGGCCCCCGCCCTCATCTGCGCCCCGCCCACCCTTGGCTCCGTTGCCTAGGCGCCCTGCCCCGCCCCCGCCTCCACCCGCTCGAACCGGCAGGTGAAGTGGCGCATCAGCGCGGGCTCCCAGGTGATCCGATAGCCGGGTAGCCCGTCCTTCACGCGGGCCACCTCTTCGAACACCTCGATCAGGTAGTCGGCGTGCGACTGGGTGTAGGTGCGGCGCGGGAAGGCGAGCCGCACGAGGTCCATTGCGGCCGGGGTTTCGGTGCCGGCGGGGTGGCGACCGAACATCACCGTCCCGATCTCGCAGCCTCGAATGCCGCCGACTTCGTACAGCGCCACCGCGAG
Organism: Longimicrobiales bacterium; assembly: GCA_028279425.1. Taxonomy (GTDB): domain Bacteria; phylum Gemmatimonadota; class Gemmatimonadetes; order Longimicrobiales; family Gaopeijiaceae; genus Gaopeijia. The sequence continues at coordinate 12,027 of JANQNV010000018.1, read as the reverse complement.
CGCCTGTCCCGGGTAGGCCAGCGGGTCGATGTGGGGGAGCCACGCCCGCGCGTCGACGAAGACGGCATGACCACCTGCCGGCCTTACGACCGGAACGCCGAGCGCGTCGAGCCGCTCCACCACGTAGGCGTTGGTGCGGATCCGATAGCGCAGGTAGTGTTCGTCGACGATCTCGGCGAGGCCCTGGGCGAGCGCCTCGAGGTCGCGACCGGCCATCCCTCCGTAGGTGGGGAATCCCTCCGTGCGGATCAGTGTGGCGCGCGCGGCCTCGGCCATGTCGTCGTCGTTCAGCGCCAACCACCCCCCGATGTTGCCGAAGGCATCCTTCTTCGCACTCATGGTCATGGCATCGGCGACCTCGAAGCAGTCGCGCACGATGGCCCGGATGCCGCGCTCCCCCTGCCCGGGCTCGCGCTCCCTGATGAACCAGGCGTTTTCGGCGAAGCGGCACCCGTCGATGATGAAGGGCTTGTCGAACTCGCGGGCGATGGCGGCGACGGCCCGAAGGTTCTCCAGACTCACGGGCTGCCCACCGCCCGCGTTGTTCGTGATCGTCATCATCACGCACGGCACGGAGCCGTGGTTGTCCGCGAGGAACGCCCGGAGCCGGTCGAGATCCATGTTGCCCTTGAAGGGGTGGGTCGAGCGGGGATCCCGCCCCTCGTCGATCACGAGATCGACCGCCTCGGCGCCCGACGCCTCGATGTTGCCACGTGTGGTGTCGAAGTGGGTGTTGTTGGGAATCCGTCGCCCCTGCCCGCCGAGGATCGAGAAGAGGATCGCCTCGGCCGCCCGCCCCTGGTGCGTGGGAATCACATGCTTGAAGGGCATGAGATCCTTGACCGCGGCTTCGAAGCGGTAGAAGGAGGGCGAGCCCGCGTAGCTCTCGTCGCCCCGCATGATCGCCGCCCACTGGGCTGCACTCATCGCTCCCGTTCCGCTGTCGGTCAGCAGATCGATCAGAACGTCGTCGGATTGGAGCGCGAACAGGTTGTAGTCGGCGTCGCGGATCAGCTTCACCCGCTCCTCGCGGGTGGTCATGCGGATCGGCTCGACCGCCTTGATGCGAAACGGCTCGATGATGGTCTTCATCAGGGGCTCCGGTCGGTGAGGCCCCTCGCTCGAGCAGACCCTCGCCGGAGCGAGGTCGACTGCCGGAGACTCGGGGCCAGCGCCACGGTTGCCCGCCCGATGCGGACCGCGCTCAGCGCCCTCGAGGTTGAAGCTGGAGTCTTTCATCGGTGGCTAGCGGGGTCAAGGTGTCCCGGCTCGGTCCCGAGTGCGCCGGGCGACGTGAACCGTCACGGCTCGTGAGCGGTCCCGACCGGTGACGGATGCCGGCCGGTGTCCGCTCTGCACGCCCCGCGACGCGATCATCCGTGGGGTCGTCTCGCCAGCGAGGGTCGAGTCCTGGAGGCTCGCCCGAGGCAGGGCAGCGGTCCCGACCCGACGAGTCGCCGGAGTGGACTCGACAGTCGAGGCGCGACCCCGTATGCATGACCGGCCATCGAGCCCAAACGTGAGGCGTGTGTGAGCGATCCGGAGTGGGATCAACTTCAGGAGGTCTTTCTCGACGCCCTCGAGCTACCGGCCGAGGAACGCGCCGCATTTCTCGAGCGAGCCTGCGGCGATGACGCCGGGATGCGCGCCGAGGTGGAGAGCATGCTGGCGGCCGAGGAGGCCGGCGGCGAGTTTACGTGGGTCGACCGACTGGCGGCGGCTGCGGGCGCCTCTGCACCCGGCGGATCCGAGCCGGTCGAGACGGAGCTCCCGGCGAATCACCGCATCGGTCCGTACCGACTCGTCCGCCTCATCGGCCGTGGCGGGATGGGGCGCGTCTACCTCGCCGAGCGGGACGACGACCAGTATTCGCAGCAGGTCGCGCTCAAGGTCGTGCGCGACGACTACGACACGGGACTCCTGACGGAGCGTTTTCGTGCCGAGCGGCAAATCCTCGCCCGGCTGCAGCACCCCAACATCAGTACGCTGCTCGACGGCGGTGTGGCCGAAGACGGCCGCCCTTACCTCGTCATGCAGTACGAACCGGGGTTGCCCATCACGGAGTACTGTGACGAACACACCCTCGACGTGCGACAGCGCCTCACCCTCTTCGCCACGATCTGCGACGCGGTCCACTTCGCGCACACCAATCTGGTGGTGCACCGCGACCTGAAGCCGTCCAACATCCTGGTCACCGAAGACGGCCGACCCAAGCTGTTGGACTTCGGGATCGCCAAGATCCTCGAGGGCGATGTGGACTTCACCCGCCCCGTCACCCGCGACGTCCGCATGTTCACCCCCGAACACGCGGCGCCGGAGCAGGTCATGGGTGGAGCGATCACGACCGCCACCGACGTCTACGCCCTCGGCGTCCTGCTCTACGAATTGCTCGTCGGGCAGCGACCGTTTCGCGCCGCCGACACCTCGCCGCTGGAGTTGCAGCGCAAGATCCAGGAGGACTCCCCCACGCGGCCAAGCGAAGAGGCCCGTCGGGCGGCCGCGCAGGGCGCCCACGATGAGGCGCTGGTGACCCATCCGGCGCGGCTCCGCGCGACCCGACCCGCGGCCTGGGTACAAGCGCTGCGCGGTGACCTCGACCAGATCGTGCTGGAGGCGCTGCGGAAGGAGCCCGAGCGGCGCTACGGGTCGGCGCGTGAACTCGCCGAAGACGTGCGCCGCTACCTCGACGGACGACCCGTCCGGGCGCGCCCCGATTCGGTCGGCTACCGGGTCGGGAAGTTCGTGCGCCGCAACCGGGTCGGTGTGGGCGTGGCCGCCCTCTTCGTCGGGTTGCTGGCGACGTTGGCCGTCAATCAGACGGTGCAGGCGTCGCGCATCGCGGCCGAACAAGAGCGCACCGAAGCGGCGCTGCTCGAGGCGACCACGGTGCGCGACTTCCTCGTCGACCTCTTCGAGGACGCCAACATCGGCAACACGACGGAGCGGCTGACCGCGGTCGACCTTCTCGACCGGGGCGTCCGGCGGGCCGACCAACTCGCCGAGCAGCCGAGCGCGCAGGCGGCCATGTTCAACGCCATCGGGCGGGCCTACGCCAGCCTCGCCGAGTACGAAAAGGCTGAGCCGATTCTGGAGCGCTCGCTCGAGTTGCGACGCCAGGTGCACGGCGACGTCCACACCGACGTCGCACTCAGCCTCAACTCACTGGCCTCCTTGATCATGGACGCCCGCGGCGACTATGCCGCGGTGGAGCCGCTCGCCGTCGAAGCCCTCGAGATCCACCGGCAGTTGCACGAGGGTCCCCACGAGGATGTGGCGCTGGGGCTGTCGACCGTGGGCGCACTCCAGTTCCGCCGAGGCGCCCTGGCCGAGGCGCGGGCCTCGTACCGCGAGGCGCTCGAGATCCTACAGCACCCCGCCGTCGACGATCGTCCCGCCGTCACCACGATGATGGCCAACCTCGGCCTCGTCACCGTGCGGCTCGGCGACCCGGTCGAGGGCGAACGTCTGCTGCGAGAGGCCGTCGACATCGAGACCGGGATTTCCGGTTCGAGCTCGGCCAAGGTCGCCACGATGCTCAACCCGCTCGCCGAGGCGATGCTCGAACAGGGTCGTTTGAACGAGGCGCAGGCCGTGTACGAAGACCTTCTCGAACTGCGCATCGAGATCTTCGGCCCGGATCACCCGGCCGTGGCCGCCGTCCTCAACAACATGTCGGTCACCCTGCGGCGGCACGAGCGCTGGGCGGACGCCGTCCCCTACTCCCAGCGCGCGATCGACATCCAGCGCCGAACGCAGGGACCCGACCATCCGCTGCTGGCCCGTGGACTGGCGAATCTGGGGAGTACCCTCCTACGCGCGGGGCGCCTGGAGGAGGCCGAGCCGGTGCTGGTCGAGGCGCTGCCGCTGAATCTGGCGCACTGGGGCGAAGACGACTCCCGCATCGTCAATCTGCGGCGCAATCTCGTCGAGGTGTACACGAGGCTCGACCGGCCGGACGAGGCCGAACGCTACCGGTCCCCCTCGGGCTGAAACCTCGTGCCACCCGGCGCGGCGACCCGGCCCCGCTGCGTCAAAGCCCGAGGTCGCGCTCGACCTCCTTCCTCAGCCATGCACGCGCCGCGACCCAGTCGCGCCGCACGGTGCGGGTCGATCGTCCCTGCAGTTGGGCGATCTCTTCGACCTGGAGTCCCCCGAAAAAGCGCTGTTCCACCACCTGCGAGCCACGCGGGTTGACCTTGGCGAGGCGCTCGAGGGCGTCGTCGAGGGCGATCACCTCGTCGACCTCATCGTCGGACAGAAGGTTCTCGGCGGCCTCGAGCGGAACGGGCACACGCCCGCCCCCGCGCTTCTCGCGCTTCTTGGCGCGCGCCCAGTCGACCAGCACCCGCCGCATCATCGTGGCCGCGACCGAGAGGAACTGGCTCCGATCCTCCACGCGGATGCGGCGCTGCTTCACCATGCGCAGGTAGGCTTCGTGTACGAGCGCCGTGGCCGACAGCGTGTGTTCACCGCGCTCCTCGCGCATGTAGTAGCCCGCGACGGCCTTCAGTTCGTCGTAGACGAGAGGAAGCACCCGGTCCAGCGCCTCCTGGTCTCCCCCTCTTAGACGCTCAAGCCAGTGTGTGACACCGTCCGGATCCGACATTCGACCTTCGTTGGAGAGGACTGCACGACCCTCTGAATCGACGCAAGGCAGGCGAGCCGCGCAAGCGAGCCGCCCCTGCGTCGGGAAGTCGATTCGGGAAACGAGGCGAAGCCATGGTCGCGCAAGGAAATGCCGGCGGAACTCCGCCTCCCTACGGGTTTACTGCGCAGTGATGGGCGGCTCGGAGGGCGGAAGAGATCGACGCACCGGGCCTCGGCGAGGGAACGGGGAGGATCGGAGGTCGGGATGGAGACACGACTCGGAGTTCACCGGTCGCGGGGGTGGGGCCAACGGGTGCTCGCTGGGGCGGCACGAATCGCGGCCCCCCCTGCCCTCGTCGCGATGGCTCTGCTCTCGACCTCGATGGTCACCCCGCAGCTTCTCGCCCAGACCCTCCCCACGTCGACCGACGACGCCGACGTCGCCGCCTGGTGTCTCGAGCGCGACGAACTCGACCTGGGCTCGGAAGGCGTCGTGAGCGGGCGGGTCGAGGCCGATGGACGCCCGCTGCCCGGGGTCGAGTTGGCCGCGATTCCGGACCGCGTCTTCGGCCGAAGCCGTCCGGGTGTTTCAGGTCGGGCCTCCGCCGAGGGACGCTTCGTGCTCTGCGGCGTGCCCGAGGGTCGCGTCTCACTCATCGCGCAGGCTTCCGGCTGGACCTTCGAGCTCGCTACCCCTCGGGTGCGCCGAGGAAGCGTGCACCGCGTCGATCTGACGGCGAAGCCGAGCGATCCCGACCAGGGGCGTGGAGACATCTTCGGCCTTCTCGTCGACCGGGAGTCGGGGCAGCCGATCGCGGCAGCGAGCGTACGGGTCGGACTCACGAGCACGACCACTCGCGACGACGGCTCGTTCGTGCTGCAGGACCTCGAGTCCGGAGCGTCGATCGTGCAGGTCGACCACATCGGGTACGCCGCCGCGGTTGAGCTACTCGACATCGCCGAGGGTGGCGTCACCCGCGCCGACATCGAACTCGTACCCGAAGCGATCGCCCTCCAGGGCATCGACGTGGCGGTCTCCAACAGCCTGCTGGACCAGGACCGCCGCGGCCTCGAACGACGTCGCCTCCTGGGGGCCGGCATCCACTTCGACCGCCGGGCCATCGAAGAGCTCGGGTCGTTCGATGCGGTTCCGATCCTCCAGGCGTCGGGACTTCGGTTCTTCAGGGACCCTCGGGACCCCGAACATCGGGTCATGGTCACCTCTCGAAACCGAACGTGCGCGCCCGAGATCTGGGTCGACGGTCGCTTTCGCTTCGACGGCCAGGAGTGGCTGCATATCCTCGGGTCCGGAGAACTCGAGGCGGTCGAGGTCTACCGGGGCCAGTGGGTGCCGTCCGACTTCATCGACCCCCTGCACAGCCGCGGCTGCGTGGTGGTCGCGATGTGGACCCGCCGGGGAGCGAACGACTGACCCCCCGGGGGGGCGGGACTCAGCGCGCCTCGCCCCGCTCCACGTCGGTCGTCATCCGCGCCTGCGGCAGGTACTTCTCGAACCAGGCCAGGATACGCGGCGTCATCTCCATCAGGAGCTTCGGCTCACGGGGTCCATGTGGCGTCCTCGGGAGGATCAGCATCTCCGTGTCGACCCCGAGACGCTGTAGTCCGCGATAGAACTCCTGCCCCTGGGTGAAGGGCACGCGCAGATCGTTCTCACCGTGGATCACCTGCGTGGGCGTCGTCACGTTCGCGATGCGATACATGGCGGAGTGGCGCTCGTACGCCTCGTAGTCGTCCCAGAACTCGCTGTCGAGGTGGGCGGCGAGATACTCCTGGATGTCGGTGGTGGTGACCATCGAGACGAGATTCGGGAGACCGGCCCCCATGCTCGCGGCCTTGAAGCGGTCGGTGCGGGTGACCGCGAACGAGGTCATGTAGCCCCCGTAGCTCCACCCCATCAGGAGGAGTCGGTCGGGATCGCCCACGCCCATCTCGATCACCTCGTCGACGCCCGCCATGAGGTCGTCCATGTCGCCGAAGCCCCAATCCCGCACATTGGCGTAGCGGAATTCCTTGCCGTATCCGGTGCTGCCCCGAGGATTCGGGCGCAACACGGCATACCCTTCCTGGGCGAAGGTCTGCACCATGTAGATGCCCGCGCCGCCCGTGAAGCTCTGGACGAAGGCTCCGGCCGGTCCGCCGTGCACATTCAGCACCAGCGGCACCCGATCACCCTCCCGGTACCCGACCGGATAGGTCAGCAGCCCCTCGATCTCGAACGCCCCGTCTTGCGAGCGCCAGGTGAGGAGCTCGGTGCGGCCCATCTCCGGGCGATCGATCGCGACGTGGAAATCGGTGACTCGGCGCGGCGACCAGGGCGCGTCGTCGATCGACTGCCCGTCGAGGTCGAGCTGGGCGACGGGCTGCTCTCCGATCTCCACCTCGGCCACGAAGACGTCCCACGGCTCGTCTGGGGTCTGCCAGGTGAACGACATCGACTCCGCATCGGGGCTCAGCGACAGCCCGCCAATCACCCCGTTTCCGGAGGTGACGAGCCGCGCGGGCGAACCGTCGGCCGGAACCGCCTGCAGGTGCCGGGTCGTGCCCATGGTTTCGCTGACGAGCACGTACGCGCCGTCGCCGCTCCACCCCACGATGCTGGGACTCCGGTCGTGCGTGAGGGCCAGTCGGGTCGGGTCGCCCCCCTCGAAGGGCACGACGTAGACGTCGCCCAGGCCCACCGGCTCGGGTTGGTCGCCCGTGGAGCGGAAGGCGATCCACTGCCCGTCGGGCGATACCTGCGGCTGGCCCTCCACCCCGGCACCGGTGACCACCTCGCGCACGGGATGCCCCTCGTCCCCACCCTCGCCGTCGACCGCGACGACACTGACGTCGCCCGCCAAACGCGCCGTGTTGATGCGCGGGTCGGGCTGGTGGCTGAACGCCACGAAGCGGCCGTCGGGCGACCAGTCGAAGCCCGTGACGGTGTAGTCGCCCGCGGTAAGTCGGCGCGCCTCCGGGGGGGCGGTCCGGCCGGGCTCGAAGGGCACGACGTGCAGGTGGCTGAAGCGGAAGTTCGTGTCGGCCACGATCACGTCGCGCTTCTCCTCCTTCGCAGCCGCCCACGCCTCGGACTCAGGGTTGCGCATGCTGAAGACGATGTGCCTCCCGTCGGGCGAGAGCGCCCATGTGCCGACCCCCTCCGAGGCGTCGGTGACCTGGACAGCCTCGCCCCCCGCAACCGGGATCGCCCAGATCTGGTTGGATCCACTCCGGCCGGTACTGAAGAGCAGCCAGTCGCCGTCGGGGGTGAAGGCCGGATTGGTCGCCGAGTCCTCGCCGCGTGTGAACTGCTGCGCCGCTCCCCCGTCGACGTCGGCCATCCAGATGTGCGAGAGGTACTCCGACTGCGACCCCTCCATCAGCGCCTCGCGCACGACGAAGGCCACGCGATCCGCATCGGGCGAGAGGGCGGTCCCTTGAATGGCTCTGTACTCCATCGAGAGCGCCGGCGACCACCCCGCATCCTGCGCGACGAGCCCCGAGACCAGAGCAGAAAGAAGCGCGAGAGCCGCCCCGAACGGACGAAACGTCGACGGACGAAGGGACCGGATGGAGGACACCATGAGCGAGGCCGGCTGAGGGGACGTGCGTTCGAGCCCTCACCCTAGATCGCGGTAGGCCGACGCGGCAAGGGCACCACAGCCCCCTGGGACTCGGCCCGGCAGGTGGCCGGCGCCCGCCCCTACTCCGGCGAGCCCACCCGAAGCTGAACGAGGCGCCCCCGCACTTCGGCGATGTCGTGTCGGCACACCCCGGCCCGCTCGATCAGGAGGGTCTCGCACGCGTTGCAGCGCACGCACTCCTTGAAGTCGATCCGAGCCCGCTCGATCGCGCCGGTCGGACAGCTCCGTTCGCACACGGTGCAGAGGCCGCAGTGCTCGACGCGCGCGATCCGTTTCGGCGCCACGAGCGACCCCAACGCCAGCGCGGCTCCGAGGGGACAGACGTAGCGACAGTAGAAGCGGGGCACGACGACGGAGGCGGCGATGAAGACGAGCGCGATGCTCCACAGCAGCGCCGAAGGGCTGAGGAAGAACACCGTGCCGAAGGGCTCGAAATACGGGTAGATGCTGGCGCGGGAGCCGGCCACCGCCGGGATGAGGATGACGGCAAGGACCCCGTACTTGATCCAGAGCGCGCGGCGATGAACACCCTGGGGCACCTGCATCCGGAAGCGGCGGGGAACCACCCGCGTGAGGATGTCCTGGAGGGCCCCGAACGGACACAGGAAGCCGCAGAACACCCGACCGAAGATCAGGGTCGTGATCACCGTGAACCCCGCCATGAGGAGCAGGGGCAGGTCGTTCACGAACGCCGAGGTGCCCACCCACAGTGCGCTCGTGATGTGCGAGACCGACAGGAACCCCCCGTCGACGAAGCCGAGGTAGCCGAAGGTGATGGACAGCGTCACCCACCGGGGGCCGTCGCGCTTCAGGGCGAACGCCACGCTGGCAAGGAGGAGCAGAAGGGCCGTCCGGAGCGTGCGCCCCCAGTCGGTGCCCTCCCACAGATCATCCCCCTCCAGCGCCCCCTCCCCCGCCGCGGAGGCCTCGCCCTCGGGGCCCCCGTTGCCGCTGCCCTCGCGACCGCGCTCGGAGAGCGTCGCGGCCTCGTCCGCGGAGAGCGTCGCGGCATCGTCTTCGGAGAGTGTCGCGTCCCCGGACCGCGTCGCGGCCGCGCCCTCGGACGGGGGCCGACCTTCGCCCCCGACGAGGGAGGCAGCACCCGGGATCTCCGACCTGCGGGGACCGGCGGAGCGAACGGCGGCATCCTCGGCCGCCACGTCCCGGCCCGGAGCGAGGGCGGTCGAAGGCGAGTCGGCGACATCGGGCACCCGTCCTGCGGCAGCGGGGGCATTCACGGAGTCCGAGACACCTCCACCGGCGGGGGTGTCATCCGTCGCGGGCGCGGCGGCGGTGGGGGCACTCGCCGAGTCGGGGCCGCCTCCACCGGCGACCGTGGTGGGGTCGTCCGCCGCTGGAGGGGCCGCCTGCGCGGGAGGACCGGTCTCCGCCGCGGCGACCGCGGCCCGCTGGGCCTTCTCGATGCGGCGGGCCTCCAGCGGCGTGTAGTCGGTGCGGAACACGTCTCGCTCCGGCCGCTGGTCGAGCTGGAGTGTGAAGGCGCGCTGGAGGTCGACCGCGCCGGGGAGGATCATGCCCCCGGTGGTCCCCATCTCGTCGTCGAGGAGTCCCCCTCCCGCCAGTCCGAAGGGGAAGACGGCCCCCTCGGCGATGGGGAACGTGTCGGCTCCCTGCACCACCGCCCAACCGGCACGGGAGAAGGCACTCCGATCGGGCCCATCGAGGCCGTAGGCCATGATGGTCCCCTCGCCGCCCCGGCGTTCGAGGGCGCGCTGTGCCATCCCCAGGGCATCCGACCCGATCAGGTGCTCGCCCGTGCGCGGACCATCGATGTGGACGACCGAGATCTCGGTCAGAATGTCGTCTCCCTCGTGGATCTCGAGGCGCCGCACGACATCGCGGTCGACGAGCTCGAGCCACGAAAGCGCCGCAGGATCGGGGACCTCGTCGGGAGGGGGCGCCCGCTCGAGGTAGGCCGCCGCCACCCGGCGAGAGGCATCGCGCACTCCGCGGGCGAGCGCACGGGAGCTCACCGTCGCCCTCGAGACCCCATCGATGTCGGCCCGCACGAGGAAGCGATCGCCGATCGACTTGCCGCTGTACTGCTCCTGGTGGCCCGGGCGCCGCAGGAAGTCCCCCATCTGACTCTTGTAGGACTCGTAGTACTCGACCACACGCACGCCAGTGATCACCCCGTCGAGACCGAGGCCCACCAGCGTTTCGACCGGGCCGCTGTAGCCCTGGCGCTCCGGGGGGACGTCGGAGGTCAGGAAGGCGTAGCCGACCAGGCGCTCCGCACCCGTGGCCGGATCGGTCCCGTAGGCCGGCATCACCCTCGGCCGCCCCCCGGGCGGCCCGAAACGCTCTGCGCCAGGCACGACGGCCGCCAACAACTCGGGATCGACGTCGGGCGTCTGGCCTGCCACACCGCGCGCCCCGACCACGCCGAGGCCAGGGCTCAGGCCCAGGCACACGCCGACCACCGCGGCGAGACCGGCCCTCGTGTTCATGCGTTCTCGGGTGGGAGTCCGCGACGGCGACCCGTCGCTCGCACCGACAGTGGGTACGGGCGGTCAGTCGCGCCAGACGGTCCACTCCGTTGCCGCGGCGCGATCTCGCCGGTCGGGCTGGGCCTCGGGCTCTCCGAGTTCGAGCATCGCCACCACGCGTTGATCATCGGGCACGCCGAACGCCGCCCGCGCACCGGGGTCGTTCATCACCGCCCCCGACTTGATGTGACTGCCCAGCCCCGACGCATGGGCCGCCAGCGACACGTTCTGTACGGCCATCATCGCCGAGGCGTAGTCCTCTTCTCGGATCTCGGGATTCTCGTGCTGGGTGATCGCCACGATCACCATCGCGGGAAGATCGGCGTGCGACTGGGCCACCTTTTCGATCACGGCCCGCGCCGCCTCGGGGTCATCGACTCGCTTCGCCTTTCGCCCCCCCAGAACCGTCCCGAAGGCGCGGCGTGCCTCGGCGCCCAGAACGTAGAAGCGCCAGGGCTCGGTCATGCGGTGATTGGGCGCCTGCACCGCCGCCTCGAGGAGCCGCTCGATCTCTTCGCGCGACACGGCACGGTCGGTGAACTTCTTGATGGAACGGCGGGTCTGGATGGCTTCGAAGACGTTCAATGGGCACTCCGGGCGGGTGGGCGATCAGCTCTTTCCGCCTCTACCCCACAGCCGGCTGATCGGCGCGCGCCGCGCTGACTACCTCGCTCTCGCCTCCAGTTCGAGGAGCCGACGCTTGCGCCACACACCACCCCCGTACCCGACCAGGCGCCCGTCGGCGCCGACCACGCGGTGGCAGGGGATCACGATGGCGAGTGCGTTGTAGCCGTTGGCGCTACCCACCGCGCGAACCGCCGACGGCCGTCCGATCTCGCGGGCCAGATCGGCGTAGCTGCGGGTCTCGCCGTACGGGATCCGACGCAGCGCACCCCACACCTCGCGCTGGAACGGCGTGCCGGCCGGGGCCAGCGGGAGGTCGAACTCCTCGAGCCGACCCTCGAAGTACGCCTCCAGCTGCCGCGCCGTCTCGGTGACGATCTCGTTGGTACCCGGTGTGAAGGCCGCGTCGAGATAGCGACGAATCCGCGCGACCTGTGTGGCGAGCGCCCGTCGATCGACGAACTCGAGGAGGCAGAGGGCCTCGTCCGTCGCCCCTACCAGCAGCGGCCCGAGCGGCGAGACGACCCGGTGTACCACGACGCGTGTGCCCCCGGAGGCCCCGGTCGGAGGGGTCCCGAAGTACCGGCGAAAGGCCTCGTTGAAGCCGCTCAGGGAGTCGTAGCCGCTGTCGAACGCCGCTCGCGCCACTCCGTCGCCGTGCT
>JANQNV010000300.1 GCA_028279425.1 Longimicrobiales bacterium | reverse complement strand
CGGGCTCGATCCTTCCGATGCGGCCGAGGCGTACTTCCAGCTCGCCCTGGCGCTGCGCGCTGCGGACCGTCCGTCGGAGGCCCGCCGCCAGGTACTGCGCGCGCTCGAGGTCGCCCCGGGCTACGATGCAGCCCTCGAGCTCCTCCTCGAGCTTCGGGGAGGGTCGCGTTGAGGCCGCTCCACGTGCTCGGTGTCGCCGGCCTCGCGCTGGTCGCCGTGCAGCCCTTGGCCCCGGCGGCCTCCGTGACGGTCGCGACGGCCTCACCCGAGTCCCACCGGGCGCTTGCGGCTCCGCCGTCCTCGATTCCCCACGCGGTCGGAGCGATCACCCGCGCGCACGGCATCGCGATCACCCCCCAGAATGAGCCGGCGTACGACGGGCGTGTGACCTTCGCGCGCATCCAGTTCGGGGGAAGTCGCGGTGGTTTCGGGAGCTTCGGGTCTCGAGGGCAGCCGCCGTGGGCGCACGACTACCCCCGCGCCGACCGCAACTTTTCGAGCATCATGGGGGAGCTCACCAGCATCGACACCGACGAGCGCAACCACCGCGTGCTGCGCATGGACGACCCGGAGGTGTTCCGCTACCCCATCATCTACCTCGTCGAGGTGGGATTCTGGGGACCCTCGCAGGCCGAAATCGATGCGCTGGGTGAGTACCTGCGGAAGGGAGGCTTCCTCATCATCGACGACTTCCGTGGGCAGCAGCTCTACCAATTGGAGCGCATCCTTGGAGCCGCTCTGCCCGGCCATGCCCTCGTCGAGGTGCCGACCGACCACGAGATCTTCGATTCCTTCTACTACATCGAGAATCCGTACTCCCTGATTCCGCCGTACGGGGGCAACCGTCCCCTCTACCTGGGGGTCTACGAAGACAACGACGCCTCGAAGCGCCTCATGGCGATCTTCAACTACAACAACGATATCGCGGAGTACTGGGAGTTCTCGGACCGCGGCTTCTACCCGATCGACCTGGCCAACGAGGCCTACCAGTTCGGGGTGAACTACTTCATGTACGCCCTCACGCACTGACCCGACCACACCCCACAAGGATGGGACGCTTGACCGAAGACGTGATGCAGCCGGCGGAGCCGGCGCGACTGGAGACCGAAGACGAGGTCGCCCTCGCAGACCGTATGAAGGCGGGTCGCGAGGCGATTCTCGGCGAGATCCGCAAGCGCATCATCGGTCAGCAGGAGGTGGTCGAGCAGGTATTGCTCTCCCTCTTCGTCGGCGGCAACTCGCTGCTCGTCGGGGTGCCCGGGCTAGCCAAGACCCTCCTGATCCGCACCGTGGCCGACGTCGTCGATCTCGGGTTTTCGCGCATTCAGTTCACCCCCGACTTGATGCCGTCGGACATCACGGGTACGGACCTGATCCAGGAAGACCCGACGACCGGGCGACGGCTCATGGTGTTCGAGCGGGGTCCCATCTTCTCGAATATCGTACTTGCCGACGAGATCAACCGGACGCCTCCCAAGACCCAGGCGGCCCTCCTCGAAGCCATGCAGGAGCATCGGGTCACGGTACAGGGCACGACCTACGAACTCGAGGAGCCCTTCTACGTCTTCGCCACCCAGAATCCCATCGAGCTCGAGGGCACGTACCCCCTGCCCGAGGCGCAGCTCGATCGGTTCATGTTCGAGATCGAGATCCACCACCTCTCCGAAGAAGAGGAACTCGAGGTGGTTCGCGCCACGACGGGAATCCAGACCGCCGACTTCCAGAACACGGTGACCGGCGCCGACCTGTTGGCCTTCCAGCGGCTGGTGCGCCGGATTCCCGTGCCGGATGCGGTGTTGCGGTACGCGGTCGGGCTGGTCCGGGCCAGCCGTCCCTCGAAGAATGGATCGGTCCCCGACTTCGTGTCGAAGTGGATTGCCTACGGCGCGAGTGTGCGCGCCGCCCAGTATCTGGTGCTCGGCGCGAAGGCGAGGGCCCTGACGCTCGGCCGGTACACCCCGTCGTTCGATGACGTGCGGGCGCTGGCCCAGCCCGTACTGCGCCACCGCGTGCTCACCAACTTCCACGCCGAGAGCGAAGGCCGGACCAGCAGCGAGATCATCGACATGCTGATCGATCATGTGAAGGCGCCCTCGTCGGGGATGTGAGGAGCGCCTCGTGAGCCACGGCCGAGCCCGAGCAGGCGCCCCCGGCGCACAGTTCCTGGACCCCCGGGTCCTGGCGCGCATCGACAACCTGGAGCTTCTGGCTCGCACGGTCGTCGACGGCTTCCTGAACGGTCTGCACCGGGCCCCGTATCTCGGCCTCAGCATGGACTTCGCCGAACACCGGGCCTACGTACCGGGCGACGATACACGCCACCTGGATTGGCGCCTCTTCGCCCGCACCGACCGGCACTACGTGAAGCAGTACGAGGCGGAGACCAACGCCAACGTGGTGGCGCTGGTCGACGTCTCGGCGTCGATGTCGTACGGAAGCGATCCGGACGGGGTGACGAAGCTCGACTACGCCCGGTATCTGACGGCCTGCCTCCTGCACTTCAGCCGCGGACAACGCGACCGCGTGGGGGTCGTCACCTTCGACGACGGGATCCGCGAGTACGTGCCGCCCTCGGCGCGACACATGAACCGATGCCTCCACGTGCTCGATCACATCGAGGCGGGGCGTCCCGGCGACATGTATCCGGCACTCCTCAAGGCGACCGAGCGCATCGGTCGCCGTGGGCTCGTGTTGGTGATATCCGACTTCTACGAAGAGGTCGACCGGGCGATCGAGTCGCTGCGCTTGATCCGGGGGCGCGGCCACGACCTGATGGTGTTTCGGGTCATGGACCCCGCCGAGCTGTCCCTGCCCTTCGACACCCCCACCAATGTCGAAGACCTCGAAACCGGTGATCAGCTCCCCATCGAACCCAAGAAGCTCAAGGAACGCTACGACCGCGAGGTGGCTTCGCACATCGCGGCCCTCGAAGAGACGTGTACCTCGGAGCGGATGGACCACGTGCTGCTCGACACCTCCAAACCCCTCGACCTGGCCCTCTTCCGGTATCTGACGATCCGCGAGAAGAAGGCCCGGGTGCGGTAGGAGGCGCGATGGGTCTCGGCTTTCTCGTCCCTCTGTTCCTGGTCGGCCTCGCCGCCGTGGTCGTGCCGGTCTTCGTGCACCTCACCAGGAAGCAGCGCGCCAAGGTGGTGCAGTTCCCGTCGCTCATGTTTCTCGAGAAGGTGCCGTATCAGGCCGAAAACCGGCGGCGTATCCATCATTGGCTGTTGCTCGCCATGCGGGCCCTCGCCGTCGCGCTCCTCGCCCTCGCGTTCGCGCGCCCGTTCCTGCCGACCGAAGAAGGAGCCGTCGCCGCCGGGTCGGGCCCCACCGAGCACGTCGTGCTGGTCGATCGGTCGTATTCGATGGCGATCGGCGACCGGTGGCCGGATGCGGTCGAGTCTGCGCGCGGCGCCCTCACGGGGCTCGGACCGCTCGATCGCATCTCGCTCGTGGTGTTCGATCAGTCCGCCTCGGCACCTGTGCGGTCGACCACCGACGTTCCGCGCATCCGGTCGGTGCTCGACACCCTGACGGTGACCGACCGTGCGACCCGATACGGACCGGCGCTCAAGCTCGCCCAGACGATCCTCGAGGAGTCCGACCTACCGGGGAAGTCGCTGACGGTGGTCAGCGACTTGCAGCGGGGCGGCTGGACCGGCGAGGAGGGCGTCGCGCTCCCGGCCGGAACGATCGTCGAGACGCGCCTCGTGGGTGAGGCACCCCCGGCGAATCTGGCTCTCGGTGAGATCACGCTCGCGCGCGATCGATTCCAGGGAGCGGAGCGAGTGACCCCGGTTGCGCGCGTCACCCGCGTGGGCGGCGACGAGGAGACCGACGTCGAGATCGTGCTCGAAGTCGATGGGCGGGAGCTGCAGAGGCGAAGCGTGACCGTGCCGGCGGCCGGCGCGGTCCCGGTGCCTTTTCAGCCGTTTACCCTGACCGACCGGCACACGCAGGGTGTGGTGCGCATCGCCCCCGAGGGCCTCGATCCCGCGGAGCCCAACCGAGACAACGCCCAGTTCTTCGTATTGAGCCCGGGGCGCTCGACGGGCGTGTTGATTCTCGATCCGCCGCAGCGGGGTACCGATGGCTCTCTGTATCTGCGACAGGCGCTCGAGGTCTCGCGGGGCGAGGGATACCGGGTGGAGGTGCGCCGAGGCGCCGCCCCGGGAGCCGACCAGTTGGCCGGATACCAGGTGGTGATCCTGAACGACCGCCCCTTCCCGGCAGGTGCCGAGGGAGACCGGCTGGCCGAGTACGTGCGCGCGGGCGGAGGGCTCCTGATCGTGAGTGGATCTCGCGGCGGGTGGTCGGCGGACCGCGCGGCTCTGTTGCCCGGAACACTCGGCGGCGTCGAAGACCGGGACGAGGGCGAGGGGGGTCGTCTGGGCTACCTCAATTACGACCACCCCGTCTTCGAGCTGTTTCGCGGCCCGCGCCGTGGTGACTTCTCCGCCGCCCGCTTCTTCCGGGCCCGGAGCTGGCAAGTGCCGCCCTCCGATTCGTCGGTCGTCCTCGCCCGATTCGACGATGGCTCGCCGGCCCTCGCCGAGCGCCGGGTGGGCGAAGGGCGGTCGCTCGTGTGGGCCTCGACGCTCGACGCCTTCTGGACCGACCTGGCGCTGCAGCCGGTCTTCGTGCCGTTCGTGCACCAGCTCGTGCGACACGTGTCGGGGCGTACCGACGTGCTCGACGCCTTCACGGCGGGCCAGGTGCTCGACGTGAGCGACGCCCGTGCGATGGAGACGGCGGGGCTGGGCG
Organism: Longimicrobiales bacterium; assembly: GCA_028279425.1. GTDB lineage: Bacteria > Gemmatimonadota > Gemmatimonadetes > Longimicrobiales > Gaopeijiaceae > Gaopeijia. Next base: position 14,022 of record JANQNV010000300.1, on the reverse strand, counting down.
AGGTGGCCGAAGCCCTGGCGTCGTCGGAGGGCCGCATCGCACTATCGCCGGGGGGCTCGAGCATCGAGCTCCCCGCGGGAGCAGGGCCACACTTCCTCGAACTCGGCGAGCAGGGCTTCTACGAGATCCGTCCACCGGGACGCAACGACGTGCGTCCGGTCGCGGTGGCCGTGAACGTCGATCCCGCCGAAGCCGACCTGGCTCCACTCGACCCCGAGGAGGTCGAGGCCTCGATCTTGTCGGGCGGCGGCGCCGCCATGCCGGCCGGCGTCGATACGGAGCGGGCGGAGGAACTGCGGCGGGCGGACCGCGAACGACGCCAGTCGTTTTGGCGATGGCTGCTTCTCGCGGCCTTCGCCCTGCTGGCCGCCGAGACGGTCCTTTCGAATCGTGTGTCGAGGGCAGGGCAGCGGAAGACGGTGACGGGCGCGCCTCAGAGCGCATCGGGATGACTATGGAGACGGTATGAACCGCAACGCGAAACAGATCGACGCCAAGGGAGAACGCCTCCGCGGCATCCTCGGCTCCGTGCGCCGCCGGTGGCGGGCGCGCATCCTGCTGAGGGGAGCCAGCCTGGTCCTCGCCGCAGGGCTCGTGGCCTTTCTCGGTTCGGCCTTCGGCGTGGAGTGGTTCCGTTTCTCGCCGACCGCCGTACTGGCGTTTCGCTGGATCGCGTGGGGAACCGTCGTCGCCCTGACGCTCTGGTTCCTGGTTCGACCGCTCTTCCGCCGCGTCACCGACGAGCAGGTCGCGCTCTACCTCGAGGAGCATGAGCCGAGCCTCGAGGCCGCGATCCTGGGAGCGGTCGCAGCCCGGGAGGCAACCGCCGCGGAATCGACGCTCGCCGCGGCGCCGGGAATTCTCGACCGCCTCGTCGACCGGGCCATCAGCCGCGCAGAATCGATCGATCGCGGAAGGCGGATCGAACAGCAGGCGTTGCTCCGCAACGGCGGCGTCTTCGCCGGCCTGACGGCCACGGCGGTGCTCCTGCTGCTCTTCGGACCAACCACGCTGCGCACGGGCGTCTCCGCCCTTCTGCCGACCCGGGCCGCCGACGAGGTGAGCCCCTACTCGATTGCCGTCGAGCCCGGCGACCTCACCGTCGCACGAGGGTCGGATCAATTCGTCACCGCCCTTCTCCAGGGCTTCTTGACCGACGAAGTGAGTCTGTTCACGCGCGCGGGTGAGAACGACCCGTTCCAGCGGCTATCGATGATCCCGGCGTCGTCGAACGACGAGGGGCCCCTCCCCTTCGAGGTCATGCTCCTCAACCTCCAGTCCGACACCGACTACTTCGTGGAGTCCGACGGAATCCGGTCGGCCACCTTCCGCATCACGGTGGCCGACCTGCCCTACGTGGAGCAGATGCGGCACGAATACCAGTATCCCTCGTACACGGGGCTGGAGCCGCGGATCGTCGAAGACGCCGGTGACATCGCGGCCCTGCGCGGCACGCGCGTCGCGCTGTCGGTCGCACCGACCATCCCGACGTCGGCGGGTCGTGTGCTCCTCGGAGACGAGCCGATCGAACTCGAGCTCCGGCCCGACGGCACCCTCACAGCCACCCTCGAACTCGACGAAACGGGCTTCTACCAGGTCGAGCTGGCCATGGCAGACGGCACGCTGGTCGAGGCCTCACCTCGCTACACGATCGACCTCCTCACCGACGCCTCGCCGATGGTGCGCTTTGAGACGCCGGGACGCGACACCCCGGCCAGCCCGATCGAGGAGGTCTATCTCGAGATCCAGGCCGACGACGACTACGGGGTGAGCGAGGTGTTGTTGGCCTATTCGGTCAACGGCCAACCCGAGGACACCGTCGCCGTCTATCGGCATTCCGGCCCTCCTCTCCGCGAGCTGACCGCGGGCCACACCCTCTATTTGGAAGACTACGAGGTCGAGCCCGGCGACGTGGTGAGCTACTACGCGGTAGCGCGCGATCAACAGGGAGCGCGGGCGGAGGTGCGGAGCGACATCTACTTCCTGACCGTACAACCCTTCCGTCGCGAGTTCCGCGAGGGCGAGCAGCAGGGTGGCGCTCCGCAAGGCGGTGGGGGTGGCGGTGAGGGCGAGGAGCGTCTCTCGGAACTGCAACGCCAGGTGGTCGCGGCCACCTTCAACCTCGATCGCGACCGAGAGCGCTACGAGGACACCGAATTCGAGGAGAGCAGCACGGCCGTCGCGCTCGCGCAGGGTCGGGTGCGAGCCCAGGTGGCGACCCTCGTCCAACGCATGACCAACCGAGGCCTGACCGAAGCCGAGGGAGAGTTCCGGGCGATCGCCGAGATGCTGCCCGGAGCGCTCGCCGCGATGGACACCGCCGAGGCCCGGCTCCGCGAGACCGAGGTCAAGGCCGCGCTCGGACCCGAGCAGCGGGCGCTGCGGGTGCTCCAGAAGGCCGAGGAGTCGTATGAAGTCTACGTCACCCAGCAGCAGGCCGGTGGGGGAGGAGGGGGCGGCGGAGCACAGGCCAACGCCGAAGACCTGGCCGACCTCTTCGAGCTCGAGCTCGACAAGCTCCGCAATCAGTATGAAACAGTCGAGCGCGGCGAGCGCCAGGCCCAGTCGGAAGAAACCGACGAGCTCATGCAGAAGCTCAACGAGCTGGCCCGTCGCCAGCAACAAGAAGCCGAGCGGCAGAGGGCGCGGGCCTCACAGGGGCAGCAGAGCGGGGGCGGCGGAGGCGCGCAGAGTCAGCGAGAGCTCGCCGACGAAACCGAAGAGACGGCTCGTCAGCTGGCCCGACTCGCCCGTGAGACCAACGACCGACAGCTCCAGGAGACCGCGAATCAGCTACAGCAGGCCGCCGATGCCATGCGACGCGCCGCCACCATGGGCGGCAACGCCGGCGCGGCCGAGTCGGCTCGCGCCCAGGAGCGGCTCTCCGAAGCTCAGCGCCGACTCGACCAGTCGCGGGAGACACGGGTCGGCGAAGACACGCAGGACGCGCAGGCACGCGTGGAGCGACTCCAGCAGCAGCAGAGCGACCTGACCGAACAGGTGGGCTCCCTCCCCGACAATCCCGCCGAGCGCGCCGAACAGGTGCGCCGCATCCAGGAGCGCAAGACCGAGATGGCGCGCGAGGTGGGCGAGTTGGAGCGCGATCTCGACCGCCTGGCCGCCGATGCCCGCCAGGAAGACCCGCAGGCGGCCCGCGAACTCAGTGAGGCCGCCGAAGCCATCCGTTCGAGCCGTCTCAACCAGAAGATCCTCTGGTCACGCGGGGTGGTGGAGCAGCGCGAACGGGACTTCGCGCGGATCTTCGAAGAGGGGCTGGAGGAAGATCTCGCCTCCGTGCGCCGCCAGGTCGACGAGGCCACGGCGGCGGCCGACCGGATGGCCGATCAGGAAGGGATGTCGGAAGCCCTCGACCAGGCTCGGGACCTCGTCCGCGGAGTGGAGTCGCTCGAGCGCCGCCTGGACGCGGTGCGGACGTCGCCCGACTCGCTCGGGGCCGATAGCCAGGGCCGCCAAGGCGAAGGGCAACAAGGCCAGCAAGGCGAAGGGCAACCGGGCCAGCAAGGCGAAGGGCAACAAGGCCAGCAAGGCGAAGGGCAACAGGGCCAGCAAGGTGAAGGGCAACGAGGCCAGCAGGGCCAGGGCGGCCAACAGGGGCAGGGTGACCCGCAGAGCACCGGAGGGCAGGCCGGACAGGGAGGGCAACAGGCCGGACGCAGCAACCCCGACGGCTCGCCTTCGTCGCAGGGCTCGATCCGCGGGGGGGCCACACGCGGCAACCCGACCCGCGCGTTCACCGAAGAGGAGATTCGTCAGTTCGCCCGCGAGTTCGAGCAACGCTTCCGAGAGGCGCGCGACCTGCGCGAGGCCCTGGCGGAAGACGGCCAGGACGTGGCGGACCTCGACCGCGCGTTGGAGGCGCTCCAAGGCCTACGCGACGAGGAGAACTACCAGGATCTGCCGCAGATCCAGGCCCTTCGTGGCATGCTGCGAGAAAGCCTCGGCAGAGTGGAGTTCACCCTGCGCAGGATGGTCGAAGGCGACGCGGCGGGCCGGGCCGCGATCCGAGGGAGCGACGACGTACCTCCGGGATTCGAGCAACTCGTCGAAGAGTACTATCGAAACCTCGCGCGCTCCGGCGCCGGAGGCGGCGGCTGAGGTAGCGCCGCTCAGGCACCACGACAAAGGGGGAGGCTCGCGCGGCAAGCCTCCCCCCTGTCGTATGGGCGCGGAAGATTCAGCGCTTGAACATCCCGCCGAGCAGGCCCTTGGCGATCCCGCCGAGTTCATCGGCGATGCTTCCGTCCCCGTCTCGATCGAGCAGGCTCGCCAGGCCTCCGAGGTTCGAGCCCGCCTGCTCCACCGCCGCGCCCTCCCGCTTGAGGAGATCGGCCATATTGCCGGCGCCGGCCCCACCACTCCGACGTGCCTTGCCGAGCTGACCCATCACGAGGGGCGCGAGCATCGCCATCAGCTTCGACACCTGGTCGCTGCCCAGGCCGCTCTCGCGACTGACGGCCGCCTCCACACTCGATCGCCGGTCCCCGAGGGCGTGGCGAAGGATCCCCTCTCCGTCGCTCTGCCGCCCGCCCTGGAACACCGAGGCCAGATCGTCCAGTACCGAGCCGTCGTGGTCGCGGTCGAGGGCACCGGCCAACGCCTCCGCGCCGCCGGGCTTGGCCGCATTCCGCTGCAGCGCCGCGAGGATCGTCGGCAACCCCATGGCGAGGGCCGAGCGGGCCTGATCCTCATTGGCGCCCAGCGCCTGGCTGAGCTCCGAGATCCGGGAGCCACCGAGTTCACGAAGGAGGGACTGAAGGTCGGACATGGTCTGCTCGCCGCAAGGAGGAATCGTAGGGAGCCGAAACCTCGCGCGTCGACGTCGGTGGGTCGAGGCCCGGAAACGACAACGCCCCGGCGCCCCCGAGGGGACGCCGGGGCGCCGGCAACCGGGTAATCCCGATCCTTACTGCTTCGCAGCCTCCGCCGCGACGGTCTGCGACTGGAGCGAGATGCTCTGCTGGAGCATCTCGCGAGCCGTCTCGACATCCCCACCCCGGTCGGCCGCGAAGGCGCCATTGCGGAAGGCCGACGCCGCGGTGTCGGTGTCACCCAGCTCGAGGGCGAGCTCGGCCGCGGACTTGAAGGCCGAGACCGCGTCGAGCGAGCGGCGGGCGTAGAAGTGGAAGTGTCCGGCATTCATCAGCGAGCGGACGGTGGCCGCACTCGGGGCCTGCGCGATGGCAGCCTGGCGGAGCCACGATGCCGCCGTCTCGAAGTCGTTGCGCTGATTCGCGAGCAGGTAGGCCTGCTCGGTGAGGATCTCGGCCTGAGCCTCGGCGTCGATCATGGTCTCATCGACCGACATCTGGGCCGATGCGCCGGCGGGGATCAGAGCAAACACGGCGAGCGCCGAAAAAGCAGTGGAACGGTTCATGGTCTATATGCCTCATATCTCGATATTCAATAAACAGTGCTTCTGTCGTACACGCGGTTCAGCGTGGATGACTACCGAATACGTGCTCCCGCGAAGGAAGTTTCAGGTGTTTTTTTGCCCCTCCATCCCATAGTTGATTTCTATGCGACACCCCCGACCGTGACCATGGCCGAGGGTCGGTGCGCCGTCTCAAGGATTGCGTGTCGCGGTCGACACTCCCAGGTATATTCGAATCGCTGGGAACATCCGTTTGCGCCAATGGGCGGTCGAGAACGATGGGACATCGCGTCGTACGCATTCGGGAGATCGAGTTCGACGGCGCGTGGTCGCGGGTTGCGGCGGCCGGCGGGCATGCGCTCGCAGGTGTGGTGTATGCGGTCAAGGGCGACAAGTGGGGTACGGTTCGCGTGGTACCGGAGGGGGGTGACCCCGAAACGATCCGGTATCGGGCGGGCACGACTCTGATCGTCGACGGAGTGATGGTTCACCTGCCCGCGGCGCCCGCCGCCGGCAGTACCTGAAGTCGGAGCTATCGAACATGCAGTCAGGAACCGACGTCGATTCTTCCAACCCGAGCGGCGTACCCCTCGGGGGGTACCGGCTGGAGCTGTCCGAGCCGGTCGCCCTCGGCGTACGCCGTATGGCGAGAGAAGAGGTGGCGGGCGCCCTGGCGCGTCTCGCAGAGCCTCGCTACGACGCCAACGAAGCCCTTCACGACGCACGCACGCGGCTTCGCAAGGTGCGGGCGCTCCTTCGGCTGGTTCAGGACGCACTGGGAATCGAGGTCTTCGAGACCGAAGATGCCGCCTACCGCGAAGCGATCTCGAAACTCGACGACGCCCGCCAGAGCTTCGTGGCCGTCCGCACCGTCGCCAGCCTGCGCGACGACTTCACCGAAGTGCTGCGCCCCAGCGCCTTCGTCGACCTTCAAGCCCGCCTCGAAGAGCGCCACCACCGGATCCTCCACCACACGCTCCGCGAGGGCGTCGTCCCCGAAGTCATCGAGATGGTGCGCGCCGCGAGCGAACGGATCGAAGCCTGGCCGCTCGAACTCGCAGACGATCGGGTGCTCGAACGAGGCCTACGTCGCGCATACGAGCGTGGGTACGCCGCGATGGTGCGGGCGTACGAGCCCGACGAAGGGCCGTCCGGGCGAGCCTTCCGCGCGTGGCGTCGGGAAGCGCGCTACCTCTGGTTCCAGTACCGTGTGCTCACCGCCGCGTGGCCACCGGTGCTCGAGGCGATGGCCGACGAACAGCTCCGGCTCACGACCGCCCTGGGTGTCGGAAAGGACCTCGGCGACCTCATGAAGATCATCCGCGACTCCGACGACCTGTCGGATACTCCGTGGCCACGCCTCGCCCTGCGGGGCCTCGCACGCGAGCGCCGGCGCTACCTGTGGACGGGACTGCAGCCGCTGGGGCAACGACTCTACGCCGAAACCCCGGACGCCTTCCGGGAGCGCATGAAGCGGATCCTGGATGCCGCCCGCGGCACGCCGAGCGGAGTGCACTAGCCGGACTCGCCCGAAAGGCCCGCCGTCCCCTGATCACGCCCGCGTACCTATCTTCAGGGACGCGTTCGTATCGTTGCGGTGCCCACGGCACCCGGGGTCGCCATGTCCGACTACACACTGCCCGAACTCCCCTCCGACGACGAACTCGGCATCGCCGGGCTCTCCGAGGAGGACTTCCTGGATGACCCGCCCGAGTCGCCTCCGGTCGATCCGCCGCCCGGCGACGTACCTCCTCCTCCCGCCGAGCCCCCTCCCCCGGTCGCGACCGGAAAGCCGACCGCTTCCCGGCCATCGGGTCCCACGGGCCCGGGGTGGCGTGGCCCCCTCACGCTCCTGATCCTCGTGCTCGCGGCATGGGCGTCTCGCCCACATCACACGATGCCCGCGCCCGCAGCCGCCAACGCGCCCGACAGCGTCTTTTCATCGGCCCGCGCGATGACCCAGTTGGTCGAGATCACGCGGGAGCCGCACCCAACCGGGTCGCCGGCCCATACCGAGGTGCGGGAGCGTCTCGTCGACCACCTCGAAGCGATGGGGCTCGCCCCGGAGATCCAGACGACCACCTACCTGCGCGAGGGTGCGGAGTCGGCCACGGGAGCCACGGTGCGCAACATCATGGCCCGTATTCCAGGGGCTCAGTCCTCCGGCGCCATCGTGCTCACGGCGCACTACGACAGCCGCACCTTCTCGCACGGGGCCGGCGACGATGCAACCGGCGTGGCGACGATCCTCGAGACGGTGCGAGCGCTTCAGTCCGACGCACCGCTCGACAACGACCTCATCGTGCTCATCACCGACGCCGAAGAGCTGGGTCTCATCGGCGCTCGGGCCTTCGTCGATCGGCATCCGTGGATGGACGACGTACGCCTCGTCATCTCGGTCGAGATGCGGGGGGGTGGAGGTCCCTCGATCATGTTCGAGACGAAAGACGAGAACGGCTGGGTGATCGAACGACTCGCCGAGGCGGACCCGCACCCGCTCGCGAACTCCGTGAGCGTCGACATCTACCGGCGCATGCCGAGGGACACCGACTACACCCCATTTCGGCTACGAGGTGTGCAGGGTCTCAACTTCGCGGCGATCGGCCGGGCCCACGTGTACCATCAGACGTACGACACGAGCGAGAACCTCGACGAGGCCACACTCCAGCACCACGGGGTACGCGTGCTCGCCCTCGTGCGAGATCTGGGGCGACGCGATCTGGACGTGGTCGATGGGCCGGACCGCGCCTTCGTGACCCTCCCGTTCGTGGGTTTGGTCACCCATCCGCTCAGTTTGACGCTCCCCCTCACGGCGGGGCTCGCCCTTCTGCTCGTCATCACCGTCCTGATCGCGAAGGTGCGCGGCGGGGACCTTCGGAGTCTCGCCGCGGGAGCGGCCCTCGGCCTTCTCGCGACGGGTCTCACGGCAGGCCTGGGTCGCGGCATGCTGATGTGGGCGACCGGGCGGCACCCCGAGTTCGGTTCGCTGATGGGGTCCGCATTCCATGTCGAGGGCTGGTACGTCGTGGCGCTGGCGGCGGCCGCGGCGGCCATCGCGACGCTCTGCCTCCGGATCTTCGCTGGGCGGCTACACCGACCCTCCGTTCTGCTCGGTGCCGTGCTGCCCGTGAGCCTTCTGGCCGTCGCACTCGGGTTCGTGGCACCCGACGCGGCACCGAATCTCCAGGGCCCGGCGGCCGCCGCCCTCGCCTCGGTCCTGGGGCTCGCGATGATCGGCGAGAAGCGCGCGTCCGGCTGGGCGGCCTGGGGCCTGACCCTTCTGCTCGCTCTTCCCGTGCTGGGCTTCCTGGTCACCATCATCGAACTCGTGTGGCTCGCCATGAGCTTCACGCTCGCCGTGGGGATCGGGGCGGCGCTCGCCCTGACCATGCTGCTGATCGCTCCGGCGCTCGACGGGCTACGCACGCCGAATGGTTGGTGGGCCCCGGCCACATTTGCGGTGGTCGCGATGGGCGCGGCGCTCATGGGGGCCCTGACGGCTTCATCCACGGCGGCACGGCCCGCGCCGAGCACCCTGATCTACATCCAGGACCAAGGCGGCCCCGGCGCGCCCGTGCGCGGGCTCTGGGCGAGTCGAGCCGACGCCGGCCTCGCATGGGCTCGGGAGGCGACGGGCACACCTCTGGAGGATCCCGAGGAATTCCCGGAACTGCAGCTCGGCTTCGGAGGCTGGCTCGTGAGCGACGCCCCGGCGGTCACCCTCGCGCCGCCGCGCGCCCTCGTGGTCGCCGACTCGCTGGTCGACGGCCTGCGCCTGCTCACCCTCGCCGTGGACCCGGGTACGGACGCGGAAACGGTGCGCTTCGCCGTGTCGCCACCGGCGGTACTGAGCCGGATCGGCGACGCCGACCTGACCTCCGCAGGCAACCGTATCGCCCGCGTCCTGCATCATGGACGTCCACAGGACTCCGTGTTCGCACTCCAGGTCCTGCAAGACCCCGGCCTGACGACGCTGGATCTCGAGATCCTGCAGCACCACCAGCGTCCCTGGGACCTCGTTCCCGGCGACGTCTGGACCCGCCCGCCCGAACTGGCGCCCAACGTCATGAACCAAAGCGATCGAGCCGTGATCCGGTCGTCGGTACGGCTGCTCCTCGACGGGGCCGCGAGCGCGGCCGATTCGGCGGGGGTGGAGCCGTCCGCGAACGAGCAGGTCGGTGCCCCCACGGCCGTGACCGGATCGACGGAGGGCGGGACCCCGGCGCTCGTCGTTCCCGACAGCGGTGGGGTGACGCCACCGGACAGCGGCGGAGTGACGCCACCGGACACGACCACGAGCGCCGCGCCCGACACGACGGCCGCGACGACGCCGAGCGGCACCTCGTGGGCGCCGTAGAGCAAAGCGCCGTGGCCCCATCCAACTGTCCGCTGTGCGGTCGGCTCGACGATTCCGACGTTGGGGTCAGCCCTCCGCACCTCACGACGCGCCCGGCCTGCTGGGCTCACTATCGCCGCATGGTCGGGCAGCAGTATCGCGATCCCGCGCGCTGGGAGCTCAGGGGCCTCACGCGTGACGCATACGGTGCTCAGCACGCGGGCGGGCGGTCCCGAGCCGCCGTGTCGGCGACCGGCATCCACCTCATCGGTCTGTCGCTGTCCCTCGACCGAGGACTGGACACGGACGACGTGGGCACCGTGCGAGCCGCCGCGATCGATCGGTTGTCCGAGGGGCTCACCTGGCTCCAACCCCCTACGGCCGTCATCCATCCGTCCATCGAGGCGCTCGCCGAGGTCGACGCCCTCGACGCATATTCCACGGTGGCACGCCGATGGGCCGAGGCCGTGTGGTCGGCCTGGGAGAGGCACCACCCCACCGTTCGGCGATGGATCGACTGGCTCTACGCGGCGTCACCCCCGCACCTCGTCGGTCGCGAACCCACCCCTGATGCGGAGTCCGTTCATGGCCCTTCGTGACGCGCAGACGGTCGAAGACTACCTGCAGGCGCTGCCCGAGGATCGAAGAGAACTCTTCGAGCGGGTGCGGGCATTGGTGGACCGACACCTTCCCGAGGGGTACGAGGAGACGATCGTGTACGGCATGATCGGTTGGGTCGTGCCCCTTTCGCGGTATCCCGACACCTACAACGGGGCGCCGCTGGCCATCCTCTCGCTAGGCGCGCAGAAGCGGCACAATGCGCTGTACATGCAGGGCCCCTACATCGACCCCGAGGTCGACGGGAAGCTGCGGAAGGCCTACCGGGAAGCGGGCAAGAAGCTCGACATGGGCAAATCCTGCCTCCGCTTCCAGCGGTGGGACCAACTCGTGCCCGAAGCCATCGGCGAGGTGGTGGCCGCCCTGCCACCTCAACGTTTCATCGAACTCAATGAACAGGTGCGCTCCGCCGCCCGCCCAACACGACCCGGCCGACGCTAGCGTGAACCCCGACACCCCGGACATGATGCCCCTACGCCCCCTTCGGCGCGCGAGTCGCCGCCGTGCGACCGACACCCTGTCCCGCAGCTTTACGGCCGGACTCGTCGGCCTCGCCTGCGCCACACCCGGCGTCGCGCAGGAGCCCGCCGACACGCTACCACCCGCGGAGCCCCCCACCATCGGGGACTTCGTCGAGGCAGACCTCGCGCGCGGACCGATCACCGCCATCGTCGCGGGGGTCGTCAGTCAGGGGCAGGTGGACTTCCTGAACGCCTGGGGCACGCTCTCGGCCGAGACGACCGATTCGACCACCGTCATGACCCCCATGGCCTTTCCGGCCCTGAGCGAAATCCTCCTCGCCATGACGGTGCGGGCCTTCGCCTCGACCGGCGCGCTCGACGCCGATGCCCCTCTCTCCAGATGGCTGCCCGAATGGACGGGGCGGCTGGGGGGAGTCACGCTCAATCAACTGCTGTCGCACACCGCCGGTCTCGATCAGTCCCCGCTCCTGCCGGACCAGACGTGGGAGGAGGCGATCGCCGCACTCGACGACGACAGCTTCGTCGCCGAACCGGGGGCGGTCTATTCGGTGTCGCGATACTCGTTTCCGCTCGCGGCGTACGTATTGGAGCGCCTCGCCGGTATGCCCTTCACGGAGATCGCCGGTCAGGCTGTCCTGGCCCCGCTTGGGATGGCCCGCTCCACATTCGACCCGGACTCGGCGCGGGCGGCCGGCCTCGCCACGGGCTATGAGCGGGGGCCCGATGGTCCCATTCCGGTCGCGCCGCCGACGGAAGAGAACGGACTGCCCGTTCTCTACACGACGACCCCCGACGTCCTGCAACTCCTCAGCGCCTGGATGAGTGGCGTGATTCGGGGTTCGTCGCCGGTAGGCACGGCCCCGCCCGACGTCCCTCGGCTCGACGTCACCCGCCACTTCGGCGACGGCGTGATGCAGGATGTCGCTGCCCTGGTGCCCCAGGCCTGGTCGAACCGCGGAGGCGCCGGCTTCGGTTCGGCCCTGCACCTGTATCCCGAGCAGGAAACGGCCCTCTTCATCTGGGGCAACGGTGACATCCCGCGGGGAACGCTCACCTGGGTACGTACCCTCGTCGCGGAGGCCGTCGGCGACGTGGAGACGTCTCTGGCGAGTCAGGGCGTGCGTGTGACGCGGTCGCTCGACCCGTCTCTCGCGCCCGACGGACTCGATGAGTTGAACGAATGGGCCGGCCTCTACCGGAACGGCGGCGCGCTGATCGGACTCCGCCTCGTCGACGGGGTGCTGAACATCTTCGACGGGGAGCGAGACATTCCACTCCAGGGCATCGCCCCGGCCACCTTCGCCGCCCCCGGTGGTCTCCCCCTCGAGTTGCTCCGCGTGGGTGATCAGCGCGTGGTGCTCTTCGACGATCTGGCCTACGCCTGGGAATCCGCCGAGGTGCCTGCGGCGCCTCCGGGCGGCGGTGGCGCCGAACGCTGACGCCGATCGGGATCCTGAGGTACATTACGCGGCCCATTCCCCCAGCACAGCACGCGTCATGGCCGAACAGAAGTTCATCTACCACATGCACCGCCTGAGCAAGATCGTCCCCCCCAAGCGGGAGATCCTGAAGAACATCAACCTGTCGTTCTTTCCGGGCGCCAAGATCGGTGTCGTCGGACCCAACGGATCGGGCAAGAGCTCCCTGCTCAAGATCATGGCGGGGATCGACACCGACTTCCTCGGTGAAGCGTGGGCGATGAAAGGCACCCGGATCGGCTATCTGCCGCAGGAGCCGGAGCTGGACGCCAGCCTCGACGTGCGCGGAAACGTGGAACTCGCGGTCAAGGAAACGCGCGATCTCCTGACTCGGTTCGAAGAGGTCAACATGGCTTTCGCCGAGGTGACCGACGACCAGCAGATGAATGCGCTCATCGAGGAGCAAGCCAAACTCCAGGATCGAATCGACGCCGCCAACGCGTGGGAGCTCGACCGCACGTTGGAGATCGCCATGGATGCCTTGCGGCTCCCGCCCGGCGACGCTGACGTGACGACGCTGTCGGGCGGAGAACGTCGGCGGGTGGCGCTCTGTCGCGTGCTGCTCGAGGAGCCCGACATGCTGCTCCTCGACGAGCCCACCAATCACCTCGACGCCGAATCGGTGCAGTGGCTGGAGCAGCACCTCGCCGCCTTCCCGGGCACCATCGTGGCCATCACCCACGACCGGTACTTCCTCGACAACGTCGCCGAGTGGATCCTCGAGCTCGACCGCGGTCAGGGGATCCCGTGGAAGGGCAACTACACCTCCTGGCTCGAGCAGAAGCAGGAGCGGATGCGGGTCGAAGAGCGCGCCAACAGCAATCGGGCCAAGACGCTCGAACGCGAGCTGGAATGGGTGCGCATGGCCCCACGCGCGCGCCACTCGAAGGGCAAGGCGCGGCTCAACGCCTACGAGGAACTCCTCGCGGCCGATGAGCGAGAGAAGGTGCGCAACGCCGAGATCCTGATCCCCAAGGGCCCCCGCCTCGGCAAGGTCGTGATCAAGGCCGAGCAGCTGAAGAAGGCGTTCGGTGAGAAACTGCTCTTCGACGAACTCACCTTCGATCTTCCGCCCGCGGCGATCGTCGGCATCATCGGCGCCAACGGCGCCGGAAAGACTACCCTGTTCCGGATGATCACCGAGGGGGAATCGGCCGACGAAGGATCGCTCGTCGTGGGCGACACGGTGAAGCTCGCCTACGTCGACCAGAGCCGGGCCGATCTCGACGCCAATCGCTCGGTCTACGAAGAGGTGACCGACGGCGCCGACATACTGCAGTTCGGTCGGGCCGAGGTGAATGGTCGCGCCTACCTCTCGTGGTTCAACTTCCGCGGGCCCGACCAGCAGAAGAAGGTGGGCGTGCTCTCGGGGGGCGAGCGGAACCGGCTCCACCTCGCGAAGCTCCTGAAGGAGGGCGGCAACGTACTGCTCCTCGACGAGCCGACCAACGATCTCGACGTCGACACCCTGCGCGCGCTCGAAGACGCGCTTCTCGACTTCGCCGGGTGTGTGCTGGTGATTTCGCACGACCGCTGGTTCCTCGACCGGATCGCGACGCACATCCTGGCGTTCGAAGGCGACAGTCGCGTGGTCTGGTTCCCGGGCAACTTCCAGGAGTACGAGGAGGACCGGAAGCGGCGGCTGGGGGCGGAGGCGGATCGGCCGCATCGGATCAAGTACAAGAAATTGGTGCATTGATCCGGGGGGGCTGGAGG
>JANQNV010000288.1 GCA_028279425.1 Longimicrobiales bacterium | reverse complement strand
CGGGCTGAAGAACGAGCAGGCGAGCTACCCGCTCCGTCTCCAACCGCTCGATCCGCAGGGCCCCCGCGGCCGCGACGATCGCGACCACCACCACGCCCGCGGCCCAGACCCGCCCCCGGCGGCGGGCGGGGGCGCGCAGCGACGCCGCGATCCACCCGTTGAATGTGCACAGCGCCACCGCGATGCCCGCTTCACCGACCCATGCGGCGCCCTGCATCAGGACCGGGATCCCGGCAAGAGGGAGGGCCACACCCATCCAGGGGAACGACAGAGGTCCCAACCAGGCCGATCGAACGAACTCGATCCCACCCCAGCCGAGGCCGAAAGCGAGCGCCAGCGGCACCCCCATCCTCCGAAGGCGCACCACCGACCATCCCGCGAACGCGGTGACGCCCGCGAGGGTCAGGACGACCGCGGCCCAACCCCCGACCACCCAGAGGCCGACCCTCGGGGCCACCTGCGGAATCCAGACGAGGGTGAGGCCCCAGTACAGCGTGCCGAAAACGGCCCCCAGGCGAAGCCCTTCTCTCTCAGGCGTTCCGTGTGGGGTGGAGGCGGGATCGACGAGCCGGTCCAGCGCGCCCGCGAGGGGCACCAGCGCCACGAACACGAGAAGCGGCAGTGGAGAGGGCGGCGCCGAAAGGGCGAGGAGGAGCGCCGACGCGCCCGAAGAGAGCGAGGCGCGCGTCACCCCGACGACGGCGCGCGAGACACCTCGGCCCACCTGCGGAGCGTCAGCGCGACCACGACGTGAAGGGGCAACGCCAGGGCGAGGATCTCCGCATTCCCCTGCGAGAACCAGGGGAGGAGCTTGAGCGCGAAGCCGAGTGCGGAGAGGGCCGCGACCCACACCGCGAGCCGGGCAGCCGGCCGGATCAGGCGGGGCCGGACGATGGCTGCGAGGGCGAAGAGGGCGACCAGGAGCGACAGCGGCGTCGCGTGGAGCACGTTTTCGTTGCGGTACCAGAAGTTGTGGTCGGTCAGGTAGGCGCCGATCAAGACGACGGCGGCCACGCCGACCAATCCGCTCCACGCGGCCACCGGGACGGTAGCCACCAGCCGCCCCCCTGCCCCGCGCCTCCACAGGATCCCCAATCCGGCGAGCAGGCCCGCTCCGAGAAGGCCGAGCACCAGGTAGCCGGGCCACTTGCGCGCCGGCTCTCCCGGGGGGAGGCCCATGGTGCCCTCGACCAGACGGATCTCGCCGGCGACGAGAGGTCGCATCGACCCGTCGGGCTGCTCCACGAAAAAGCCGGAGAGGTGCGCGCGAAGGCGCATGGGCAGGAACATCTCGTCGTAGGCCGAGATCGTCTCGTCGCCCCGCTGCCCGAGAACGAGGGCGATGCCACCGTACACGAGCGGCGCCATCTGCACGAGTCGGCGGGTGTGCCAGCGCCAGGTGGTCTCGGTCCGGATCCCCGCGAAGTGCCGCTCGATGCCCCCCCCGAGCACCTGGTCGAGTGCATCGCGGACGCGGGTCGAACAGTTGTCGAGGTAGTAGTGGTAGATGTAGTCGCGGTTGGCGGGCTGAGCGTTGCGCCGTACGAACCGGTCGAGCTCCTCCTTCTGGGCGGGGGTCAGCGCCAGTTCCTGCGCCCATACGTCTCGCCCCTCGGCCTCGTATTGCGCGAGGGTCTGCTGCAGCGTGTAGCCGTACATGGCGTAGAGCATGCGGCCCCGCACGAGACGAGGAACGAACCCCAACTGGTCGAACGAGAAGATGCCCCAGTTCCACACCAGGTCTTCGCCCGTGCGGTCGTCGTGGATCCAGATCGCATTGTGGCCGAACCGATTCCACACCTCCTCGCCGGGTCCCATCGTGACCAGGTAGACCGTGAGGGGATCGGCAGAGACTCCCGCGCCTTCGGCGGGCAGCTGCGCGGCCGCCGGCCAGACACACGCGATCGCGCCGATCAGGGCTGGTATCGCGCGGGGGCCGAGCGCCCGACGAGGGCGGTGAACCATCGAAGTCAGAGAGATACCTCGACCCGCTCGCGAGCCGAGCGGTACACCGCCTCGACCACCTCCATGAGGTGGATCTGGTCTTCCGCGCTGGACACCGCACCGAGGCCGCGCGCGGCACGGAGGAAGTGATCGATCTCCCGCTTGTAGGCGTTGAGGTAGGGGTTGGCGCCCGAGGGCCGAGGCTGCCTGGGCGTGACGTTCATCGGCCGCCCGCCGAGTTGCTTGAACACCTCGAGGGGAGGGAGCGAACCCGAGCCCTCCGTGCCGAGTACGCGAGCGAAGTGTCGATCGTCGGCTGCGTTGTAGATCCAGCTCGCCTCGACCGTGACCGCCACCCCCTCTTCGGTCTCGAGGAGCGCCGTGCACGCGTCCTCGACCTCGAACTCACCCTGCGTCATGACCGCCGACACCCGCTTGACCCTGGGCTGCTCGAGGACCCAGAGCCCGAGATCGAGCGCCTGGACTCCGAGATCCATGAACGCCCCGCCCCCCGCCTCGTCGGGGCGCTGTCGCCAGGTCGTGCGGGGCACGTTCACGCGACGGTTCATCCACGCCACCCGCGCCGAAAAGGGGAGGCCGAGCTCACCACCGTGTACGAACGCCCGCAACGCCGACACGTCGGGACGATAGCGGTGGCTCATCCCGACGGCGACGACCTTCTTCGAGTTCTTCGCCGCCTGCGCCACACGACGGCAACCTTCGGCCGTCAGGGCGAGGGGCCGCTCGACGAGTACGTGGAGACCCGCCTCCAACGCGGCGACCGCCTGCTGTTCATGGAGGTAGTTCGGGGTACAGATGAAGACGGCCTCGATGTCGTCGTCGCGGAACAACGCCACGTCGTCGAGCACCCGCGGGACGCCGAAACGGCTCGCGATCGCCTCGGCCTTGGGCCGGTCCTGGTCGGCGACCGCCACGACCTCGACGTCGGAGCGGTCCTTCAGGATCGGGAGGTGAACCAGCTGGCTCACCGCGCCGGTACCCACCACCCCTGCGCGCAGCTTGACCGCAGATGCCTGCATTATCGGATCTCTCCAGGGGCCGCGGGCCCGAACATGAACTGCGTACCGAGCGAGATGGTGCCGTAGCGCAGATCGCCCATCAACTCGTAGCGAAGCATACCGTACATACGAAGGCGTTCGTTCACGGGGTACTCGATCCCGGTGTGCAGGTTGAACCCCGCGGTGATGGAGTCGAGCAGGTCTTCGATGAAGGTATCGACGATGGCCGCCCCCTCCCCGTTCATGATGTGCGCCGAAGCCCCCGCGCCCAACATGGTGAGCAGTCCGAACGGCACCGACCAGACCACGTGGGCGTCTACCCCGAGGGCGAAGTCGGACCAGTCGATCTGCCCGAGGTCGACGTTGGCGGGCGGGGTCCCGGCGGGACTCTGTCGATCGACCAGTTCGTTGAGTCGCACCTCCAACTCACGGACCTCGGAGTCCTCCATCCGCGACGACCAGTACCGCACCGTCGGCGTGATGCGGAGCCCCGGACCGAGGTATCCGAGGTCCATCCGCGCGCCGAACGCAGTGGTGGGCTCGACCCTCGTCGGCATCATCCAGCCCAGGTCGAATCCCACGCCCCGAAAGCCGAGGTTCTCGTAGTCGAAATCGGCCAGGTCCTGGGCCGAGACCGGCGCCGCCGCCGTGCCGATCAAACATGCGACCAGCGTCCAGATGGATCCCCTCCCTCGCTCGCTCACGACTCCACCACCTTTGCGATCAGGTCGTATTCCAATGCGTCTACGACGTCGACGTCGACGAATGTGCCGGGCTTCAGCTCCGAGGGGGGGCCGATGACCTGGGTCGAGCCGTCGACGTCGAGGGCCTGCCCCCGAGTGCGACCGACGGCTGAAAAATCGGGGTCGTCGTCCAGCCGTCGGTCCACCAGCAATCGATGACGCCGCCCCACCTGCTCGAGATTCGTCTCGAACGAGATCCCCCGCTGCACATCCATGAGTTCCTCGAGTCGCTCGCGCTTCAGCCCCTCGGGCAGCTGCCCCTCCAACTCGGCCGCGCGGGTACCCTCTTCGATCGAGTACGGGAAGGCCCCCACCCGGTCGAAGCGCAGTTCCTCGAGAAGGTCGAGCATCTGCCGGAAGTCGTCATCGGTTTCGCCCGGGAAACCGACGATGACCGTGGTCCGAAGGGTGATGTCCGGCACCGCATCGCGAAGCCAGGCGACGCGTTCACGGATCGTCGCCTGGCGCTCCGGCCGGCGCATCGCCTTCAACACGGCGTCGGCGCCATGCTGGAGCGGCAGGTCGAGATAGGGTACGAGGCGCGGGCCTCCCTGGCGACTCGTGCCTTCGGCCAGGAGTTCGACGAGTTCGGGCGTGATGCCCGACGGGTACATGTAGAAGAGGCGGTACCACTCCACCTCGGTCTCCGCGAGGAGCGCCCGGAGCAATTCCGGGAGGAGCGGAGCAGCGGGGTCTCGACGACGCAAATCGCGACCATACCAGGTCGTGTCCTGGGAGATCACGTTGAGCTCCCGCACCCCGGCCCGTCCGAGACTCCGAGCCTCCGCCACCAGTTCGCCGAGGGGCGCAGAGCGGTGGAGGCCGCGCATCGACGGAATCGCGCAAAATGCGCAGGTGTGATCACATCCCTCGCTGACCTTCAAGAACGACGTGTGCGGTGTCTCACCCGTGAGAACCCGGAGCGGGCGCTCCATGATCGGCACCAGCGTCTCGGGTTCGGGGTCGAGCACGCCCATGTCGCGCAGCGCCGGGACCAGCCCCTGGAGCTCGGTCAGCCCCATGTAGAGATCCACCTCGGGAATCTCCCGCTCCAGATCGGCCTTGTAGCGCTGCACCATACAGCCCACGGCGACGACGGCCTTGAGACCCCCCTCCTCCTTGAGCCGACACGCGTCGAGAAGCGTCTCGATCGACTGCTCCTTCGCCGCCTCGATGAACCCACAGGTGTTGACGATCACCACATCGGCACCGTCCGGGTCCGCGCCCACCCGGGCCCCATGCCCCACGAGCGCGGCCATCATGCGCTCGGAATCGACGGTGTTCTTGTCGCACCCCAGCGTCACGAGTGCGATCTGGGGCCCGTCGGCGGGCCCCTCCGGATCCGGCTCGAACGACGAGGGTCGCACCGACGGGTCGACACCCGGTCGGACGGGGCCCGGGGTGACCGGAAACACCGGCAACTCCCGGATCTTGCCGACATCCCCCACGACGGGAAGCGTCATCCGTGCGACACCACGGCGACACCGTCCGGAAGCTCGAACTCGAAGAAATCGGTGGCGAGTTGCGGATCGAGAACGATGTCGGACAGGTCGACTCGCCGCACCATCCCGTTTTCGTCGACCACTTCCACGCGACGAATGAGACGCGCCTGGGGATCCACCCACACGGTCGCCGATCTCAGGCCGCGGGCAGTCCGCGGGAGAAGCCCGAGCCGCCAGGTGAGGAAGCCGTCGATCGACTCCTGCCCCTGCGTCTCGATCTCGTAGCGCGTCGTAGGATCCGAGAGGAACTCACGGAAGAAATCCATCCCGCCACGCTCGGGGTTCAGCGGCGTGCGGATTACCTGGTCGGGGTTCAGGCTGCGATAGAAGATCCAGAAGTGGCGACCATCGGCCACGACCTCGTCGCCCTCGGGGTCCGAAAAATCCATACGGAACAGGTTGGGACGCCGCTGGCATAGACGTCCAGCACTCTCGTTTTCGTCGCCGAGCAGGGGGTTCTGGAGGAGCTGGTCGAAGTCGGCGCAAATCGTCTGGATGCCGGCGTAGCGGGCCGCGGCCGCCTCGAGCGCCTGCACGCCCGATTCCTGGGCCGACGTCGGCCGGGCGGCCATCGCAACGACGAGGACCGCTGAAAAAAAGGAGACTCGAACCATGGCTGCACGACTCCGATGGACGCGGTGACACACCTTCTGCGTCTCGTACACGGTGATTCAGCCGCCGGGTCCCAGTAGCTGGTCGAGCTCGTCGAGGGTCATCAGGACCTCACGCGGCTTCGAGCCCTCCGGGGGACCCACCACCCCGACGTCGTGGAGCTGGTCCACGATGCGGGCGGCGCGACCGTAGCCGATGCTCAACCGCCGCTGGAGCAACGAGGTCGACCCCCCCTTGTTGGCGATGCAGACCTCCGCCGCCTTCCGGAAGAGCTCGTCCCAGTCGCCGGCGATCTGCTCCACCCCCGAGTTGGCCTCGTCGAGCTGCTTGAGCTCCTCGAGGATGTCGATCTCGGCATGCATCGGGGCGACCGACGGCGCCTCGTCGCGGAGCGCCGCCTGCTCGCGGTACCACTCCAGCAGCTGGTCGGTGTCTTCGGTCGACAGGTAGGCGCCCTGGATCCGGACCGGTTCGCTCTGCCCGGGGGGAAGGAACAACATGTCGCCGTTGCCCAGGAGCGACTCGGCGCCGTTCTGGTCGAGAATCGTGCGAGAGTCCGTCTTGGAGGCGACCCGGAAGGCGATCCGAGTCGGGAAATTGGCCTTGATCAACCCCGTGATGACGTTCACGGAGGGCCGCTGTGTGGCCACGATGAGGTGAATCCCGATCGCGCGCGCCTTCTGCGCGAGCTGCGCCAGCGGACGCTCGACTTCGCTCTGCACCTGCATCATCAGATCGGCCAATTCGTCGACCACCACCACGATGTAGGGGAGCGGCCCATCCTCGTAGATCCAGCGGTCGGGATCGCCCTCCTCCCCCTCGGGGACGGGCCGTCGGAGCACCACACCTCGACGCAGGCGCTGGTTGAACTCGGCGAGCGACCGAACACCGTTCGCCGCGAGCAGCTGGTAGCGCCGTTCCATCTCGAGGACCGCCCACTTCAACACGGCCGCCGCATCGGCCGGATCGGTGATCACGGGATGGCGGAGGTGTGGGAGGTCACCGTACGCCGACAGCTCGACCATCTTGGGATCGATCATCAGGAGCCGGAGCGTCTCGGGCGTATGCCGATAGACGAGACTCGTGACGATCGTGTTGATGCACACCGATTTGCCCGACCCGGTAGCACCCGCGATCAGCACGTGCGGCATCTTGGCGAGATCGGCCACGTACGGGCGTCCGGTCAGGTCCTTGCCCAGCCCCAGCGGGAGGGCACCTCGGGCGTTGCGGTACTCCCGGGCCTCGAGGATGTCGCGAAGCTGCACGATGGAGGGCAGAGGGTTGGGGATCTCGACCCCGACAGCGCCCTTCCCGGGGATCGGCGCCACGATGCGAATGCTCGGCGCCTTCATGGCGAGGGCCAGATCGGCGTCGAGGTTGGCGATCCGATTCACCTTCACCCCGGGGGCCGGCACGACCTCGAACTGCGTGACCACGGGACCCGTCGTGCGCCCTGCCAGCGAGCACTGCACGTTGAAGGTGCCCAGTTTCTCGACCAGGACGGCACCCAGAGCCTCCAACTCGCGCTCCATGTGCGCGCGGTCCTCGCTCTCCTCCGGGGTGAGAAGGTCGAATTCCGGTAGGCTCCCCCCTTCGAGGTCGCGGGGATCAGCCGGGTCGGGGAAGTCGTTGGGAGCCGGCACGCCCTGGCTCGCTGTCGCGACCAGCGCGTCGTCGACGGCGTCCTCTTCGTCCTCGACCCAGGACTCCTCTTCGTCTTCCCACTCTTCGGCCTCTTCGGCCGCAACGTCGTCATCGCCCGTCTCGGGCCCCGTCCAGTGCTCGTCTGGAAGCGCCTCATCGGAGGCCTCGGGGGCGCTCTGCTCTCGCTTGTCCTTGTAGGCCTCGCCGATCACACGAGCCCCCTTGGCCGCCAACTCTCCCCCGCGAGCGACGCCCGACCCGATCGTGCGCAGCGGATTCCAGCGCAGGGTCAACACCATGAGCCCCACGAAGGCGAACCCCGTCAACAACAGCGCGCCCAGGAGTCCCAGGCCGTTGCGAAGCGGGTCGCCCAGGGCTCCCCCGAGCCAGCCTCCGAACCGGGATCCAGGAGACAACACGGAGATGAGGATCGGGAGGAGCAGAAGAAGGCCGGCGCCGAGCACGGTGGAACGGACGCTACGCTCGGGACTCAGCCAATCACCGGCGCGGAGGCCCGCCACCGCGAGTAGCGCGGCGATCAGCGGTGAGGCCGCCCCGAACCCTCCGAACAGGGCGCCGCGCAGGGCGACGCCGACCGAGCCGACCACGTTTCCCGTGGGGAACCAGGATTCGGCCCGTGCACCGAGCCAGGAGGTCGGCAGCAGGCAGGCCGCCACGAATACGGCGAGCGCCAGGAGGCCGACGCCGAGGAGGTCTCGCTGTTGCTCTTCGGTCAGAAGACCGCTCGACTTCCTGGAGCGCTTACGCTTACGCGCCATGACGGACACGCAGCACGCGATCCACCAGTTCCGGAACGACGCGATGCACGTCGAGACGCGCACAGTCCGCGACGTCTCCGGCGAGCCCGGGCCCTTCGAGGAGTCGAGCCGCTCTCGTCTGCGCGAGGGTGTCGAGGTTGACCGGGAACGCGGCGGCGAGCACCTCGGCCGCGGTCGCGCCGTCGTTCAGTTCGAGAGGGTCGGTGCCGGCGGCCCGAAGGCGGCGCACCAGGTGACCCGCGCAGAGAGCGTCTTCGAGCGCGAAGGCACCGGAGGCGCCGGCGCAGATGATCACCAGTCGCTCCGCCTGCGACACGGCGACCGTGACCGCGCCGAGGTTGGTGAAGGCTCCGGCGACCACCCGGTCGGCTCCCTCGGCAGCGAGGAAGGCCCGCGTGCCGTTGGTGGTATTCATGATCAGTCGCTTGCCACGCACGGCGTCTCCCCGGAACTCCGACGGTGAGTTGCCGAGGTCGTACCCCTCGATCTTCTCGCCGCGGCGCTCGCCGCACAGGAGGGTGTCGTCACGACCGATCGACTGGAGCAGCTTCACCGCCTCTTCGGTCGAACCGGTCGGATAGACGCCGCTCGCTCCGGACGCCAGGGCCTCGATCAACGACGTCGTCGCACGGATCACATCGACGACGACCGCAGTGGCGCCCGAAAGATCCTGGTCGCCGAGGCCCTCGCTCGAGAAGCGGACGTCGACCTTCATGCGCCGCCGGAGCCTCGTCGTTCCGCGAAGCGTTCGAGGAAGGCCGTGTCGGTCCGCCCCGCGATGAACTCGTCGTCGCGCACGATCTCACCGAGGAAGTCGGTCGTGGTGTGGACGCCCTCGATCACGAGATGCGCCAGGGCGTTGCGGGCCCTCGAGATCGCCTCTTCGCGGGAGTTGCCGCTGACGATGAGCTTCGCGAGGAGGGAGTCGTAGTACGGCGGCACGCGATACCCGCTATAGACGTGCGTGTCGAGCCGCACTCCCGGCCCACCGGGTGGGTGGAACGATGTGATCGTGCCCGGCGACGGCGCGAACGCGCGCTCCGGGTCCTCGGCGTTGATGCGGAACTCGATCGCGTGCCCGCGAAGCTTCACGTTGTCCATGAACGAGAGCGGTTCCCCCGCGGCGACCCGGATCTGTTCCTTCACCAGGTCGAGCCCCGTCGTCACCTCGGTCACCGGATGCTCCACCTGGATCCGGGTGTTCATCTCGATGAAGAAGAACTCGCCACTCTGATCGAGCAGGAACTCCACGGTGCCCGCACCCACGTAGTCGATGGCCTTGGCCGCCCGTACGGCCGCCTCGCCCATGGCTTCGCGCAACTCGGGCGTCAACGCGGGCGACGGCGCCTCCTCGACCAGCTTCTGGTGTCGGCGTTGGATCGAGCAGTCGCGCTCGCCGAGGTGGATCACCCGGCCGAACCGATCACCGAAGACCTGGAACTCGACGTGTCGGGGCTGCTGGATGCACCGCTCGAGATAGACGCCGGAGTCGCCGAAGGCCGCCTGTGCTTCGTTTTGCGCCGCCTGGAGGAACCGGGGGAAGCTCTCCTCGTCCGGGGCGATCCGCATCCCTTTCCCTCCCCCGCCCGCCGACGCCTTGATCATCACCGGAAAGCCGATGTCGCGAGCGCGCGCGGCGGCCTCGTCGGGATCGTCGACGATCCCCTCCGATCCGGGCACCGTGGGGACCCCGACCTCCATCATCGTGCGCCGCGCAGTGGCCTTGTCGCCCATCGCGCGGATCTGCTCCGGGGTCGGGCCGATGAAGACCAGGTCGGACCGGGTGCAGATCTCACTGAACTCGGCGTTTTCGGCCAGGAAGCCATACCCCGGGTGGATCGCCTCGGCGCCGGTCACCTCGGCGGCGGCGATGATGCGCGGCACGTTGAGATAGCTCTCACCGCTGGGCGCCGGACCGATGCAGACGTCTTCGTCGGCGAACCGAACGTGGAGCGACTCACGATCGGCCTCGGAGTAGACAGCGACCGTCTTGACGCCCAACTCGTGACACGCCCGGATGATGCGCAGGGCGATCTCGCCCCGGTTCGCGATGAGTACCTTCTTGAACACGGCTTCCTGCCTCCCTTACAGGCTCGACCCGGCGATACGGCGTCCGCCTCGACTCAGGACGGGTCGATCCGGAAGAGAACCTGCCCGTATTCCACGGGCTCTGCATTCTCGGCGCAAATCTCCACGACGGTGCCCGACACCTCGGCTTCGAGCTCGTTCATGAGCTTCATCGCCTCGATGATGCACAGAGTGTCTCCCTTCGCCACGGTCGATCCGATCTCGACGTACGACGGGGCGTCGGGTGCAGGCGCCTGGTAGAAGGTGCCCACCATCGGCGACTCCACGTCGACGAGGTTGGGGTTGCCGGCGGGCGCCGGGCCCGCGCTCGAATCGTCGGCCGAGGGGACGGAGGACGGGGCCGCCGCCACAGCGGGTGCCGGAAGTGCCGCCGCCATCGGCGCGGCGCCGACCGGCGCAACGGTGGTGGGAGGCGTCTTGCCCAGGCGGACGCGGGTGCCTCCCCGCTCGATCTCGATGGAGTCGATACTGCTCTGGTCAATCGCCTCGATGAGGCGCTCGAGAAAGTCGAGATCGATCATCAGGTCACCCGTGTGAGGTATTTGTCTTCGGTTCGATCCACCTTGACGACGTCGCCGATCTCGACGAAGAGGGGAACCTGAACGACAGCCCCCGTCTCCAAGGTGGCCGGCTTCGTCCCACCCTGCGCCGTATCGCCGCGCACGCCCGGGTCGGTCTCCGTGATGGTCAACTCCACGAACTGCGGAAGGTCGACCGAAATCACCTTCTCGTCGTGGACGAGGCCCTCACACTCCATGTTTTCCTTCAGGTATTGCAGCTGCGCGTCGCCGATCACGTCACGAGCGAGTGGGATCATCTCGAAGGTGTTGGCGTCCATGAAGTAGTACAGCTGGCCGTCGGTGTAGCTGTAGTTCACGGGCCGCCGCTCGAGACGAACGCTCTCCACCTTCTCGCCCGCCCGGAACGTCTTGTCGACGACAGCGCCGCTCAGGACGTTCTTGAGCTTGGTCCGGACGAAGGCACCGCCCTTGCCCGGCTTCACGTGCTGGAAGTAGGTGATCGTCCAGAGGTCTCCATCGATCTGGAGGACCATTCCGTTCCTGAAATCCGCTGTGCTCGCCATTCGACTCAGTCCTGGTGCGCGCCGGGGCGCATCGTGTCTCGGAGGTGGGACGCAAGGCCCCGCAGCCCGAGAAGATAGCTCTGGATACCGAATCCATAAACCACGCCCACCGCGACCGGTGACAACAGCGACGCGTGCCGGAACGACTCCCGCGCGGAGGTATTCGAGAGGTGCACTTCGACGAAGGGTCGGTTCACGCCGACGAGGCCGTCGCGAAGCGCGACGGAGGTATGGGTGAGCCCGGCTGCATTGACGACGAAGCCGTCGGTGCGTCCCGCTACCTGCTCGAGGTAATCGAGGATCTCGCCCTCGTGGTTCGACTGAAAGGTCTCGAGTTCGACCTCCAACTCTTCTGCGAGTTCCCAGACGGCCGCGTTGAGGGACTCCAGCGACGCGGTCCCGTAGATCTCCACCTCCCGGCGCCCGAGCAGGCGCAGGTTGGGCCCATGCACCACGGAAATCCGCAGCCGCTCCATCAACCTGGCCCGTCGCGGTCGCTGGAGGGCTCCCAGCCCAGGAGATCGTCGAAGAAGCCCGATACGGCGGGCTCGTCGTCGGCGTCGAGTTCGACGTCGATCGTGGGCACCGCGCGGGGTGGGGTGTCGACACCCTCGGTGTCCGGACTACGACCGCCAGGGCCCCGACTCCACTGCGCCCGCAGCTCCTCGAGCCGTTGGCGGTGGGCCGAGTTGTCCGGGTCGCGGGCGACGAGTTGCTCGAAGACCTTGATCGCTTCTCCGGTCAGCCCCTGCCTCGCGTAGAGCTCTCCGAGAGTCCGGGTGGGAAGCGCGACCTCCTCGTCGGCACGGCCGTCGTCGTCGAACCCCGACGCCGGGTCGTGATCACGCAACGACACGACGTCATCGTCGCTCGCAGGGGCCACCTGCCCGCCGTACAGCGACATGACCTCCTCCCCGGCCTCCGAGCCGACCTCCGCCCCGTACAACGACACGACGTCGCCGTCGGCCGATTCCGCCTCGCCCTCGTCGGCCGTTGCGCCGGGAGAGGGATCCCAGGGATCGATGACCGGATCTTCGGTGGCCGCGACGTGCGGCTCCGGCTGCGCCGCGGACAGCGCCTCGATGAACCGGTCCGCATGCTCGGCGGGACCGACCCCGAGTCTCGCGTCGGCGGCCTCAAGCGCCGGATCGTCGGCGGGCGGTGGGTCGTCGGTGGGCCGTGGGTCGTCGACGGACAGCGGGGACGCCGAGGTCGCACGGGGCGGGTCGGGCGACTCGCTTGCGGGAGAGGCCGAATCGTAGAACCCCTCGACCTCCCACTCGATATCGATCTCGTCGTCCGCCCACTCGGTGGCGGGCAGAGACGGCTCCTGGTCGAGCGAAGCGAGCAGGGCGGCCTCGGCGGCCTCGAGCGGCACCATGCCATCCCCGACTTCACTCGGCTCCGACGGTTCCGCGTCGACGGGTGGCTCCTCGAGCGGCTCGGTCGGCGTGGCGGCCAGGGCTGCCGCCCCGGACTCCCGTCCATCGACGGGCAGCCCGGGATCGGGGGTGGTGGCCACCACCGCAGCGGCCGGCGCCTCGATGTCGACGCCGACCGCCTCGTCGACGGCTTCGGCGGGCGCGCCCGCTTCGGCGCTCCCATGGGCCCCGGCGATCTCGTCGGCTACGGCGCTCTCGACCGATTCGACGGCCCTCATCGCTTCGTCCGGCGCGACCGGGGTGGCGGGCTCCGAGGCGGGAGCGGGCTCTGTGGGTGGATCGGGGGCGAGATCGGCCGCGTCCACGATGGGCACGTCACGATCGTCGACCAAACCAGCGGCACCGCCCCCGGAGTCCACCTCGGACCCCTCCGCGGCGACGGCCTCCCCTTCGGCCGCGCCACTGTCGGGCGGCGGGGTGTGGGTGAGGTCGGGCTCGGGCTCGATCACCTCCCACTCCAGAGGCGCGAGCGCATCGACCCCGACCACCTCCGGGTTGCCGGAGTGGCGCGGAACCCGATCGGGCGTACCCTCCGACGCCAGACGCGGATCGAGGGCGAGACCCCGCTGGATGAGACGCTCGGATTCCCCGACGTCGTCCCGCCCCTCGAGCAGCCGACCCAATCCGACGAGGGCGCGGGCGTTGTCGCCGTCCAGGGCAAGCACCTCTCGAAAGGCGGCTTCGGCGCTGGCGTCGTCGGCGAGGTCGCGGCAGGTCCAGGCGAGCACGAGATGACCCGCGGCGAGGCTCGGGTGCCGCTCCGTACCGCGTCGAAGGAGTTCGAGAGCCCGCGCCGGGTCGCCCGATCGTCGGTACGCATCGGCGAGCGGTACGAACGCGCGGCCCTCCGGATCCCGTGAGGACCCGAGAAGCTCGTGGAGATCGCGGATCTCTTGTTCGATCGATGGGATCACCGAAGACTCCCGGAACGCGGCCGGCGGCAGCCGCAGGGGTGGGGACCGACGCCGGGCAAGATAGACGGGCCGCGGAAAGGGTGTCAACGCGACGACGGGCCGCGGCGCCGGCGCCGCGTCAGGGCCCGAAGCGCGCCTGGTCCCCGCTTGAGGGGTCTCACCGCCCCGATTACTATTGTCGATTCCGCGTCCTTCGGAGGATCACCTTCGTGAAGGCCCCATCTGGACGCCACGTCGAAGTCGGAGCAGGCTCAGGAGACGCAATGCCATGATGCGGCAGATGCGGGAGAATACGAAGTGGATCATGCTGGTCACGGCCCTCGCGTTCGTGGCCCTCATGGTCTTCGAGTGGGGGATGGACGCGACCGGGCGGTCTGCCGGCGGGGTCGGTGAGATCGGGCGCGTGAACGGGACGCCCGTGTACTACGAGGAGTACCTCGCGGTCTACCGGAATCTCTACGATCAGGCGCAGCAGCAGCAGGAAGAGGCCATTACCTCTCAGCAGGTGAGCGACCTCGAGGACGCGGCCTTCGACGAGGTGGTCAACGCCATTCTCGTGCGGCAGGAGTTGGAGCGTCGTGGTATCCGGGTCACCGATGACGAGGTCAGGCAGGCGGCGCAGTTCAATCCACCGCCCGGATATGCGCAAAACCCCGGGTTCCTGACGGATGGGCAGTTCGACTTCCAGAAGTACCAGCAGTTCCTGGCCACGCAGGCCGACGAGGCGCTGCTCCTCCAACTGGAGACCTACTACCGGGACATCATCCCGCGCGGGAAGCTCGTGCGTCAGATCTCCACGGGGATCTACCTTCCCGACAACCTGCTCTGGCAGCGGTGGCGAGACGAGAACGAGACCGTCGAGGTCCGCTACATCCCGCTCGACCCGGGCCAGCGGATCGAAGACAGTGAAATCGACATCTCGGACGCCGACATCGAGGCGTACTGGCGGGATCACCAGGAGGACTTCGAGCAGCCGCAGCGGGCCAGGGTCCGTGGTCTGGTGCTCACGAAGACTCTGAGTTCGGCCGACTCCGCCGAGGTGCGACAGCGCGCCGCGACGATCCGCCAGGCGATCCTCGACGGGGAACCGTTCGCGGAAACCGCTGCCATCGAATCGTCCGATCAGATCTCAGCCGCCGAGGGCGGCGACCTCGGGGTGTTTCCGAAGGGGCGCATGATCGCCTCGTTCGATTCGGCCGTCTTCGCGTCGCCCGTCGGCGAGATCGCCGAGCCGGTGGAGACGCCCTTGGGTGTACACATCGTCCGTGTCGACGAGCGCTGGGCGCAGGACAGCGCCCGTGCGGCCCACATCCTCGTGCCCTTCGAGCGATCCGACTCGGCCGAGATCGCGCTCCTCACTCTGGCGGACTCCATGGAGGCGCTCGGCGAGAGCATGACGGTCGCCGATGTCGCCACCGAGCTCGGGATGGAGACGCAGGAATCCGAAGTCAGCACCGAGTTCGCGCTCCTGTCGGGTGCCGGACAGGTCGGTGAGGGTGCCGACTGGGCCTTCGAAGAGGCCGCAGTCGGTGACGTCAGCCCCGTGTTCGAGACGAGTCAGGGGTTCTACATGATCGAGGTGCTCAGCACGTCTCCGGCCGGCGTCCTGCCGCTCGAGGACGCCTCCTCGACCATCCGGCAGGTCCTGCTCTTCGAGCGCAAGATGGCTCGCTCGCGCGAGATCGGTGCGGGCCTGGTGGACCAAGCCCGTGGCGGCGAACCACTCCCCAACGTAGCCGCATCGGCGGGCCTCGAGGTACGCTCCGCGCCTCCGTTCGCCCGGAGCGACTTCGTGCCCGGGCTCGGCCGGTTCAACGCCGCTATCGGCGCCGCATTCGGGCTCGAGGTGGGAGAGGTGAGCGACGTCGTGGAGTCGCCCACGAACGCCTACATCATCGAACTGCTCGCGCGCACGCCGGCAGACAGCACAGCTTGGCTCGCTCAACGAGAATCCCAGCGTCAGCAGGTCCGGTCGCAGATCGAGCAGCGCCGCATCCAGGAGTGGCTCGAGAGCCTTCGCGCGGCGGCCCGTATCGTCGACCGACGCGACGAAGTGCTCCAGGATCCCGACGACGAACCGATTCAGCCGCTGGGGTACGGGATGGGGCTCTGACGCGAGCACCAGCTCACTGAAGGCGAGATGACGAGAGGGGGTCGACCGCTTCGGTCGACGCCCTCTTCGTTGTTCGAACTCCGACTCGGGGTGGGAATCAGTCCTGCGTGCTCAGCCTCCTGGGCTCGCCGCGGTCGTCGCGCATGGCGACCTCCTCGCCCGAGCGGTCGCTCCGCGCGCCCGGACCCGACGCGGGTGGTGCGTGGATGCTCTTCCGCTCCTCGGGCATCTTGATCTCCTTTTCGATCTCCCGCACCGAACTCTTGAACTCGCGGATTCCCTTGCCGAGAGACGAGCCGATCTCGGGCAGCCGCTTGGCCCCGAACAGCAGTAGCACCATCAGGAAGATCAGAAGGATCTCCGTCATTCCGAGTCCACCGATACCCATGTCGTCTCTTCTCCCTGCGAGTCAGATCCACGATCGGGCGACGAGCGCCACGATGAAGATTCCGACGAGTGTGAGCACATTCAGATACACCGCAACCGGCCCGAGGGTGAATGCGACCGCAACCAGGTCCATCGAAAACGGGCCGACCGACGCCGAAACAGACGTGGTCAGAAATGTACGCGCGGCGCTATCGGGAAGAAACATCTCGGCGAGCTTCGTGAAGAGGCCCCCGAGAAAGAACCCGAGTAGAATCGTCCAGACGAGGCGTGCAATACTGCGACGACGGGTATCCGCCAGCACCGGTCAGCGACTCCGTCGAGTCGCGTAGGCCACACAGGTCAGCAGACTCCTCCGCGCTTCGCCGTCGGTGAGTCCCATCAAGGACTCTTCGGCGGCCTCGGCGAATTCCGCCGCGCGTCGGCGCGCGTACCCCAAGCCATCTCGCTCTTCGACGATGGCCATCACGCGCGCGATCTGTTCCTCGTCGGGCTCGGCCTCTCCCGAGAAGAGACCTCGAATCTCCGACATCTCGGCCGGAGTGGCGTTGCGGATGGCCCACACCAGCGGGAGCGTCACCTTGCGTTCCCGGAGATCGTGGCCGGTCGGCTTGCCCGTTTCGGCCGCCGTTCCCGTGTAGTCGAGCAGGTCGTCGGCGACCTGGAACGCCATACCGAGGTTGTGCCCGAAGCGCCGGAGCGGGGCACGGAACTCGGGTACGCCGACCACGGCTCCCAACTCGCAGGCGGCAGCCATGAGAGAGGCGGTCTTGGAGGCGATGAGCCGATCGTAGTCGTCTTCGGAGAAGTCGAGTGCGTCGTACGACGTCAACTGACGCATCTCACCCACACTCATCTGGTTTGCGGCCTGCCCCATGATCCGCACCGCATCCATGATGCCCAGATGGGCCAACTCGATCACGGCCCGGGAGTACAGATAGTCGCCCATGATGATGGCGACCTGATGGGTCCAGAGCGCGTTCACGGTCGGCTGACCGCGGCGAAGTACGGAGTGGTCGACCGCGTCGTCGTGGACGAGCGTCGCCAGGTGGACCAACTCGACGATCGCCGCCAGCGTCACCGCGCGTCGGTCGGGGCGCCCCCCCACGTGATTGGCCAGCAGGGTCAGAGTGGGGCGGAAGAGTTTCCCGCGCACCATCAACAGGTATTCGTTGACCTCATCGACCATTCCGAAATCGGAGACGACGATCCTCCGAATTTCGTCCATGACCTGATCGAGACCGTCCCCGAGCGGTCCCTGGAGGGACTCGAGGGTGAGCGGCTCGACGAGCGAACCGGCAGTGGCGTCGGAGGTTGTGGTCACGAGGGCAGCCCACTCACGGAAGTGCCCGACGACGCCTCACCGGAGTGCGCGAAGACGCTCCGTGACGTCGGCGAAATTGATGTCGAGCGAGAAGACGCGTTCGTAGAACTCCAGCGCCTGCTCCTTGTTCCCGGATTGCTCGTGGGAACGCCCCAAATAGTAATAGATTCCGAGCAATTCGTCTTCGACTTCATAGGGAGCGTCGAGTGCGCGGGTCAACACCCGCACCGCCGTCTCCGGTGTTCCCTTGTCGAGGAACGTCTGTCCGAGCATCTCGTAGGTAGGCAGGTGGTCGGCCGAGGCCCGCAGCGCCGCCTGGAACTCCTCGACCGCCTCGTCGAGAAGACCCATCTCCTTGTAGGCGGTACCCAGATCGTGGTGTGCCTTGACGTCGGAGGCGTCCACGTTTTCGGCGACCTTCGCCTTGAACTGCGAGAGCATCTTGGCGAAGTCCGCCTGCTCGTCGCCGGAGGGCTCCTCGTAGGCGACGACGAAGCGCGTCGTCTTCTCTTCCGTTTCGCCGAGGATCAGAGCCCCGAGATCCACGTAGTCTTCGTTCGAAGCGACCTCCGTGACCGTGCGCTCGACCGGTGGAGCCGCGTCGAGCCCGGCGCGAGCACCCGCGTGATCGGGCACCACCTGAAGCGCCTCCCTGAACACGGCCACCGCCCGCACCTCTTCGCCCGCACGGCGCAGGGCCTCGCCGAGGCCCACGTACGCATCCGCGAGCGCTGCGTCGTCGCCGGCGCGGTGCGCCGCCTCGACCGTTCGCTGCAGCCGGTCCAGCTCTTCACCCTCCGAGTCGACCTCGAGAACGGGCTCGCCGGAGTCGGCGTCCGACACCTCGGCATCCGACACCTCCGCATCCGACACCTCGGCGTGCGGCACCTCGGCGTGCGGCGCCGCGTCGTCGACCTCTACCGGCGCATCGAGCGACACGCTGTCGTCGACCGCGGCCGGTAGCACTTCGGAGTCCGGCTCCCCGGCATCCAGTACCCCGTCGAGACCGCCCGAGAGCACGTCGTCGACGGACTCGACGTCGGCGTCACGGTCTTCGGCCGCATCGAAGCCCTCGACCAACGCGGCCTCGATCGCCGACGAAGGCTCCGTCTCGGACGGTCCCGTCGGCTCGTCGAAGACCGGCACCATCGGCGGCATGACCGGCGGCGCGAGCCCGCCCTCGGGCACCGCACCGAACTCCACCAACGGGAGCTCATCGGGCCCCTCGACGGAGAGGCCGCCCCCCCCGCCGAAGACGTCGATCGGCTCGTCGCCGAAGACGGGATCGAAGTCGTCGTGGGCCTCGTGGAAGGTCGTGAGCGGGAGCGGAGGCTCGTCGTCCAGGTCGTCGTCGACGACGGCCACGAACTCCAGGTCGTCTTCCTGTACCACGTGGAGGCCTTCGAGCGGATCGTCGTCGTCGGCCGGCACGTCGAGGTGACTCACGTCCGGCCCGATCGCCGCGATGGCGTCCGACAAGGAGTCCTCGTCGAACGAGCCCTCATCGAACGACGTCTCCGCGGAGGCGGGGCCGTCGAACGGATCGAAGGCCGAATCGATTCCCGAGGCCTCTTCGACGGCCTCGGCGATCGCGTCGCCCGGGTCGTCGAAATCGGAGAGGATCTCGAGCGAATCGTCGTCCGCGCCAGAGAACACGTCGAGTTCGACGTCGTCGCCGTCGCTCCAATCCGGTACGCTACCGGTCGACGCGCCCCAGTCTTCGTCGAGGCCGTCCGAGCCACTCGCCTCGACCGGGGCCGACTCCTCCTCGCCCCCCCCGAGGGACGTCGCCTCGACCACGAAGGCATCCGACTCGGGCTCGTCGACCGCCAGAAACGTCGACGGGTCGGTCCCAGGACGGAGCTCCTCCAGCCGGGCACGAAAGGCGTCGGCCGCCTGATCCTGGCCCTGCTGGACAGCGGAGGCGTAGCCCTGGCCGAGCTGCTCGACGGCTTCGTCGATTCGATCGTGCTGCTCGAAATGGCCGGCGATGGCGAGCCGGATCTCGGTGTCCTCCGGAGCCGCATCGGCGAACTCCACCAGCGCTCGGAGGGCCTCGTCGAGTTGGCCGGCCTCCTGCATCCGTTCCGCGAAGGTGAGGAAATGGGTTCTCGCGTCGACCAGGAAGCCCTGGCTCGCGCGGATCTGCCCCATGCGGAGAAAGACCTCATGCCGGTCGGGTACGTTGCGCAGGATCTTCTTGCAGACCGCGATCGCGTTGTTGGGCAGCTCGGCATCCACATAGAGCTCGACGGCCTGCTCCAGAGCACGTACGGCGGAATCGATCTCACCCACACGGATGTAGAGATCTCCCACGCGGTTGTGGAGGCCGATGTCGGGGTCGTCTTCCTGAGCGAGCCGATCGATAGCCTTCTGGTAGAGCTCGAGCGCCTTCCTCCACTCCTCCTTTTGCTCGTGGCGGCGCGCCTGCTCTTTGAGTCCCTCGATGTTGCTCATACGGAATCGCCCAGGATCGGCGTTGCGGTCGGTTGGAGGGCCAGACGGTCAGCGGCCTCTCGAACGTGAGGTGGCACATCGGCTCCGGCAGCGCGGATCCAGGACACCACTGCATCGAGATCGGGTGGCCGTGCGGCCACGTGTCGCGCGATGCGAGCACTCAATAAGCGCCGTGGATCCCCCTCCAGGAGTCGTAATCTGCGGGCGGCCGTTCGAAGCACAAGGGCGTCCGGGATCATCCCGATCACCTCTGTGGCGACGATGCGACCCCCCGCCTCGTGGACGGCCCGCTCCGCCGCATCGAATACGGCCCCAGGATCTCTAGTGTCGACATCTTCGAGGTTCATCGACAGTTGTGAGTGCCGGTCGGGTCCGAGGTAGAGGGCCAGCGTGCGCAGTCCGGCGAACCCCCCACCCCGCTCGCGGAGCGCCGCGGCGATCGCACGGAGGTCGTCGAGCGCCACACCCTCGACCTGCAGATTCCAGGCGAGGAGGAGAGGGCGCGCACCGACACAGGTGGCCCCGGCCGTCGGGTGCGGGTCGGTCCTACCGGCCGCATGGTCGGGGTACCGGTCCGGAGGAAACCCGTGGCGAAGGCCCTCGACACCTCCGCGGCGGAGCCCGGCGAGGCCCCGCCCGTCGGCGCTCGATCGACCGTAGAGAAACACGGGCACACCGAGGGCCTCGATGCGCTCGGCGATCCGAGCGGCGCTGGCGATCGCCTCGTCCATGCGGGCGTCGAGTAGGGGCACGACCGGGGCGACGTCGAGCGCCCCGATCCGCGGATGAACGCCGCGATGGCGGCGGAGGTCGATCCGTGCCACGGCGACCTCGGCCGCGGCGACCACCGCATCCTCGATCTGGGCCGCGGTCCCGATGGCCGTCACCACCGAACGGTGGTGCTCTCGATCGGCCGAGGCATCGAGGACCTCAGCTCCCGCGCGAGCCATTTCGGCACACACCTCGCGCACGAACCCGGGATCCCGCCCTTCGCTGAAGTTCGGGACCGTTTCGAGTAGGGGGGTCATTCCCCCAAGATACCACTCGAAGGTCGACCCCATGCAAACGACCCCGCGGGATGGGACACCCGCGGGGTCGACCCTGGGACCGGCTCGGAAGAGCCTACCTTCGCTGGAAGGAGCGATTCGCCCGGGGCGAGAGGTTCGGATTGCCGACCTGCAACTGGTAGGCCCAGTCGAAGATCATGAGCGGGTCGTCGTTCTGGTCGAAGCCCAGCAACTCGACCCGCACCGCAGCGACCCGCGTTCCGCCGCCAGGTGCCGGGATCCGCAAAGCGTAGGTGGTCTGCGGGAAGAGCCCCACGTCTGCGGCTTGATATCCGGACGTCGGTGCGACGTCGAGAGACACGCACGACCCGTCCGCTGCGGGCCCACACTTCAGCGACGTCGTTTCGAAGCCGCTGGGATAGATCGAGACCCCCGGCCCCGGCACCATCCACCAACCGTCGGCGTCCGTCTCCATCCGGAAGTGCCGCGCGGGGTCGCCTCCGTCCAGGATCGGATTGGTGGCCTCCGATTCCTGGAAGGCGAAGCCCGACAGCCCGGGCTGCGCGAAGAAGTCGTAGACGACCTCGCCGTGGAAGTCGGGCCGTGGGGTCCCGTCGGCCGAGGCACTCCCCTGGCTCTCGTGCCCCGCGTTGTCGACGGCGGTCACGAAGTAGGTGAAGGTCGATCCATTGGGCGTCAGCAGATCGAGGAAACCCTCCGAGTCGGTCTCACCGAGCAGAAAACTCTCCGCGCCGTCGAACAGGTAGACGCGGTAGAAGCCGAAGTCGTCGGCCGAGCGGGCCGCCCCGTCCCAGAAGACGAAGTTGGCGGCATCGAGCGCGATCACACCGATCCCGCCGGGCGTCGGGGGCGGCACCTGGTCGGGCACGTCGACGCGGATCGCTTCCGACGAGGCCGTCTCGAAGCCATCGATGTCGACCGCGGCCACATAGTAGTCGTACGTCTGGTTCGACAGGATGTTGACGTCGGAGTAGGAGCAGAAGCCGTTCGCACAGTTCGTGACTTCGGCGATCAGGAAATAGTCCGCGTCGCTGGCCCGCTTCCCGTACACCCGGAACGCCTCTCCGTCCCAACCTGGGCCGAGCTCCCAGGTCACACTGATCGCCCCCGCATAGTAGGACGCGTTCAGGTTCCTCGGGGCGGCAGGTCCGCCGTCGCCGGGCGCCAGGAAGTAATCGTCTTCACACGCCGTCAGGGCCAGACCCAGCATCAGCCCTCCCCACAACCGTCGACTCATGGTGTTCCTCCTCGAGACACGCTTCACCGCGACGAGTATCGGCTGTGCAGGTGTCGTACCAGAAGAAAAGGCCCAGGAATCACGGGGAGAACGCGGCGGTCGTCCTCTCTTGAGGACAGGAAGCTCCCCCCACGAGCGACGGCCCGCCCTCGCCGGAGCGGAGCGGGCCGCGATTACGCTCGGTGCACCATCCCCCTGCGCCCGAAGGGGTGGAGCGATTCGGCCACGCGCCGGGTCAGTCGCCGGCGCGTAGCGTACGAATCTCCTCGGCGAGCTTGGGCACCACATCGAAGAGGTCGCCGACGATCCCGTAGTCGGCCACGCCGAAGATCGGCGCATCCGGGTCTTTGTTGACCGCCACGATCGTACCCGAGGTCCGCATACCCGCCAGATGCTGGATCGCCCCGGAAATACCCACCGCGAAGTACAACTTCGGCGAGACGGTCTTGCCCGTCTGACCGACCTGCTCGCCGTGCGGACGCCAACCGGCATCGACCACGGCGCGCGACGCCCCGAGGGCGGCCTGGTCGGCGCCCAGCGCGTCTCGCAACTCTTCGAGCACCGACCACTGCTCGGGATCCTTCATGCCCCGGCCCCCGGACACCACGATCGACGCCTCGCTGACGTCGAGTGCACCTGCGCCAGCCGCTTCGAAGCCGACCACCTTCGAGGCCCACGAGGCCGGGTCGACGGCGACGGCCACGTCTTCGGTGGCACCGGCCGCGGCCCGCTCCTCAGCGGGAAACGCGTTGGGGCGGAGCGACACGACCGCAGGGGAGGCGTCGAGCCGGACGCGGGCGAACGCCTTTCCCGAGTACACCGGCCGACGCACGACGACGGCTCCGTCTTGCGCCGCCAATTCGGTCGC
This sequence comes from Longimicrobiales bacterium, assembly GCA_028279425.1. Taxonomy (GTDB): domain Bacteria; phylum Gemmatimonadota; class Gemmatimonadetes; order Longimicrobiales; family Gaopeijiaceae; genus Gaopeijia. The sequence continues at coordinate 6,660 of JANQNV010000288.1, read as the reverse complement.
GTCCGACGCCATGGGGACGTCGAGGAGGGCGGCCACCCGGGGCGCGAGATCCTTTCCGACCGAGGTCGCGGCGAAGAGGACCGCCGTGTAGCCGCCCTGCTTCACGGCTTCCGCCACGACACCGGCGTAGCCATCGGGCGAATACGACGCGAGGGCCGGGTCGCTGGCGACCTTCACACGGGACGCGCCGAACGCCCCCAGACCCCCGACGGCGCCGCTCAGCCCGGCGCCACCGATCGCGATCGCGTGGAGTTCGCCGCCCAGCTCGGCGGCCAACCTCGCGCCGGCCGAGACGACCTCGTGCGTGACTCCTCGAACGACTCCGTCCCGCTGTTCAGCAAAGGCGAGCACATCGCCCATGGATTCCTCCCCTCAGAGTACCTTGGCCTCTTCTCTCAACAAACGAACGAGCTCTCCCGCCGCGTCGGGTCCCTCGCCGACGATCCGACCCTCCGGACGCTCCGGCGGAAGCTCCAGCCCCAGCAGCGTGACCCCCGACGACGACACCGCGGCCTCCTTCTTCTCGAGCGGCTTTCGCTTGGCCGCCATGATTCCCTTCAGCGACGCGTAGCGGGGCTCGAACTCGCCCTTCGTCACCGTGATGACGGCCGGGAGCCGTGCCTCGACGACTTCGGTGCCACCCTCGACCTCGCGGTGGCAGCGGACGCTTTCGCCGGACACCTCGAACGACGACACGGAGGTGACGCAGGGGCGGCCCATCAGCGTCGCGACCATCGGGCCGACCTGCTGTTGATCGTCATCGGCCGCCTTCACCCCGAAGAGGATCAGCGGGGCGTCGTGCTCGGAGAGCTCGGCGACCAGCCCCTTGGCGGTAGCCAACCCGTCCATCCCGGCCTCGCCCTCGAGGAGGACCGCCTTGTCGGCGCCCATGGCGAGGGCCGAGCGGAGCTGCTCTGCCGCATTCACGTCGCCCAGCGTCACGACGGTCACCTGGCCATCGCCCGCAGCCTCGCGCATCCGCAGACCCGCCTCCACGGCGATCTCGTCGTAGGGGCTGACGATGTACTTCACGCCCGCCGGATCGATGGACGCGCCGTCGGATCCGACGCGCACGCGCGTTTCGGTGTCGGGGGTGCGCTTGATGCAGACTGTGATGTTCACGAAGGGCGACTCCAAGCGTCGGTCTGGTCGGACTGGAACGTCGGAATGTAGAGTCGATACCGACCCGGTTCAACTCGTGCGGAGCCCTTGGTAGTGGGTCATTTCACCTGTAACAATCTATCCGGGTCCATGCGGGCGACGATGTCCTCGACCTTCCACGGGTGGTCGCTGATCCCTGCCGCCATCGCGGGCGTCGTCTTGATCCCTCCGTTCGCCTTCGTGAGCGTCCCGTGCGGGGTCACGAAGTTGTAGGCCATGAAGGCGAGGGCGACCGCGTGGGCGTGGTTCTCGATCTTCTTAGAGAAGGCATTCGTCAGCCGCGTGAACCGACGCACGCTCATCCGAAGGTGCAGGTTCGATCGCTCGACGAGCGACGTCGACACCAGCTCGGGGTCGGGATTCCCGATCTTCCGCACCTTCTTGATCCCGGTGCACGAAGCGGGTGAGTAGCGGCGCCGATCCTCGGGGGCGACCGGGTTACTGTACTGCTTGATGACCTGCGCCCAATCGACCTTCCAGCCCCACGCGGCCCGTACCGCGACCTCATAGGCGTTGTGCCCGTCCGTCGAAATCTGGATGCGTCCGGCCATCCGTGACGCGACGTCACACATGAACTCCGTCGCCGCCTCCGCGCCCCGGTCCCCCACGAGCCACGAGACCATCAGCTTCGAGTCGGGATCAAGACAGGTGTGCGTCCAGACATCGCCGTCACCTGCGCGCTTCGCGTTCTTCTTCTTCGCACCGACGAACGACCAGACCTCGTCGGCCTCCAGGCGGGTGCACGGCAGGTCCCGTAACACCCGGTCTTGGTAGAAGGCGCAAAACTCGCCCGCGTCCACCAGAAGCTTGAGGACGGTCCCCTTCGCGCATCCCACGATGCGGGCAGTAGACCGGATGGAAGACCCCTCGATCAGGCATCGAAGGATCGCGGCGCGCTTGGAGTCAGAGAGCTTGTTCATGTTACATTTAAAAGAGTCAAATGCCAACATGGTGACAAGCCTTCTCTCGACCGGTTCGCACAAATGAGTCCGAGGCACGACGCGCGCGCGACCACTGCCCTAGCCTCGGTCACGCCACGCTACTATGCTGGCGAAGTTGGGTGGAGCGGTCACGACCGAATCGCACGAATGTGGTCTTGACAGACCCACGGAGCCCCTGGTCCATGTACCAAGAGGAAACGGCACGATGACACCTCCACGGACCGAGGAAGACGTCAAGATTCGCTTCCTCATGCCCTTACTGGAGGAGCGGGGCTACCTCGCTGACGTCTGTGAGTTCGAGAAAGGCGTCGAGGTGCATGAGGGCCGGCGGGTCAAGACGATTTTCGCTGATGTGGTGGTGCACGCCTCCGCAGCCCATGATGCGCCGCTCGTCTTGTGCGAAACCAAGGCTCCCACTCAGCCACTCGACAAGAAGGTCAGGGAGCAAGCTATCTCCTATGCGCGACTGCTGCCGCGTATTCCGCCCCTCACCCTCATTACGAATGGCGACCAGGTTCAGGTCTTCCATACGCTCAACAAGGAGCGGCTGACCGACCTACCAGACCGAAACGAGTTGGCGGAGAACCTTGTCGAGTTCACGCTCTCGAAGTCGGTGCGGGACGCGCTCAGGCGTGAGGCAAAGCACGAACTCTTCATCATTGACGACGTCCAGACCTTTAAGCTTCTGTTGAGAGCCTGCCATAACGCGATCAGAAACAACGACGGACTCGATCCGACCGCTGCCTTCGACGAGATGTCAAAGGTCCTGTTCTGCAAGATGTACGAGGAAAGGAAGGACGGCGGTAACCGCTTTCGGGCCTCGACCCTCCGCGAGTCGCTTGATCGCTTCGGCCTCAACGTGGTCCGTCAGATCTTTGACGAAACCAAGGCGGACGAACGTTTCTCAGGACTGTTCGAGCCCGGCGTAACCATTAGGCTCCACGATCGGACCATTGAGGCGATCGTCGAACTCTTCGAGGACTTCGACCTGTCGCTTACTGCCTTTGACGTGAAGGGGGAGGCGTTCGAGTACTTCCTTGGCGACACGTTCACGGGGGGGCTCGGAGAGTACTTCACTCCCCGTAATGTCGTGGAGTTCATGGTTGACGCGATTGGCCCTCGGATTGGCGAGAGGATCGTTGATCCGTTCTGCGGCACCGGTGGCTTCCTGATCTACGCTTTCGATGTAGTCTCAGAGAAGATTCGGCTCCAAGACTTCGCCGATGAGGAGAAGGAGCGCTGGCGGGTTGAGCTTTCCGATCGGTCACTCTTCGGCACAGACTGGAAAGAGCGCACGTCTCAGGCGTGCCGAATGAACATGATCGTTCATGGTGACGGAAGTGCCGGAATCTTCCGCCACGACGGGCTGACTGATGTCGACGGCGTCATCTACGACGGGCAATTTGACATCTGCCTCACCAACCCGCCTTTCGGGTCCTTTGAGACCGACCGTGAGGTACTGGCTAGGTACGAGCTAGGTGCCGGACGGGCCTCTCAATCTAGGGTGATCCTCGCGATGGAGAGGTCTATTCGGTTGGTCCGCCCCGGTGGCCGTGTAGCCATCGTTGTGATCGACGGCATTCTGAACAACCGCAGCACTGAGTACGTCCGCGACTGGGTAAGGCGTCACGCATGGATCGACGCCGTAGTTAGCCTGCCACCCGAGACCTTTCAGGGCTACGGGGCTCGGGCCAAGACATCGGTCGTGTTCCTCACGCGGAAAGAAGGACCCGATGAGGGGGCCCAGGCAGAGACGTTCTTTGCTATCGCGGACAACACCGGGTATGCGCCAAACGGGCAGCCGATCTCTGGGAACGAGTTGCCCGAAGTCCTCATGGCGCTCACAGGTGCGGCTGGGGCGGAGGAGCTGGGGGTCAAGGCGTGGCGCGAGGCCGCCGGAGACCGGCTCGACGCCGAATTCTACTATCGGCCACCTCATGACGACGCCGCGGATGCCGGGGCCAATCCAAGAGAACTCACGCAAGGCTTCGGCCGCACCCTGGAAGGAATTACGGCGGAGTATGAATCACTCGCCGAGGAGCTAGGAGACGCTTTTGAAGGAGTCGATTGGGGGGAATGGGAAGTCGGTGACTTTCTAGAGCAGGTGTCGGAACGCGTGCAGCTAGAGGACGCCGAGTCCTACCGCCTCGTAGGCGTGCGGTGGTGGGGAGGCGGGGCTTTCGTCCGAGAAGAAAAGTACGGTCGTGAGATCGGCGCGAAGAGCGCCTACGTGGTCCGCTCCCCCCGGATCGTCTACAACAAGCTCTTCGCCTTCCGTGGGTCCTTCGCTGTCGTCGCCGAAGAGATGGACGGTTGCCATGCGTCGGTCGAGTTCCCGACGTTTGAGATCAGGCAGGACATCGTCGAAGACCCCGATGTCGTCCGTGAGTACATCGTCCATTGCATGAACTCGGCACCGTATCTGGAGCGCATAGACGCGGCCTCGACGGGCTCGACAAAGACCAGCCGTAACAGATTCCACCCGAACGACTTCTTGGCGATGACTTTTCACATGCCGACACGCCCAGAAGATCGAGCCTCCGTCGTGCGCATTCTGCGTCGAGCCAGCTTCCTCAAGTTTGAGCAGGAGCGACTAAAGGAAGAAGCCGACGCGATGCTGGATCGCGTGGGAAGGCAGCTTCCCGGGCCCCGGCCCTAGCGCCGCCCTGGCCCCTTCTTCCCCCGCTTCACCGCGACGGGGTGCTTCTCGTCGTCCTCACGCTCGCCGGGCGGCGGCGTCTTCGGGAGCTGGCCCGTGGCTTCGAGCATCACCCGGTGGGCGACCTCGTTCGCGTCGGGGCGGAGCTTGCCTTCGTCCTTCGGTTTCTTTCCCATGCTCTGAATCTAACAGAGGCTCGGGTCGTCACGGGAGAGATGTAACTATTCAAAGTGACCCACTACCGAGCCCTTTCGTCGCCTCGCTTTCCCGGCTCAGAGGGTGGCTCCGACGACCGCGAAACCCACCACCGCGATCGCCCCGCCGATCAGCGCGAACGGAAGCTGCGTGCGCACGTGGTCGATGTGGTCGGTCGCGGCCGCCATCGACGAGATGATCGTGGTGTCGCTGATCGGCGAGCAGTGGTCGCCGAAGATGCCCCCCGAGAGCGACGCGGCGACGAAGGGGGCCAGTGGGAGCCCAAGCGCCTCGGCAGCCGGGACGGCAATCGGCAGCATGATGCCAAAGGTGCCCCAGCTCGTCCCGGTCGAAAACGCGATGCCGCCGGCCACGAGAAACACGAGGGGCAGAAACACGACCGGTGGAATCACGCCGGCCGTGATCTGGGCCACGTACGGTCCGGTGCCGAGGGCCGAGGCGACGTCCTTGATCCCCAACGAAAGGAGGAGGATCAGGGCGAGGGGAACGAGTCCTCCGGCTCCCTTGAGACTGGTCCGCACCAGATCGTCGACGGTCGAGACACCCTGGGCCCGGAGCATGATCCACGCCGCCGCGAGTCCCAGCAGAACCGCCCAGAGGACCGAGGTCGACCCGTCCCCCTCCGACAGCACGCCGTCGCCGGTGACCCAGAGCCCGAGCGGCATGGAGAGGACCATGACCGCGATCGGGACCACCATGTTGGCGGCCCGAGGCGTCACCTTGGGATCGAGCGCGGGCGACAGGACCGACTCGTCGATCAGCGGCGTTGCCCCGGGCCACAGCACGTCGCCGTCTCGCGTCCGCTGCTCCGCCCGAGCCATCGGACCGGGGCTCCACCCCGTCCATGCGACCACGAGGGCGAGGAGGACGGCGGCCAGGGCGTAGAAGTTCAGGAAGATCGACTCGACGAATACGGTCAGGGCGTCGTCGACGCCGAGGCCCGACAGGATCCCGAGGTTGTAGGCGCCCCATGCATTCAGGGGCACCAGGATGCAGATGGGGGCCGAGGTGGAATCGATGATGTAGGCGAGCTTCTCGCGCGAGAGCCGGTAGCGGTCGAAGAGGGGGCGCGCGACCGAACCCGCCACGAGAACGGTGATATTGGACTCGATGAAGATGATGACGCCCGTGATCCAGGCGAGCATACGGGCCCCGCGCTCCGTCCGCACGCGGTCCTTCGACTCCAACCACGCAATGAAGCCCTGGACCCCACCCGACGATTCGATCGTGGCGATCATGGCGCCGATCACGAGGGTGAACAGCAGCACCTTGGTTTCGCCGGGGTCGACGAAGACGTCCACCAGTCCGTCGACCGAGGCGGCCAGACCCGTCAGCGGATTCCACCCGTTGAGGATCGTCCATCCCAACCAGATCCCCCCCGCGAGGGAGAGGTAGACCTGGCGCGTCGCGATCGCGAGGACGATGGCCAGGAGTGGCGGCAGGAGGGAGATCCAGGTGGGGTCGCTCATGCGCGAACGAATCCGTGGGAGGGGAGAGAGGGGTTCACGGCGTCACACCGTGGCTGCCCCGAACAGAGTAGCGCAGCGGCCAGTCTGCCGCTTTCCGGATCCCGATGCGAGGGGAGACGGCCACGCGCTCGGCGGGCACGCTCCACCCCGCGAGAAGGCGCAGTGGTGCCTCGGTCAGGTCGTGGCCATCGAACCCGCCGTCCAGGCCGAGGGC